>NZ_JBKFTN010000012.1:0-195635 GCF_050432945.1 Pseudomonas sp. 18173
ACTGTCAGGCCGCCATCGCTGGCAAGCCAGCTCTCACAGAAGAGCAAAGCAAATCAGCGAACACCCAAGCTTTTCACCACTCAACAGGCCGAGCGTTAGCTCGCCTGCCGCTCTTGATCTTGATCCACCCGCCCCCTCGGCAGGCTGAGTGGAGGTGTTCATCCGGGGATGGGCGCGTAGCGCCGTTCGACGCAGTCGAACTCATTGCATGTAGGTCGCGCGCAGCCGACCGGAGGGCAATGCCCCCGGATGGACACCGGAGCGAAGGAACCCCGAGCCCTGGCGAGGGGCCGGACGTTCGGGGCGAGTCATACCGAGCGTTTTTTTGCTTACTTTTTTTAGGCGCTTGTAAAAAAAGTGAGTCGCCGTAAGGGCGAAACCGCAAGCCGTCGTTACCCAAAAAACGGATATGTACACAGCCCTAAAACCTGATCAACAAGTCCTGAAGAAAGCCAAAAAAGTCCGACAATTGTGCAGGACAGCCATGGTACGCCCGTACTAAGCTCTGCACGCCACTTCATCAAGGACGATTCATGAAGCGCTTTACCCTTTGCCTGCTGTACTTCCTCACCTTCGGCGCATGCGCGGCTGACCTGAACCTGCTCACCGATAACCACCCGCCATTGCATTTCCAGCAAGGAGGCGAGCTGGTGGGATTTGGTGTGGACGTAGTGCGGGCACTGGCCGAGCGCACCGGGGATCGCGTGCATCTTCAGCAATTGCCGTTGCTGCGGGCCCTGCACGTCGCCACCAGCGAACCGGCCACCGGCGTGTTCACCGTGTTGCGCACGGCCGAACGCGATGACCTTTACCAATGGGTCGGCCCGCTGCTGGACGTGGAAACGGCACTGTATTCCGCCGACAACACCCGGCCACCGGTACGCAGCCTGCCGGAAGCCGCCAGCCATGGTGCCATTGCGGTGCCGCGCAAATGGCTGGCCTACAACTACTTGCAGAAGCAGGGTTTGAACAATCTGTATGGCGTCGAAACACCCGAACAAATGATACGCCTGGCGCGTCTGGGCCGTGCCGACTATGTGGTAGCCGACACCTTGTCCATTGCCACCCTGGCCCGTGAAGAAGGCCTGCCGCCCAGCCAACTGCACTACCAGATTCCGCTGATGCGGCAAGGCAGCTACATTGCGTTTTCCCTGCAGACCGATGCCCGTCAAGTGGCACGCTGGCAAGAGGCGCTGGACCAGATGCAACAGGACGGGAGCCTGGAGCGACTCAAACAGCGATGGCTGAGCGCCAACACTCCGCGTTGAAGGCGAGGAGTGTTGAACGGGCGGCTAGCGCACCAGTCGCGCAGCCAACGCTCTGGCCTGGCTCACCACATCGGCGACGGAGGTGCTTTCCCACCACATGCCACGCAATGGCGGGCCCATGGCAAACAGACGGCTGGCAGGCTGCCCCTCGGCATTCAGTACCGCGCCATCAACCTCTGCCGCGATGCCCAGGGCCAACGGTCCCGGCCGGACCAGGCCTCGGGCGAGCAGTTGCCGGGGCAGCGGTCGCGCGACCCGACGCCAGTCGTATTCGATACCGCTGGAGTTGATCAGGGCCGCACCGCTGACCACACAGGTCTGCGCCTCGCCGCGTCGCCGAATGCGGATACTCACCCCGCCATCCATTGCCGGTTCAAGGCCCTGGTAGAAGGCGGCGTGAACACGTAGCCGCCCTTCCTTATATAAGCGCTCCACCAATTCGGCACTCAAGGGTGGCGAGCGGTGGTGATGGCTTTCCCACCACGGCCGCACATGGCGCACAAACTGCCGACGCTGCACATCCGTCGCCTGATGCCACAAGCGGCCAATGTGTGCCCGTACCGTGTTCAGCGGCGCCTGCCAATCGATGTCTTGGGCGATGGCGTCCCGGCAGTGTCGACGCAATTCACGCATCAACTGGCGAGGTGTGCGAAGACTCCGGTCCTCAGCGAGAAAATCCACCCAGGCCGGTGACTGGCGGCGTACATGAGGCAACAGGCCATGGCGGGAAAACACTTCGATCGGCCCACGGTGCCCGGCCTGCTCCAGGGACACCACGGCGTCGACCATGGTCAGACCCGAGCCGATGATCATGACCGTCGATTGCGGATCGAGTTGCCGCATGGCCGCCACGCCCCACGGATCGAGGGCTGTTGCGTTCAAGCCACTGGGGCGGATTTGTGGCGTGCGCGCGGCGGGAAACACCCCGGTTGCCAGTACCGCAAAAGCGCCCTGCACACATCGCCCATCGCTCAAGGTCAACCGTACGACGTCGGCATCGGTTTGCATATCGACCGCCTCGGCCTGCACATGCTCCACCGTCGAACCCTTCAAGGCGCCCACCGCCTGCGCTTGCGCCAGGCGTTGCCGGACATACAGGCCAAATACGCCCCGCGGCGCAAACAGTTCGCTGACCGGCACATGCTGCTGATCCGATTCCGGCCAGCCACCCGCCTTGATGTACTCGGTCAACCACTGGGTCATGTCGTCGGCGTTGTCCGGATCGACGCTCATCCGCGCCGCATTGCCATTGAGCGTGTGGCCCGGTTCCACTGCACTGTAGGCTTCGCCCCGCCCCAGCTCGGCCCGGGGCTCGATCACCAGCACCCGGCGCCGGCCCGGCAGACGCATCAACTGCACCGCCAGCAACGCACCACTGAGGCCGCCGCCGACAATCAGGATGTCGGCATCATTGGTAATACTCTGGTCCATCTAACGCTCCCTGTTCAGATAACCACATTACGGACAAACCGAGCCGCCACTGCCCCGTCATTGCGATAACAGTGCGGCTGGTTGCTGGCGAACATGAAGAATTCACCCGTCGCTATAATCTGTGGCCGGTCGCCGAGCATGACTGTCAGGCAACCTTCGAATACATAAATCTGCTCGCTCCAGCCATCGGCGTCCGGCTCCGACGGATACACCTCACCCGGTTGCAGGCACCATTCCCACTGCTCGACTTCGCGGCTCGCGTGGGCCTTGGAAAGCAATATCGCTTTGCTGCCGGGAATCGTGCCGGTCCAGGCCAGCTCGTTGATACGGCTGGTATCGCGGGCGTCGGGGGCCTGGATCAGATCACTGAAGGCAACGTCGAGGGCTTCGGCCACTCGGTCGAGGGTGGTCAGGCTGACGTTCTTCTCCCCCGCCTCGATCGCCACCAGCATTCGACGGCTGACACCGGACTTTTCGGCCAGCGCGATCTGGCTCAGGTCGGCGGCATGACGCAAACGACGGACGTTTTGACTGACGTGCTGGAGGACCGACGCCCGCTGGATAGAATCTTTGTGCACTATATTGCTCACTGAGTGGGGTTGGGCAGTATACTGCGCAACATTCGGCGCATTGTGCGTCTCCCTCCAGTAGCGTGCAAGGTCATGACGTCGGTGAACTCCCCAAAGGTTTCCTCCCGTTTTACAAGGTTCAGCAAGGCCGAATGCGTGCTGGTGCTGATCACAATGGTCTGGGGCGGTACCTTCCTGCTGGTACAGCATGCGATGACCGTCAGTGGCCCGATGTTTTTCGTCGGCCTGCGCTTTGCCGCCGCCGCGAGCATCGTCGCCCTGTTTTCCTGGCGCCACCTGCGCGACCTGACCCTGTTCGAACTCAAGGCCGGGTCGTTCATCGGCGTGGCGATCATGCTCGGCTACGGCTTGCAGACGGTCGGGTTGCAGAGCATTCCCAGCAGCCAATCGGCATTCATTACCGCGCTGTATGTCCCGTTTGTGCCGTTGCTGCAATGGCTGGTGCTGGGACGGCGCCCGGGGTTGATGCCCAGCATCGGCATCATGCTGGCCTTTACCGGGTTGATGCTGTTGTCCGGGCCGGCCGGTGCGTCGTTCAACTTCAGCCCCGGTGAAATCGCCACCTTGATCAGCGCCGTGGCCATTGCAGCCGAGATCATCCTGATCAGTACCTTTGCCGGCCAGGTCGATGTGCGCCGGGTGACGGCGGTGCAACTGGCGGTCACTTCAGTGCTGTCGTTCCTGATGGTGGTGCCGACCAACGAGGCGATTCCGGACTTCTCCTGGTTGCTGTTGTGCAGCGCGCTGGGCCTTGGGGCCGCGAGTGCGGCGATTCAGGTGGCGATGAACTGGGCCCAGAAAAGCGTGTCACCGACCCGCGCCACGCTGATCTATGCCGGCGAGCCGGTTTGGGCAGGGATTGTCGGGCGCATCGCCGGGGAGCGCCTGCCCGCGATTGCCCTGGTCGGCGCCGGAATGATCGTGGCGGCCGTGATTGTCAGCGAGTTGAAGACCAAGGGTAAGGCGGCTGCGGTCGAGCAAGAGCTGGAACAGGAAACACAGGGTTAAGCCGTAGCCTCAGTTTTTTTGTTGAATAGCCTTTGCGAGCAGGCGGTGTGGATTTTTTACTGGTGTACATATCCGGTTCTGCGGTAACGGCCACTTAAGGTTCCGCTCTTACAGCGGGTTACTTGGAAGAGCCCCAAGTAACCAAGGGCTCTTGCCCCTGACGTTCGGTGCCTCGCCAAGGCTCGGCATTCCCTCGCTCCGGTCCTGCTCCGTGGGCCCGCCGCGATCGGCCATCCATGGCCGTACGCGGCTAACCCGGCATCCATGCCGGGTTGCCCACTGCGCAGAACCTCCACTCGGCCTCTCGAGGGGGCAAGCAGATCAAAAGCCAAAGCAAAAGCGAGGCGGCCTACAGTCCGGCCTGATCGCAATTGAACGCGTTTCCCCCTCTGTAGGAGCGAGCCTGCTCGCGAAAAACGCCGGGACACCGCGGGGATTCAGACAGCCCGCGTTATCGTTGACGTCCATCGCGAGCAAGCTCGGTCCTACAAGGCCGAGCGTTAGCTCGCCTGCCGCTCTTGATCTTGATCCACCCGCCCCCTCGGCAGGCTGAGTGGAGGTGTTCATCCGGGGATGGGCGCGTAGCGCCGTTCGACGCAGTCGAACTCATTGCATGTAGGTCGCGCGCAGCCGACCGGAGGGCAATGCCCCCGGATGGACACCGGAGCGAAGGAACCCCGAGCCCTGGCGAGGGGCCGGACGTTCGGGGCGAGCGTTTTTTTGCTTACTTTTTTTAGGCGCTTGTAAAAAAAGTGAGTCGCCGTAAGGGCGAAACCGCCTGCAGCCGTTACCGCAGCAACGGATATGTACTCCTTAAACAAAAAACAGGCCTGCAAGCCGAAACAATGTGAATCAGGGCTTTTCCGGCTACCGTGTAGGATTCTGCGACAGCTTGGCGTTTGGTGATCCGGGAGCTGGCACGTATGATGCTTCACAAACTTCCGCAGATTAGAAGCCTATGTCCCTGATAGTTCTACTGCTTTTGCCTTTCTTGGGCAGCTGTTTGGCGGCCGTTTTGCCGCACAACGCACGAAACGCCGAATCCCTGCTGGCTGGCCTGATCGCCCTGATCGGAACCCTTCAGGTCGCGTTCCTGTACCCGCAGATCGCCCACGGTGGCGTCATTCGCGAAGAGTTTACCTGGTTGCCCAGCCTGGGCCTGAACTTCGTCCTGCGCATGGACGGCTTCGCCTGGCTGTTCTCCATCCTGGTGCTGGGCATTGGCACCCTGGTTTCGCTGTACGCCCGCTACTACATGTCACCGAACGATCCGGTGCCCCGATTCTTCGCGTTTTTCCTGGCCTTCATGGGCGCCATGCTCGGCCTGGTGATCTCCGGCAACCTGATCCAGATCGTGTTTTTCTGGGAGCTGACCAGCCTCTTCTCGTTCCTGTTGATTGGCTACTGGCACCATCGCGCCGATGCCCGGCGCGGTGCCTACATGGCGCTGATGGTGACCGGCGCGGGCGGCTTGTGCCTGCTGGCGGGGGTCATGCTGCTTGGCCATGTGGTCGGCAGCTATGACCTGGACAAGGTCCTGGCTGCAGGCGACCTGATTCGCGCCCATGCCCTCTACCCGATTCTGTTGCCCCTGATCCTGATCGGCGCCCTGAGCAAAAGTGCGCAATTTCCCTTTCATTTCTGGCTGCCCCACGCCATGGCCGCGCCAACCCCCGTGTCGGCGTACCTGCACTCGGCGACCATGGTCAAGGCCGGGGTATTTCTGCTCGCGCGGTTATGGCCTTCGCTGTCGGGCAGTGAAGAATGGTTCTACATCGTCAGCGGCGCCGGTGCCTGCACCCTGTTGCTCGGGGCGTATTGCGCGATGTTCCAGAACGACCTCAAGGGGCTGCTGGCCTACTCGACCATCAGCCACCTCGGCCTGATCACACTCCTGCTCGGCTTGAACAGTCCACTGGCCGCCGTGGCCGCGGTGTTCCACATCCTCAACCATGCGACCTTCAAGGCCTCGCTGTTCATGGCCGCCGGGATCATCGACCACGAAAGCGGCACCCGCGACATCCGCAAGCTCAGCGGCCTGTACAAGCTGATGCCGTTTACCGCCACCCTGGCCATGGTCGCCAGCGCCTCGATGGCCGGGGTACCGTTGCTCAACGGTTTCCTGTCCAAGGAAATGTTCTTCGCCGAAACCGTGTTCATCAATGCCACGCGCTGGGTCGAGTTGAGCCTGCCGATCGTGGCAACGATTGCCGGCACCTTCAGCGTGGCCTACTCCCTGCGTTTCACCGTGGATGTATTCTACGGTCCGCCCGCGACCGACCTGCCGCACACGCCCCACGAGCCACCACGCTGGATGCGCGCACCGGTCGAGTTGCTGGTGTTCACCTGCCTGCTGGTGGGGATCTTCCCGGCGCAGGTGGTCGGCCCGCTGCTCGCGGCGGCGGCGCAACCGGTGGTCGGCGGCACGCTGCCCGAATACAGCCTGGCCATCTGGCATGGCCTGAACGCGCCGATGATAATGAGCCTGATCGCGTTGTCCTGCGGTACCGCGCTCTATCTGCTGCTGCGCAATCAATTCAAGCGCGGACGCTTCAACCGTCCACCCGTCATCGGTCGCCTGGACGGCAAGCACCTGTTCGAATATGCACTGGTCGCCATCATGCGCCTGGCCCGTCGCCTGGAGCCCCGGATTGGCACCCGGCGCCTGCAGATGCAGTTGTTCCTGGTGGTGCTCGCCGCCGTGTTGGCCGGGTTGATTCCCATGCTGCACAGCAGCCTTCACTGGGGTGACCGGCCGAAAATCCCCGGATCGATCGTCTTCGTCACCCTGTGGTTGCTGGCCATCGCCTGCGCCCTTGGCGCGGCCTACCAGGCCAAGTATCACCGGCTCGCGGCCCTGACCATGGTCAGCGTCTGCGGCTTGATGACCTGCATCACCTTCGTCTGGTTTTCGGCACCGGACCTGGCCCTGACCCAACTGGCGGTCGAAGTGGTGACCACGGTGCTGATCCTGTTGGGCCTGCGCTGGCTGCCACGCCGGATCGAGGAGGTCTCGCCGTTGCCAGGCAGCCTGCGCCGGGCGCGGGTGCGGCGTATCCGCGACTTGCTGCTGTCGACCTCGGTCGGTATCGGCATGGCGTTGCTGGCCTACGCCATGCTGACGCGCCAGACCCCCAACGACATTTCCTCCTTCTACCTGAGTCGCGCCTTGCCCGAAGGCGGCGGCAGCAACGTGGTCAACGTGATGCTGGTGGACTTCCGTGGTTTCGATACCCTCGGTGAAATCACCGTGCTGGCGGCCGTGGCCCTGACCGTGTACGCCCTGCTGCGCCGCTTCCGTCCGCCGAAGGAAAGCCTGCAACTGCCGGCCCAGCAACGCTTGCTTGCACCGGATGTGGTCACCGACCTGGTCAACCCGCGTCACGCCAGCGATACCGCGCTCGGTTTCATGATGGTGCCGGCGGTACTGGTGCGCCTGCTGTTGCCGGTGGCGCTGGTGGTGTCGTTCTACCTGTTCATGCGCGGGCACAATCAGCCGGGCGGCGGTTTTGTCGCCGGGCTTGTGATGTCGGTGGCCTTCATCCTGCAATACATGGTCGCCGGCACGCAGTGGGTCGAGGCGCAAATGAGCCTGCGGCCGCTGCGCTGGATGGGCACCGGGTTGCTGTTTGCCACGGCTACCGGCCTGGGTGCCATGGTGGTCGGCTATCCGTTCCTGACCACCCACACCTGGCACGTCTCGTTGCCGCTGCTGGGAGACATTCACCTGGCCAGCGCGCTGTTCTTCGACATCGGTGTGTACGGCGTGGTGGTCGGCTCGACCCTGTTGATCCTCACTGCCCTCGCCCACCAATCGGTGCGAGGTCACAAAACCGCTGCCCAGCCCAAATCCGTTACCGCCAAGGGAGCCGTCTGATGGAAGAAGTCATCGCAATCGCCATCGGCGTACTGGCCGCGTCCGGCGTCTGGCTGATCCTGCGCCCTCGGACGTTCCAGGTGGTCATGGGCCTGTGCCTGCTGTCCTACGGGGTCAACCTGTTCATTTTCAGCATGGGCAGCCTGTTCATCGGCAAGGAACCGATCATCAAGGACGGCATCCCTCAGGACCTGCTGCATTACACCGACCCGTTGCCGCAGGCACTGGTGCTGACGGCGATCGTCATCAGCTTCGCCATGACCGCGTTGTTTCTGGTGGTGCTGCTGGCCTCCCGGGGCCTGACCGGCACCGACCATGTGGATGGCCGGGAGCCCAGGGAATGATGGCGATGACCCACCTGATCGTCGCGCCCATTCTGCTGCCGCTGCTGACCGCCGCGATCATGCTGATGCTCGGTGAGAAGCACCGGCCGCTCAAGGCGAAGATCAATCTGTTCTCCAGCCTGCTCGGTCTGGGCATTGCCGTGGCGTTGTTGCAATGGACGCAAACCACCGGCGTGCCAGGCTCCATCGGCGTGTACCTGCCGAGCAACTGGCAAGTGCCGTTCGGCCTGGTGCTGGTGGTCGATCGCCTGTCCGCACTGATGCTGGTGTTGACCGGCATCATCGGCGTCAGCGCCCTGCTATTCGCCATGGCTCGCTGGGACAGCGCCGGTTCGAGCTTTCACGCGTTGTTCCAGATCCAGTTGATGGGCCTGTACGGCGCGTTCCTCACCGCTGACCTGTTCAACCTGTTCGTATTCTTCGAGGTGCTGCTGGCCGCGTCCTACGGCTTGATGCTCCACGGCTCGGGCCGGGCACGGGTGTCGTCGGGGCTGCATTACATCTCGATCAACCTGTTGGCCTCGTCGCTGTTCCTGATTGGCGCAGCGCTGATCTATGGCGTCACCGGCACGTTGAACATGGCCGACCTGGCGGTAAAAATCCCGCTGGTGTCCGAGACCGATCGGGGTTTGCTGCACGCCGGCGCCGGGATTCTGGCCGTTGCGTTCCTGGCCAAGGCCGGCATGTGGCCACTGAACTTCTGGCTGGTGCCGGCCTATTCCTCGGCCAGTGCGCCAGTGGCGGCGATGTTCGCGATCATGACCAAGGTCGGCGTCTACACCTTGCTGCGCCTGTGGACGCTACTGTTCTCCGCCGAGGCCGGGGCATCGGCGTTCTTTGGTGGCGAGTGGCTGATCTACGGCGGCATGGCGACTATCGTCTGCGCCGCCATCGCGACCCTCGCCGCGCAACGCCTGGAGCGCATGGCCAGCCTGAGCATCCTGGTGTCGGCGGGCATCCTGTTGTCGACCATCGGGTTCGCCCAGCCGAAACTGGTCGGCGCGGCGCTGTTCTATCTGTTCAGCTCGACCCTGGCGTTGAGCGCACTGTTCCTGCTGGCCGAACTGATCGAGCGCTCGCGCTCGGCCAACGAAGTCCTGCTCGAGGATGAAGCCGAACTGCTGCCCCGACCACTGGAATCCCTGCATCCGCCCAAAGGCACCAACCTCGACGACGAACAGAAGGCCGTGGTCGGCCAGGTCATCCCCTGGACCATGGCGTTTCTCGGCCTGAGTTTCATCGCCTGCGCCTTGCTGATCATCGGCATGCCGCCGCTCTCCGGGTTTATCGGCAAACTCGGCTTGATCGGCGCCTTGCTCAATCCATCCGGCCTGGGCAACAGCGCCGACGTACCTGTCTCCAGTGCCGCCTGGGGCCTGCTGGTGTTGTTGATCTTGTCCGGGCTGGCATCGCTGATCGCGTTCTCGCGCCTGGGCATCCAGCGCTTCTGGACCCCGGCGGAACGACCATCGCCCCTGCTGCGACGCTTCGAATGCATACCGATCTTCGCACTTCTGGGCTTGAGTATTGCGCTGACCTTCATGGCCGATCCGCTGCTGCGCTACACCCAGGCCGCCGCCGATGCCTTGTACAACCCGCAGCAGTATGTAATGGCCGTGCTCGACACTCGCGTCGTACCAAACCCGACGGCCGAGGCGACCTCGCTGGAGGTGCAACCATGAAGCGCCTGTTTCCTGCACCGTTGCTGTCGCTGGCCTTGTGGCTGCTGTGGCTGTTGTTGAACCTGTCGACAACCCCCGGCAATCTGCTGCTGGGTGCGGCGCTGGGGTTTTGTGCGCCGCTGATGATGCGCAGGTTGCGTCCGCTGCCGGTACGCATCCGTCGTCCCTGGGTGATCCTGCGTCTGCTGCTGGTGGTCGGGCGTGATGTGCTGGAGTCCAACCTCGCCGTGGCCTGGGGCGTGCTCAATGCCGGTCGGCGCCCGCCCCGCTCGCGATTCATCAAGGTACCGCTGGACCTGCGCGATGCCAACGGCCTGGCCGCACTGTCGATGATCACCACGGTGGTGCCCGGCACGGTCTGGTCGGAGCTGGCGCTGGATCGCAGCATTTTGCTGTTGCACGTCTTCGACCTGGACGATGAGGCGCTGTTCATCCAGCACTTCAAGGCGACCTACGAACGTCCGTTGATGGAGATCTTCGAATGAGCCCGTTGCTGTCGAACGCGATCGTGCTGAGCCTGTTCTTCTTTTCCCTGGCGATGATCCTGACCCTGATCCGCCTGTTCAAGGGGCCGTCGGCCCAGGACCGGGTTCTGGCGCTGGACTACCTGTACATCGTCGCGATGCTGATGATGCTGGCGCTGGGTATCCGTTATGCCAGTGATACGTACTTCGAGGCGGCACTGCTGATTGCACTGTTCGGTTTCGTCGGCTCGTTCGCCCTGGCGAAATTCCTGCTGCGTGGCGAGGTGATCGAATGAATGCGCCATTGTCGATGTGGGTGGAAATACCGGTGGCGATCCTGCTGGTGCTCGGCAGTCTGTTTGCGTTGATTGGCGCCACGGGCCTTTTGCGCATGAAGGATTATTTCCAGCGCATGCACCCACCCGCCCTGGCCTCGACGCTCGGAGCCTGGTGCGTGGCACTGGCTTCGATCATCTACTTTTCAGCGCTCAAGTCCGCGCCGGTATTGCACGCCTGGTTGATTCCGATCCTGCTGGCGATTACCGTACCGGTGACCACCTTGCTGCTGGCCCGGGCGGCGCTGTTTCGCAAACGCATGGCCGGGGACGATGTGCCGGCCGAGGTGAGCAGTCGGCGTACTGAGAGCGGCAGTTAGAGCAAAGACCTTTAGTGCCTGGACCGGCCTCATCGCGGGCAAGCCCGCTCCCACAGGTTCTCGGGTGTATACAAAAGTTGTGATCGACCGGGATCACTGTGGGAGCGGGCTTGCCCCGGGCGGCGATCCGACGAAAGCGACAGGTCAGCCAATACAGTACGACCGGCCTGGCTCAAACCCAGGCCACCGCCAACAACCCCGCCCCCAGCACCACGCACAACGGCGAATAAACCCAGGTATCGAGCCGGGCAAATTCCGAACCCTTGACCTCCTTGAAAAAACCCACCAGCTCCGAATCGCCAATGGCCCGGGCAAACAGCAAAATCGCAATCGCGCTGATCACCCACTGCAACGACCAGTGATGCGACGGTGGCAGACACCACCCCACTCGCCAACACACCAGCACGGCAATCAACAGCAACATCCCTGCCACCACCAGCGTGATCCAGCCCCGTGGCTTGAACGCCGGTCGCAGTTGCGCACTGCCCTCCTGCGGTATTTGCGGGACCGCCGCCACCGCCGCCCACTCACCACCCAACGCCCAATACACATGCACCAGACTGATCACTGCGAAGATCGTTACCAGCGACTGAGCCAACAACAGGGTCATGGTTCAGAGATCCTTGAAAGGGATATGAGCTGAACATTGTAGGAGCTACCGCAGGCTGCGATGTCTTGATTTTGCTTTTTTATGACAAAGATCAAAAGATCCCGGCCAGCGGCAGCACTTAGAGGGCGGCGGCGACTTTATCCGCCACGTCCTTGGGCAGCCAGGCCCGCCAGACGTCCGGATGGGTCTTCATGAAGGCCTCTGCCGCCTGACGCGGTGGCGTATGTTTCTCGCTCATCTGGGCCAGCGCTTTGTTCAGGGGGTCGATAGGAAAGTCGACCCTGGTAAAGAACTCGGCAATTTGCGGATATTGTTTTTGAAAGGGGGTGGACACACCGATCGACAGCTTGGAGGCCAGGGACCGGGTCGGCTGCGGATCGGGGTTGTCGGCGTCGGTCAAGGTCTTCCAGGCTTCAGCGTTGAACGGAGGCTCTTCCAGTTGAATCAGCTTGAAGCGGCCAAGCAACGGCGTGGGCGACCAGTAGTAAAACAGCACCGGCTTGCCACGATGAATGGACGAACTGATCTCGGCATCCAGTGCCGCGCCCGAACCGCTGCGGAAGTTCACGTAAGTGTCGTCCAGCCCATACGCCTTGAGCTTCTGCTTGTTGACCACTTCCGAAGTCCAGCCGATAGGACTGTTGAGGAAACGTCCCTTGGTCGGGGCTTCCGGGTCCTTGAACACGTCCTTGTAACGCGGCAGGTCGCTGACGCTGCGCAGCTCTGGTGCCAGCGGCTTGATGCCCTTGGCCGGGTCGCCCTTGATCACATATTCCGGCACCCACCAGCCTTCGGTAGCGCCCTTGACCGTGTCGCCGAGGCTGACGACTTTGCCTTCGGCTTCCGCCTTGACCCAGACCGGGCTGCGACCGGCCCACTCTTCGCCAATGACCTGGATGTCATTATTGGCCAGCGCGGTTTCCAGGGTAATGGTGGTGCCTGGCAAGGTGTCGGTCGGCAACCCGTAGCCCTTCTCGACAATGATGCGCAGGACATCGGTAATCAGGCTGCCGCTTTCCCAGTTCAGGTCGGCAAAGTGGATCGGCGCCTGGGCGGCCAACACCGGGGCGGGTGTCGCCAGCAAACCGAAAATGGCCAGGACAGCAGTCAGCAACCGTCGAAATCCGTTCATGCTTTTGCACCTCGCGCTGTTCACAGCAATGGCAGGATGGTCTGGCAGCAGACCGCGAAGCCTCTGGATACTCAGTCCATTGACTGTAGTAGAGGTTCCTGCTTTCGAGGTGCGTGGATCAGTTTTCGGAAATTTCCTGCAAACGCGTCAGCTCTCGCCTGACCATACTGGCGTATGGCGCCGGTTGCAGTTGGTAAAGCTGTGACGCCACCCAATTCAGCCAGGCTCCCTGCAGAATGGTCTTCTGCCCGAACAGCCGCCGCGCGTCGTCTTGAGCGCGGGCCAGGTTCTGCTCGTGGAAGTCGGCGCGGGTCAGGGTCATCACTCGCTGGCCTTGAAGGTCACCAACTCGCCCTTGCGCCACTTGGCCGCTTTGGCGGTCACGGCCTTGAGGGTCTTGGTCAGGCCATCCTGCAACTGTTGATGGGCGGCAAACACCATCACCACGCTATGACCTTCCTTGAACACAATCCCCTGACCGTCGGCCGTGGTCACGAAGGCGTAATCGCCAATTCCGTAAACCGTCAGCTTGATGTCGCGGAACCTGATGTCCAGCTTGCCGCCTTCGCGACTGGGCAGCACCGAAGCGCTGAAATGATCGCCGACCTTGAGTTTGAGTCCGGGTTTGTCGTCCACCACCAGGGCTGATTCGGTGTCGATTTCGGCAATGTAAATGCCTTCAGCGTTCTGTTCGGTGATGTAAACGAAACGTGACTGAAACTGCTTGACCAGCTTTGCGCGCAAATCGCCCAGCACGAACAAGGCGTGCATATCGAGATTACTTACTGCCAAGGAAACATCCCCACATCTGAAAAATGGTGCCGTACGCGAAAAATAAACGCACAGCCAAAAAAGCGGCAATGCCGAAGGTGTAGCCAAAGAACCCGGATTGATGTCCTGAATGAGCAGTGCACTCATTCATCACGAAGCTTGAGAAGACTACTGGAACGTCATTCGCGTCGTCCTGACTGGCGTTCGTCACAGGCTGAAGGAAAACGCCCTTCCTGCTGCCAGAAAATTATGGACTATCAACTTCGGGGAAAAATCTCATCAAGAAAAAATCTTTTCCTACATATCGTCAGCGAAAAATTGCTTTAGATAAACATCATTCACCCACCAGTGAGGGTGATTCTAGAGCAGCGATGCTCTTGGAGACTAGCCAAAACGACGTACATACGTCGGTAAAACAATGAAAAGGACTTCATATGTGCACGCTGACACACTTTGCCTACCCCTTGCTGCCTGACTCAAAAACCGCGCCGACCTCACTCCCGTCAGGGTTCCGCGGCCATGAACCGCTTGCCGACACCCCCGCTCGCCCGCGATTTCAGGTGGTGATGGCAGGCATTGCCTTCTTTCACATCAAGGAAATTTCTACAGGCTGCGTCAGAGGTTTCCGAGCCAACCACAATGAAGCCTGCGCCCTCGCCCGGTTTCTTGACTCACACAGTTGACATGCACCACCGCACTCCCTTCCATCGACGTTTGGTCTGCCCGCCGACTTATCTCAGCCGTCGACGGGCAACTACTGCCATACTGCCCGCCCAATAAAACGGATCCGGAAAAATCGGGTTACGTTGACAACAACAATATATTTCCAGGGGAAGTCTGCAACGTGACGGAATTTGATATCGGCGAGTTTTTTATCCGGGGTGAAGCCAGAGAAATCGACGGTGAGTTCCAGGCCGTGATTGTCATGCGCGCCAAACCACCGCTAAAAACCGTGACGTATCACCAGGTCGAAAAGGATCGCTGGTTCAAGACCCCGGATGTCGCCGCCATTGCGGCCCAGGAATCGGCCAGGGAACTGAAGGCGGCGGTCGATGCGGGGGCATTGAAAGCCTGATTGTCGGGCTGGCGGTCTATGCTCACTGTTGCGCTTGAACATCGTGATCGAACTCCACCCGCGCGGCGCCCTCGATGCAAGGTTCCGCGCGTTGCCCCTCGACCCGACTGACGACCTGCAAGGAGATGAAGATGGAATCACCGACACACAACCTGAAAGGCCTGTTCGACCAGCTCGGCCTGGACTCCAGCCAGAAAGCGATCGACGACTTCATTGCCGGCCATTCCCTGCCTGGCGACAAGAAACTCATCGACGCCGAGTTCTGGTCACCACAGCAGGCCGGCTTCCTCAAGGAACAATTACGCGAAGACGCAGACTGGGCGCGGGTGGTCGATGACCTGAACCTGCGCATGCACCAGACACACTGACAACCTCAATGCAGGCTGCCAGGCCTTTCGGCGTTCAATTGCGCCAACCAGGCAGCCTTGCACTCCTCCGCTTCGTCGCGACTGGAGAATGCCGTGCCCCGGCGCTCGCCATTGAGCAACACCACCCAGCAAACCTTACGCCCCAGGGAGCGCAGATTGGCAGGTACCCCGCTGCCGATCATGACCGCGACATCAACTTTGCCCTGCATGCTGACCTCCCGAACTCCATTAGCAACCTAATTAATAGGTATGTTAATTAGTTTTCTGGCGAGGAAACAGCAATACCCTGCACAGGTTAATTGCATAATTTGTAACAATCACCCGGCAAGCTGCGATGTCTAGCGCGGCTCTTCCGGTTTGTAGCCCAGGCGCAAACCGCCCCAATGACGCCCCTTGAGCATGATCGGCACCGAGAGATCGTGCATCAACTCTCCGGTGTCGCGGGTGTAGGTTTGCAGCAGCACGGCCTTCTGATGGCTGCCACAGCGGATCCCGGTGCGGTCAGCGAACTTGCGTTTGGTGCGGTTCTGCAAGGCATCGAACTGCGCGTCCCCCGTCAGCGGCTGGCTGAACACATGGTTGTGGGTCGGCACATAACCCTGCTGGGTGCAGGCGATGGCGAACACCAATCCTTCGTGACGCGGCAACAACGGTTCCTGGATGGTTGGCAAAACCTGATCGGTGTAGCGGTCGAAACGCGTCTGGTACTTGGTCGGGCTGGTATTGGGGATGACCTGGTAATTGCGGTCGAACAAATCGTCGAGACTGATTCGACCGGCATCGATATCCGCCTCGAAACGCGCTGCGATCTGGCTCGCGCCTTCCCGGGCCAGGTCATAGATCCGCTGGTGATAATCATCCAGCCCCACCTCGGCAAGACGCTCGCTGATGGTTTCGGCTTGTCCTTCCATTTGTACCGCCGCATGGGCCAGACGCTGAGTCTGCTGGTCGCTGACCGCCAGGTCGCTGCGCATCTGTTCGATGGCGTGAAACAGGCTGTCGAGCTGTTCACGGTTGGTGTCCGCGCCCCGGGCGATTTCTCCGACCTGGGATTCGACACTGGCCGCCAGACGGGCAATGTTCTCCAGATGCTGGCCCGTCCGTTCGACCTGCCCGACGCCAGCGTCGAGGTCGCTGGACAGTTGGCGGATCTGCTCCACCACCTGCGCCGTGCGTTGCTGGATGTCGGCCACCATCTCGCCGACTTCACCCGTGGCGGCCGCCGTGCGCGCAGCGAGCCCACGAACCTCGTCGGCCACCACGGCAAACCCGCGACCGTGTTCCCCCGCCCGCGCCGCTTCAATGGCAGCGTTCAACGCCAACAGATTGGTCTGGCTGGCGATGGACTGAATCACCAGGGTCACGCGCTGGATATCATCGCTGCGCAGGCTCAAGGCTTCGATCAGCTCACGGCTGTTGCTGGCGCGCTGGCTGAGCTGATGCATGCGCGCAATGGACTCGATCAGCTCCGTTCGCCCGACCGCACCACTTTGATGAGCCTCGCTGGCAGCGCTCAGCGCCTGGCGACTGAGCGTCGAGGTGGCCTGTTCGGTGGTGATCATGACCTCGGCGTTGCTGACGATCCGGGCCGCCGCCGTGAGCTGCGATTGCAGTTTTTCCGCCAGTTGCCGAACCGAAAACGCCACGCCCGCCGCCGATAGCGCGTTATGGCTGGTGGTGTGGGAAAGATCGCGAGTCAACTCGCCGATGGCATCAGGGTTGTCGGCGCAAGCGGCCTGCGGGGTCGCGCGCGAACGCAGGCGAGGCAGCCAGATAATCAATACGGCCAGGGGCAGGCCAAGGTAGAGAGACCATTCGCCCAGCGTCATGCCACATAACAACAGCATCAGGGCGATGCTTTGCAGCGTCGGTGTCAGCCAGCGATTTTTCGGCAACAGCACTGCTGCAGGTACTGCCGCAACCAGAGAGCCGTCTCTCGTCATCTTTGTCACCCCGGAAAGCTTCTAATTGTTGTCTTCGCATTAAACGCCACCATAAGGCCATTATCCATGAGCCTTTAGTCGCGAATGTTGCAGCAGATCAATAGAAGAACCGGGAAATCGAAGACAGCAGAAAACAAAGATCGCAGCCTGCACCAGCGTCCTGCTTCAATTGCGCAGGAGCTGCCACAGGCTGCGATCTTTTCAAGGCAGCCCGAATTAAAAGGGCTGCCTCACAGAATCAGGCCTGACGCTGGTGCTTGTCGATTTGCTCGTGACGTTCCTGAGCTTCGATGCAGTACTTGGTGGTCGGGCTGATCAGCAGGCGCTTGAGGCCAATTGGCTCGCCGCTGTCATCGCACCAGCCGAAGCTGTCTTCCTTGATGCGTTCCAGCGCTTGTTCCAACTGAGGCAGCATGCGCTGGTCGCGATCGATAGCGTTCACCAGCCAGGTGCGCTCTTCTTCGACCGAAGCCGCGTCTGCCGGATCGGCCGGGGTGTCCAGGCTTTCGATGGCGATGCGGTTCTGTTCGATGCGCTCATGGGTTTCGACTTTCATGTTTTGCAACAGCTCGGAGAAAAAAGCATGTTGCTCGGCATTCATGTAGTCATCCGCCGGCATGGCCAGCAACTTGTCCTTTGTCATTGATATCTCTATAAAAAAACGTGCATTAAGGCGAATAAGGGAGCGTTCCGGCAGACCCGGGCAGGCCATCGGAAAGGCGCCGTTTGTTCCAAGCGCCACCCGGCACTCAATTTACGAGGGGCGGCAGTCTACGGCCGACTTGAGGCATCAGCAACTGAAAAGACAGCGAATTTGTCCGACAAAGCCCCGAAAATGCTCTACGGCAGGCTTTGAGGTGGTCATCGGAGTGCGTTTATAGCAAGAAATTCAATCGAGCGGCTGTATATGGAAGACAAACGGCGAGCACCGGGCAATATTCACGGTCATTTGCAGGGTTGCGAACCTCAGCTAAGGTTGTCCCTCCCGAAATGGCCATATAAAGGAAAGGACCATGAAGCTGATCGGTATGCTGGACTCGCCCTATGTAAGGCGCGCCGCCATTTCTGCCAAAGCCTTGGGAATCACGCTGGAACACCGGTCGGTCTCGGTGTTCCGCCACTTCGAACAATTCCGCCAGATCAACCCGGTGGTCAAGGCGCCCACGCTGGTACTGGATGACGGTGAAGTGTTGATGGATTCGACGCTGATCATCGACTACCTGGAAACCCTGGCCCCAAAAAGCCTGATGCCTGCCGAGCCGGGTCAGCGCCTGCGCGCTTTGCGCCTGATTGGCCTGGCGTTGGCCGCCAGCGAAAAGTCCGTGCAGCTTTATTATGAGCGCAACCTGCGGCCGGCGGAGATTCAGTTCGAACCCTGGGTGCAACGGGTGGAAGGACAGCTGACGGCAGCCTACTCAGCGTTGGAGCAGGAACTGGAAAAGCAGCCGCTGAAGACTGACGGCTCGATTGAGCAGGACGGCATTACCCTCGCGGTGGCGTGGAGCTTTACCAACCTGGTGGTGCCGGATCAGGTGAGTGCGGCACAGTTTCCGCGGATCGCCGCATTCACGGCGTATGCCGAGGGGCTTGAGGTGTTTGTGGATACGCCCATTCAATAGATGGACTCGCTTCGCCTGATCCTTCCTTTTCGCGAGCAGGCTCGCTCCCACAAGTGGAATTGCGTTCTCTTGTGGCTGCGAATTTGCTCAGAGGGTTTTATGAATTGGCGCAAACCCGCAATGCCCATGAACTTTTATTTAGGAAGCCTGCGATCATTTCTTGGCAAAATGCCGCACAACGTTGTGAACATTTAATCAGGCCAGCCCCATGACCCGCATCTTGACCATCGAAGACGACGCCGTGACCGCCCGGGAAATTGTCGCCGAACTGAGTAGCCACGGCCTCGACGTCGACTGGGTCGACAATGGCCGCGAAGGGCTGGAGCGCGCGGTCAGCGGCAACTATGACCTGATCACCCTCGACCGCATGTTGCCCGGGCTCGATGGCCTGGCGATTGTCACCACGCTGCGGACCATGGGCGTGGTCACGCCGATCCTGATGATCAGCGCCCTGTCCGACGTCGATGAGCGCGTGCGCGGCTTGCGCGCCGGCGGCGACGACTACCTGACCAAACCTTTCGCCACCGATGAGATGGCCGCCCGGGTCGAAGTCCTGCTGCGCCGGCAGAATAACGTGACCGCCCAGGCCACCACGCTGCGGGTCGCGGACCTGGAGTTGAACCTGATCAGCCACGAAGCCAGCCGCGACGGTCAACTGCTGACGCTGTTGCCCACCGAATACAAACTGCTGGAATTCCTGATGCGCAATACCGGGCAAATCCTCTCGCGGATGATGATTTTCGAAGAAGTCTGGGGTTACCACTTCGACCCCGGCACCAACCTGATCGACGTCCACATCGGCCGTCTGCGCAAGAAGATCGACCCGCCTGGCAATGTCCCACTGATTCGGACCGTGCGAGGCTCGGGTTATGTCATTGCCGAACCCGTCTAAAGGCTGGCGTTCCTCCAGCAGCCGTCTGCTGGCGCTCTACAGTTCGCTGTTCGTGATCTGGAGCGGGATTCTCATGGGGGTCATGTACTACGAGGTTTCCGCTTACCTGGACAACCTGGCCAAGCATTCACTGATGCAACGCCAGCACCTGTTCTCGCGCTTCTCGGGCGAGCAACTGGTGGACGCCCTCGCCGTCAGCATGACCTTCGACATCCGCGGCATTGACGCCTACGGCCTGTTCGACGCCCGCCACCGTTACCTCAGCGGCGCCCTGCGCTACATTCCGGACGGCTTGCCGCTCGATGGCAGGATCCACACGCTGCGCGACTGCGACGCCTCCGACGACACCGGTGACCAGACGCTGCCCGCCGACAGTTGCGACGCGGTGGCAACCCCCACCCTCGACGGCCGCTGGCTGGTGCTGGTGCGCGACAACGGTTCGCTGTTCGCCGTGACCCGGATCATCCTTCACGCCCTGTTCTGGGGGGTGACCCTGACCATCGTGCCAGGCATCATCGGCTGGTATCTGCTGCGGCGTCGGCCATTGCGACGCATTCGCGGGATCCAGGCCAGCGCCGAAGCCATCGTCGCTGGCGACCTGAGCCGGCGTTTGCCGCTGTCCAATCGACGTGACGAACTGGACATGCTCGCCGCCATCGTCAACGCCATGCTCGAACGCATCGAGCGCCTGATGAACGAGGTCAAGGGCGTGTGCGACAACATCGCCCATGACCTGCGCACACCCCTGACCCGGCTGCGCGCGCAGCTTTACCGCATGCAGCAGCAAGCCGGCGAAGGTTCACCGCAGGCCATGCAACTGGACCTGGTGCTGGCCGAGGCCGATACGCTGATGGCACGTTTTCGTGGCTTGCTGCGCATTTCCGAACTGGAAGACCGCCAGCGCCGCTCCGGCTTCGTGCAACTGGACCCGGTGGCGTTGCTGCAGGAACTGCATGAGTTCTACCTGCCCCTGGCGGAAGACGATGGCCTGGTGTTTCAGCTGCACCTGCCCGCGTCGTTGCCACCGCTCAATGGTGACCGGGCACTGCTGTTCGAAGCCGTGGCGAACCTGTTGAGCAACTCGATCAAATTCACCCCGCCCGGTGGCGCGGTGATCTTGCGCGGGGTCAACGATGGCGGGCACACGCGGATCGAAGTGCTCGACTCCGGCCCGGGCATCCCCGAGTCGGAACGTAAAGCGGTGTTCCAGCGTTTCTATCGCGCCGAGGCGGGCAATCAGAAAAGCGGTTTCGGCCTGGGGCTGTCCATCGTCGCGGCGATCGTCAGCCTGCACGGGTTTACGCTGGAGGTGGGCAGCAGCGAACTGGGCGGTGCGCGGCTGGTGCTCGATTGTCGGGAGAGTTTGATTCCTCAAGCCTAGTGTTCACCCCAGGATCAAAACAGATCCCTTAATGTGGGAGCGGGCTTGCTCGCGAAGGCGGTACATCAGGTAAAAATATATCGCCTGATGCTCCGCATTCGCGAGCAAGCCCGCTCCCACACAGGGATTGGTGGCGTGCCTGTCAGGCCGGGTAATTGGCCCGCAATGCCTCAAGTCCACCCTGATAGATGCCGGTAAACAACGCCACCACTTCCTCGTTGCTCACGCCCACCGGTTCGAACTGACCGGACCAGGTCACCCGCGCGCCCTCGCCTTGCGCTTGAACCTTGATCGTCGCCAGATAATCAGTCGCCGGAAAGGGTGCCTGCACAATCGAGTAGCTGTAGGTTTGGCCCGCGTTGTCGAAGGCTTGCAGGCGTTCGATGATCACCGCGCCGTCCGCCGTTTGCAGGTGGCGCACGCGCCCGCCGTCGCTGAGTTCGCTCTTGGGAATGAACGGCAGCCAGTCCGGCAGCGAGTTGAAACCGCCAATCAATTGCCAGACCTGTTCGGCCGAGGCCGGGATGTCGATAAAGGCTGATGCAGTTGCCATGTAATGCTCTCTTTTAATCAATAAGGTTCAGATGGCCATGCTGTCGACGACACCGCCGTCGACCCGCAGGGCAGCACCGGTGGTGGCCGAGGATAGCGGCGAAGCGATGTAGGCCACCAGGTTCGCCACTTCCTCGACATCCGCCACGCGCTGGATGATCGACGTTGGCCGGGCGCTGCGCACGAAGGCGTCGGCCTCTTCGCGAACGCTGCGCCCCGATTCGGCAGTGGCGTCCTTGAGCATCTGCTCCACGCCGTCGGTCAATGTCGGCCCCGGCAGGATCGCATTGACCGTCACCCCGGTGCCCGCGAGCAGCTTGGCCAGCCCATGGGACACCGCCAGGTTGGCGCTTTTGGTCACGCCGTAGTTGAGCATGTCGGCCGGTATCGCGATCCCGGATTCCGAAGACAGGAAAATCACCCGCCCCCAACCCTGCTTGACCATGTCCGGCACGTAATGCCGGGACAGGCGCACACCGGAGATCACGTTGACCT
Source organism: Pseudomonas sp. 18173 (assembly GCF_050432945.1). Classification (NCBI taxonomy): domain Bacteria; kingdom Pseudomonadati; phylum Pseudomonadota; class Gammaproteobacteria; order Pseudomonadales; family Pseudomonadaceae; genus Pseudomonas; species Pseudomonas sp. 18173. Next base: position 22,158 of record NZ_JBKFTN010000012.1, read on the forward strand.
CATAGAACCGCGTCCACTCGCTGTCGGGGGTGTCAAAGAAATCAACCGCGTTGTAGATCCCCAGGTTGTTCACCAGGATGTCGGCCCTTGGCTCGGCGGCGAACAGTTTTTGCGCACCTTCGAGCGTTCCGAGATCGGCAGTCAGCCCACGCAATTGAGCACCCGGCACTTGCTGGCGAATGCTCGCCACAGCCTGCTCGACCTTGGCCGTCTCGCGGCCGATCACGACCACCGTGGCGCCGGATTCGGCCAGCGCCTTGCTGATGCCCAGGCCAATGCCGGCGGTGCTGCCGCTGACAATGGCGAGTTTTCCAGTCAGATCGATTTTCATGCTCATGCTCCAATGATCGGCAACGGTGCGCGCTCGGACACCAGTTTCGCTTCGCGCATTGCTTGCCAGAAGGCTGCTGGGATCGCCGCTGACAGCGCGGCGACATCTTCGACAATCCGCTCTGGGCGGCTGGAACCGGGAATCACCGCCGCAACGGCGGGGTTAGCCAACGAGAACTGCAATGCAGCGGCCTTGATATCAACGCCATGGGCCGCCGCGATACGTTTGATCTGCTCGACTTTATGGATGATTGCCGGGCTGGCTTTCTGGTACTCGAAGTGCGCACCACCGGCCAGGATGCCCGAACTGTAAGGTCCGCCGACCACGATCTCGACGTTCTGCGCCAGGGCGGCGTCCATCAGACGCTGCAAGGCACGATCGTGGTCCAGAAGAGTGTAGCGACCCGCCAGCAGAAAGCCGTCTGGCTGCGCCTCGCTCAGATCAAGGGTCAGCTCGCAAGGCTCAACCTTGTTCACGCCAAGACCCCAGCCCTTGATCACGCCTTCCTCACGCAGGCGAGTCAGCACTTTGAAGGCACCGGTACGGGCCTGGTTGAAGTACTCCAGCCATTGATCGCCGTAGAAGTCCTGGGCGATGTCGTGGACCCAGACGATGTCCAGGCGGTCTGTCTGCAACCGCTTGAGGCTGTCCTCGATCGAACGCAGGGTGGCGTCGGCGCTGTAGTCGTTGACGATCCTGTTCGGGCGGCCGTGTTCGAACACCCCGCTCTTCTCGCCCAGGTCACGGGCGGCGGCGTCTTCGACTTCATCGAGAATCACCCGGCCGACCTTGCTGCTGAGCACATAGTCGTCACGGTTGTAGCGCGACAGTGCCTCGCCGAGGCGAATTTCCGACAGGCCCGAACCGTAGAACGGCGCGGTATCGAAGTAACGCACGCCGGCATCCCAGGCCGCATGAACGGTGGCTTGCGCCTCATCTTCAGGAATGGCGCGGAACATGTTGCCCAAAGGGGCGGTGCCGAAACCCAGCGCGCCGGGCAGTTTGTCTTTCAAGCTCATGGTGAATCCTCTTGAGTCTCAGGGGTCATGGGTGACCGTTGAGCAGATCCTAGATTGCGAGGATCGGACCGTCCAAGACATAATGTGCAGTACTTGAGTCCCTTAAGGTCTGACATGATCGACATCCGCCAATTGCGCTACTTCGTCGCCGTCGCCGAAGAAGAACACGTCGGGCGCGCCGCCGAACGCCTGCACATTTCCCAGTCGCCCCTGAGCCGGCAGATCGCCCAGCTCGAAGAGCGCCTGGGCCTGACCCTGTTCGAGCGCAGCCAGCAACGCATCCGCCTGACCCGCGACGGCCAGACCTTCCTCGCCGAAACCCGCGCCCTGCTGACCCACGCCAATCGCCTGGAATCCCTCGGCAAGCGTCTGGGGCGCGGTGAAGAAGGCGGTTTGTGCATCGGCTACATCGAAAACGCCATGCACGCCGGCGTGCTGCCCAATGCCCTGCGCGTGTTGCGGGTCGAACGGCCGAACGTGCATGTGGCGTTGTATAACCTTCGTTCTAACGAACAGCTTGAAGGTCTGCGCCAGCGCAGCCTCGACATCGCACTGGTCAGCGAACCACCCGCCGAAGACGATCCGGACCTGCTGGGCTTTCAAGTGCTGGACGACCCGATGCTGCTGGCCCTGCCCGAGCACCATCCGCTGGCGCAACAGGCCGTGCTGACTCCGCAAGATCTCGCCGAGCAGGAATGGATCGGCGTGCAGCACCACCAGAATTCCACCAGCCGCGAAGACTTCATCAGTGCCTGCATCCGCGCCGGCTTCACCCCGGACATCCGCATGGAAGCCACCGGCCCTTTCACGGCAATGGCCCTGGTGGCCTCGGGACTGGGTATCGCCATGATCCAGAAAGGCTTGAGCCGCAACGCACCGCCTGGCGTGGTGCTAAGGGAAGTGCCGTGGATTTCCCTCACCAGGCCGCTGTGGGCGGCGTGGCACCGGATCAACCTGCGGCCGTTGGTGGAAACCTTCCGCAAAATGTTGACCGAACCTGACACCTGTGGCGCTCCCACAGGTCATCAGCGGACTCTAGATTGCGCGGGGTTTGGTGCTTTACTGAGAAGACTCCAAAGCCCACCGAGAACCCCGGCATGAACCGCAATGACCTGCGCCGCGTGGACATGAACCTGCTGGTGATTTTCGAAACCCTGATGTTCGAGAAGAACCTGACCCGGGCCGGGGAAAAGCTGTTCCTCGGCCAGCCCGCTGTCAGCGCATCGCTGGCAAAGCTGCGCGATCTGTTCGACGACCCCTTGCTGGTACGCAACGGTCGAACCCTGGAGCCGACCCCGCGGGCATTGCAGATTCTCAAGGAGTTGCAGCCGGCGATGGACACCATTTCCGGTGCGGTCAGCCGGGCCAAGGATTTCGAACCCTCCACCAGTCGCGACGTGTTTCGCATCGGCCTGTCCGACGACGCCGAATTCGGCCTGTTTCCGCCGCTGCTCAAGCAGATTCGCGAGGAGGCGCAGAACGTCGTGGTGGTGGTGCGCCGGGTGAATTTCCTGCTGATGTCTTCGATGCTGGCCAGTGGCGAAATTTCCGTCGGCATCAGCTATACCACGGAGTTGCCGGCCAACGCCAAGCGCAGGAAATTGCGCGATTTGAGTGTGAAGATCCTGCGCGGCGATGACCGTCCCGGGCCGTTGACCCTGGACGAGTTCTGCGAACGTCCCCACGCACTGGTGTCGTTTTCCGGGGATCTGAGCGGCGCCATCGACAACGACCTGGCACGGATCGGCCGTTCGCGCCGGGTGGTGTTGGCGGTGCCACAGTTCGCGGGGTTGCGGGCCTTGCTGGCCGGTACTGACTTGCTCGCCACCGTGCCGGATTACGCGGCCAGTGCGTTGATCGAAGGCAGCAGTCAGTTACGGGCGGACGATGCCCCGTTCGATATCAACCTGTCGGAACTGTCGATGGTCTGGAACGGGGTCAACGATAACGATCCGGCAGAACGCTGGTTGCGCTCGAAAATTGTACAGCACATGTCGGCGCCACTGTCGGGGCATTGATCGTCTGCAGGAACACCGGCTCGGACTCGCGCAGATACACCGGCATGTCGGTGACCGGTGGCATGGCCGGGATCTCGAAGTACATCTGCACCACCCAGCCACGGTGATAGCTGGCGTGGTTGACCACGTGCATCAGCATCGCGCCGGCGCTCATGACGCCGCTTTCGCCCGAGACAAAGGTGAACTCCACGGGCTTGTCCAGAGAGGCATCGGTTTGCCGGGCGCTCCAGTCGCAATACCAGCGATCGATGTCTTTTTGCGCCATGCGCAATTCGGCCAGATTGGCGTGCAGCAGATCGTGTGAAGTCTTGAAGCCGTGCCCCCGGCCTTCAAGGTGCGCCCGCCAGATGCAATCCACCACGTAGACATGATTGAGGGTGCCGATCATGTTCTTGAACACCGACACCCGTTCTTTTTTGACTTCGCCTGGAGGAAGTGCCGCGAGGCTGTCAAACAGTCGCTGATTGGCCCAGCGTTTGTAATCGGCCAGCAGACAGGCAGTGCGTACGGTGATCATCAGAGTTCTCCGATGGCGGTAAGCGCACTCCCTAGCATAGACCCGATGCCCGCAAGGCAGCGCCGGCACTGATCATCGGTCGTCCAGAAGCGCCACCACCCGCTCGGCGAGCGCCAGGCAACTGGTCAGCCCCGGCGATTCGATGCCGAACAGGTTCACCAGCCCCGGCACGCCATGTTCGGCGCATCCGCTGATGAGAAAGTCAGCGACCGGCTCGCTCGGCCCGCTGATTTTCGGGCGAATGCCGCTGTAGGCCGGTTGCAGGCTGTTGTCCGGCAAACCCGGCCAATAACGGCGGATCGCCTGATAGAACCCCTCGGCCCGCCGGGGATCGACGCGGTAATCAATATGCTCGACCCATTCGACATCCGGCCCGAAGCGCGCCTGCCCGCCGAGGTCGAGCGTCATGTGCACACCCAGGCCCGCGCTCTCCGGGGCCGGGTACACCAGATGGCGAAACGGCGCCCGGCCGCTGAAACTGAAATAACTGCCCTTGCACAAATGCGCCCGGGGAATGAATGGCGCAGGCAGGTCGACGATGCTGTTCGCCACCTCGGGAGCGGACAACCCCGCGCAGTTGATCAATTCGCGGCAACCCAGCGTCATGGGTTGAGTGCCGCCCATGTGCAGTTCGAAGCCTTGTTCAGTGCAGCGGGCCGACAGCAGCGGCGTGCGCAAAGCCAGCGTCGCTGCGAACCTCTCTGCATCGCCCTGTAGCGCCAGCATCAAACCGTGGGAATCGACGATGCCGGTAGAAGGCGACCACAGCGCCGCGACGCAGGACAACGCCGGTTCAAGCTCCCGGGCCTGCGCACCATCGAGCCATTGCAGGTCATCGACGCCATTAAGGCGCCCCTGCTGCAACAGGCGCTGCAAAGCCGAGCGTTGTTGCTCATCGGTGGCGACGATCAGCTTGCCCACGCGCCGGTAATCAACGCCGTGCCCGTCACAAAAAGCGTAGAGACGCTGCTTGCCCTCCACGCACAACTGCGCCTTGAGGCTGCCCTGCGGGTAGTAGATGCCGGCATGAATCACTTCCGAGTTACGCGAACTGATGCCTGTGCCGATGCCTTCACCCGCCTCGACCACCAGCACGTCCCGCCCGCTCATGGCCAGGGCCCTGGCCACCGCCAACCCGACGACGCCCGCCCCGATCACCACGCTTTGAATATCGACGTTCAACGGCCCTGCCCTCTCTCCCCGCTCTTGCTGCCGATAGTCGACCAGGCAGGCGAAAATCGCCAGCGCCAAGGCCATGAAATTACCGGCCCATGTGCCGATCCGGCAGCCACGGGGAACTCTTGGCAAGCGCCGCGCATCCTAAATTATGTGGTACTTCCCTTATGCTTCATGCTGTCGGAGGACACCGTCATGCGCCGATTGTTGATCATTTCTTCCCTGGTACTTTGTTTGCCCGCAGGTTCGGCTCTGGCCAAAGTGGATGCCGAAGATGTCGCCACCTCGGCCGGGGTTTCCGCCTCGCTGTACTCAACGTTCAAAGACCACAAACTCATGATTCCCGCCCGGGATGACGCCTCCAGCTTCGTCGCCAGTGGCGGTGCGATCCGTGGAGCCTATCTGGAGGCGGTGTTGAAAAAGATCCGTCAGGACAATCCTGCCCTCAACAACGCAAGCGACGAAGACCTGGCCCGCGCCATTCTCGTCCAGGATGGCGTTGCCACCGATCACTGAAGATCGCCATCGCCAGCGGTGGGGCTTGTGACACCGGGATAGCGTTTGCGGCCCTACCTCACCTGCGTGCCTGTGGACAAGCGTGCCCACCCGGCCACCAGTTGCGCGTTGATACTCACCCCGCCACACACCACGATCACCACGTCATGGGCATCGGCAATCGCCGGGTGATCCAGATAGGCAATCGCCAATGAAACGCCGCACGCCGGCTCGACCAACTGACGCAAGTCATTGGCGTAACGCACCACCCCCATGATCGCCTCATCATCACTGAGCACCACGCACTCGTAGGGGAATTCGCCGATGTGCTTGACCGGCCAGGTGGCCACTTGTGCCGCGCCCAGGGACGTGGCAACCGTGTCGATTTTCGCCAGTTTGACCGGGTACCCGGCCGCCACCGCCGCAGCGAACGACGCCGCGCCTTCGGTTTCGCAGGCAACAATGCGGCAATCGGTGTGCCGATGACGAATCAGGCCGGTGAGCAGCCCCGCCAGCAAGCCACCGCCGCCCACCGATGTCACCAGCACATCCACGGGCGGACAGTCTTCAAGGATTTCATCGACCATGGTGCTGTGGCCTTCCCACAACACCGGGTGGTCGAAGGCCGGCACGAATTCAGTGCGCGGGTCCTGGGCGAGTTCCCGTGCCCGTTGATTGGCTTCGTCCCAGACCTTGCCATGCACGATCACCTCGGCACCGGTATTGCTGATTCGCGCCCGGGTACTTTGCGGGGTGGTGTTCGGCACCACGATGCAGGCCTTGAGCCCCAGGCATGCCGCAGCCATGGCGGTTGCCAGTCCCGCGTTACCGCCGGAGGGACAGACCACCTTGCGTTTGCCCTGCTGCGCCGCCCGGCTGCACAGCAAGCCGATGCCGCGTATCTTGAACGAGCCGCCAGGTTGCAGGTTTTCCAGTTTCAGCCAGATACGGCGGGTCGGGGTCGACAGGCCAGGGTGCAGGATCAAAGGCGTGCGGATGTGAAGCATATGGGCTCCTGTTACACGCCACCGGCTCGTCGGGCTTGCACGAGCCGGTGGTGAACGGTCCTCTCTCCCAAGCTTAGTTCACCCGGCCCCGGGGCGACCGTTTCAGCGATAGCGCGGCGCTGGCGCGGTGTTGTGGAACAACCCGGACAGGGTATTGCGCTGGGCTTCGTAGCGGTCCCACTGGCTGCCGTCATGCAGGCCGGGAATGGTCACCACTTCGCCTGCCGCCAGGCCGACGAGCGCGGCATCGACCATGTCTTCGGCGGACATGACGATTTCCTTCGGCAGATTTTCCACCGGGTTGCCGGCCACGTTCCAGAAGTCGGTGGCGGTCGCGCCCGGCAATACAGCCTGGATGCGTATACCAAGGCCGGCCAGTTCATGCTGCATCGATTGGCTCAGGCCCAACACGAACGCCTTGGTGGCGCCGTACACGCCATTGAGCGTTTCCGGGGCGATGGCGACGATCGAGGCGATATTGATCACGGTGCCGGTACGCCGGGCGACGAAGCCCGGTACGGCGGCGTAGGCCAGGCGCATCAACGCGGTCACGTTGAGGTTGATCATCGCTTCCATGTCGTCCACGGGACTGTCGAGCAGCGGCATGACGCCACCGACTCCGGCGTTGTTGACCAACAGGGTGATGCTGGCGTCGCTGCGCAGGATCTGTTCGACCCGCAGCGAATCCGCCTTGTTCTTCAGGTCGGCGGCAACCACTTGCACGGTGCGCCCGGTCTGGTCGCTCAAGTGATTGGCCAGCGCTTCGAGTTTGCCCTGGCTACGGGCCACCAGGATCAGGTCGTAACCCTGCCGGGCGAGGCGGTCGGCATAGACCGCGCCAATGCCCGAAGAAGCGCCGGTGATCAGTGCAGTGCCTTTGGATGAGAGCGCCATGGTGCAACTCCTCTACGGTGAGGCGAGAGATTCGCCGGGTGCAGACCGTTATAAAGGGACTTACGCTTGTCTCAAATGACGTTTAAAGTACGTTTTCAGGACATTACCGTTTGAGGACAGGTCCATGATCAGCGTGGCGTTCGTGGTTTTCGAGGGTTTCCAGTCCATGGCACTGGCTGCAATGCCGGTGTTCGAGTACGCCAATTTCAGTGCCGCCGAAACGTTGTATGACGTGCGCGTGCTGTCCGAAAACGGTGAAACCCTGCGGGCCTCCGGCGGTTTGAGCGTCGGCACCGAACCCTTCGATCAGCGCGTGTACGACACCGTGATCGTGGTCGGTGGCGATTGCATCGTCGGACAGGCGCCCGAGGCCGTGCTGGATTACTTGCGGGCCAGCATCAACACGGCACGCCGGACGGCGTCGATCTGCTCCGGGGCGTTCGTCATGGCCCAGGCCGGCCTGCTCGACGGACGGCGAGCCACCACCCACTGGGCCTACGCCCGGGAACTGCAGGCGCGGTTTCCGGCGATCAAGGTCGAGGCCGACCGCATCTATGTGATCGACGGTTCGATCTGGACCTCCGCCGGCATGACGGCGGGCATCGACCTCGCGCTGGCCATGGTGGAAAAGGACCACGGCGCCGAGCTGGCCCGCGCCGTGGCGCAGAAGCTGGTGATGTACCACCGCCGCGCTGGCGGCCAGTCACAACACTCGGCGCTGCTGGAACTGGCGCCGAAATCCGATCGCATTCAAACCGTGCTCGGCTACGCCCGGGAACACCTCGCCCAGCCCCTTTCGGTGGAACAACTGGCGCAAGTGGCCAACCTCAGCCCCCGGCAATTCAGCCGGGCATTTCGCGCGGAAACCGGGCAATCGCCGGCCAAGGCCATCGAAAACCTGCGCCTGGAAGCGGCGCGACAGATGCTTGAACGCGGACGCCTGACCCTTGACCAGATCGCCCTGGAAACCGGCTTCACTGACCGCCGCCGCATGCGCGAAACGTTCCTGCGGGCGTTCGGGCAACCGCCACAGGTGATTCGGCGCAGCGCCAGAGCAGAGATGCTTGAGTAGGCGTCGGCTTGCCGGCGATGGCCTTTGAAGCCTGCATCGAGTCTTCAAACGCCATCGCTGGCAAGCCAGCTCCTACAATGAAAGGAAGCCCTGTTCAGCGTGTGAGGCTTTTATGAAAATCTCGGCCAGACTGGCGTTTTTCGCCGTCGTCAGCACCCTCGCCTACCTTGGCCTGGCGATCTGGGGGCTGGGTGGATTCGCGGCTTATTTCAGCCACGGTTCACTGCTCGTCGTCGCCTTGGCCACTCTGGTCATGGCCGTCGTATCACTGTTCAGCGAGGTCAACCTGAGTTCGGGGGAACGCGAAGACCGGGCCAATCGCTGGGTCCTCCCGGCCTTCGGCGTGATCGGTGTGCTGAGCGGTTTTCTGCCGGCCTACACCGACCACATCGACTTCTGGACATTCGGTGGTGAAGGCGTGCGCTGGCTCGGGGCGCTGTTATTCATCGCGGGCGGCGCACTGCGGTTGTGGCCCGTATTCGTGTTGGGCAAACGCTTCAGCGGACTGGTGGCCATCCAGCCGGGGCATCGACTGGTCACCGAGGGCATTTACCGCAACCTGCGCAACCCCAGTTATCTGGGGATGATGGTCATCGCCGTGGGCTGGGCGCTGGCGTTTCGTTCGAGCGTCGGCCTGTTGCTGGCGGCGTTGACCCTGATCCCGCTGATTGCCCGGATTCACTCGGAAGAGGCCCTGCTGAGGGCGCAGTTCGGCAGCGAATACGAGGCCTATTGCGCCCGCTCCTGGCGGCTGGTTCCCGGGCTCTACTGACACACACTTCCCCCTGTGGGAGCGGGCTTGCCCGCGAATGCGATGTGTCCGTCGATACTGTATTGCCTGACAGAAGCCTTCGCGAGCAGGCTCGCTCCCACTAGGTTTTGCGCACACTCAGGAGTCCGTCGGCGTCCACGCCAACACCAACCCGCTCATAGTCGACCAACGTCGCATGCACGGTCCTGATCGGCTGCTCATGGGTCGCCGTGACAATCATCAAATCCGTCCCCGCCGCTTCAGCCGCCAGAATCCCCACCGTGGCGTCCTCAAAAACCAGGCACTGCCCAGGCTCGACACCCAGGCGCCGGGCCGCGAGCCTGTACCCCGCAGGGTCGGGTTTGCCAGCTGTGACGTCCTCGGCAGTCACCATCACCTCGGGCTCCGGGATCCCCGCCGCCGCCATCCGCCGCAATGCCAGTTCCCGTGGAGCGGAAGTGACGATGGCCCATTGTTTGACGGGCAAGGACCGCAGGAATCTCGCCGCGCCCGCCACTTCGAAGACGCCATCGACATCCTCGATTTCCGCTTCGGTAATCCACGCGGCTTCGGCCTCGGCATCCACCCCGGGCAACCCCAGCCGGCTGATGGTGTCGATGGCGCGGGCGCCGTGAATGGTCGGCAGGAAGCTGTCGACATCGACACCATGGCGCACGGCCCAGGTTGTCCAGACCCGCTCGGCGGCGGCAATGGACGTCAGGACGGTGCCGTCCATGTCGAACAGAAAAGCGCGGTAAGTCGAGTTGAATACAGAGTGATCAGCCAAGGAAGGAAACCTCGCGGGTGCCGGACGGATTTTCCCGGCAATGTAGCATCTGCGAGGGTCAGTTGAGTCACCTGGACTTGTAGGTCTTGCCCACACAATCGAGCAGCCCGCCGATCATCCAGGGCTTCTTGATGAAAGAGACGGTGTGCCGCACGCCTGAGCTTTCCGGGGTTTCGAAGCCGGACATGATCATGATCGGCTTGTCGGGCCAGCGATCGCCGAACTGGTTGGCCAGGTCCGCGCCATTGAGCGTGCCGGGCATGGTGATGTCCGTCAACAGCATGTGCACCTGCGGTGCATGCTGTTCCAGATAGATCACCGCCGCGTCCGCACTGATGTGCGGCTCGACGAGAAAACCTTCCTCCTGAAGAATCTCGCAGAGAAACTCCAGGATCATCGGGTCGTCTTCAACCACCAGGATCAACCCGCCAGGAAGATCTCCACCCGCCGCCAATGCTCGACTCATGGCCGTGCCGCTCCCTGATTGCCTCTATGAATTCGCGGGCTCTAACCCGCTACCTGAAAGGTAGAGCTGCGGACTCGGCGGAAATTCATTTTAGATGCAGCGCAACCAACAACAAAGGGCGACAAGTGGTCGCCCCCTGGAAAACGGGGATAATCGCGACGCTCCAAAGAACGCTTGCATCGCCCCGCCACAGATAGTCAGATAGGCACCACTGGCCCCATGCGCCCTCTTCAACATGTACCCCACGCGGCCCTTGTCGGCGGCAGGTGCGGAGTCACCCTTCCATGCGTCAACTGCCCTCGCTCAACATGCTGCGTATCTTCGAAGAAGTCGCCCGGCATCGCAGTTTCAGTCAGGCGGCATTGAGCCTGAACGTCACCCAGGGCGCCGTCAGCCGGCAGATCAAACAGCTTGAAGACTACCTTGGCGTGGCGCTGTTCATCCGCACGCCCCAGGGCCTGACCCTGACCGAAACCGGCACTGCCCTCTCGCCGCATCTGGCGCAAGCCTTCGACCATATCGAACGGGCCCTGCAAGCCGTACGCGTGCCCAACCTGCGCCAACGCCTGCGCATCGTCGCACCGCCGACCTGGGCCACTCGCTGGCTGTCGGCACACTTGCGCGCATTCGTCGAGCGTTACCCCGATATCAGCCTGAGCGTGACCAACCAGATGGGCCACGAAGGCCTGGCGGAAATCGACTGCCACATACGCTTCGGCCTCGAAGCGGCCAGCCATTGCAGCAGCCGGTTACTGGTGATGGAACGGCACATCGCCGTGGCCAGTCCGGAGTTGTTCAACGGTGACCAGCCGCCGGACCTGCGGCAATTTCCATTGCTGCACATCCTGCACGACGGCAAACGCCTGAAGGTCTGGGAGAACTGGCTGGCGGCCATGGGCCGGGACGACATCGACGCCGGGCAAGGTCTGGAATTCAGCACCCTGGACCAGGTGATCCACACCGCACTGGCGGGCGGCGGGTTGGCGGTGATCGATCGGCAGATGATCGAAAAGGAACTGGCCAATGGCAGCCTGCTGCCGATCACCCCGGTGGAAGTCCTCGGGCCGTATGGCTATTGGCTGGATGTGGCGAACGACAAACAGGGCTTGTCGAAGGTGCGGTTGTTTACCGAGTGGCTGAACGTGGTCAGCAATCCCTGAAACACCGCCCTCCCCTGTGGGAGCGAGCCTGCTCGCGAAGGCGTCCTGTCAGTCGCTGTCATTGGTGACTGACATACCGCTTTCGCGAGCAGGCTCGCTCCCACAGTTGGATCTGCGACAGTCGGTCAGATCGTCGCCGCTGCTTTCACAGCCACCGACGAATGACCCTCCACCGGACTCTGCGCCTTGCACGCCTGGCTCAAGGTCAACGACTTGGTCTCCGGCGCCCACGCCCACGACAGCAACGCGCCAATCGCCAGGATCGCCGCAAGAATGCCCATGGTCGGGCTCAGGCCGATCCCCGCCACGCTCACCGGCAACAGGAAGGTACTGATCGCCGAACCCAGGCGACTCACTGCCGTGGCCAGGCCGATCCCGCTGGCGCGCACTTCGGTCGGGAAGCTTTCGGCCGGGAACACGCCCACCAGGTTGCTCACCGCCGACAGCACCAGGGTGAACGCGCCGAACACCAGCACCATCAGCCATGCCGCGCTACCCGGCAACACCGCCAGCAGGAACAGCGCCACCGCCAGAATGATGAACGAGTTGATCAGGAACCCGCGCCGGGTGAACTTGATGGTGCACCAGATGCCGATCAACGCACCAAGGATCAGCAACATGTTCAACATCAGTTCGGTGCCAAAACCTTCGGCCAGGCCCATTTTCTGCAGGATCGACGGCAGGAAGGTGTAGATGGCGAAGTACGGCATCACGATGCACACGAAGAACAGGCAGTTGAACGCCGTGCGCTTGCGGTATTCACGGCTGAACAGCACCGCGTAGCCGGAGCGGGTTTCGCCGGACGGGGTTTCGTCGAGTTCGACGTGCTCGCCCAAGTGCTTTTTGACGATGGCACGAGCCTCGGCAATGCGGCCCTGATTGACCAGCCAGCGCGGCGATTCCGGGGTGCCGATACGGGCAATCAGGATCAATGCCGCCGGGATCGCCGACGAAGCCAGCATCCAGCGCCAGGCGTCGTCGCCGAGGCTGAGCATGGCGGTGCCGACAAAAGTCGCGGCGACGTAGCCGAATGTCCAGATCACGCTGAAAGAGCCGAGCAACACGCCGCGATGCTTCTTCGGCGAGAACTCGGCGAGCATGGCGTGGCCGACACTGAAGTCACCGCCCAGGCCGATGCCGATCAGCACCCGGCACAGGAACAGCGCCATGGCCGATTCCACGTAGAACTGCATCACCGAAGCGATGGTGATCAGTACAAAGCTGACCAGGAAGATTTTCTGCCGGCCGACCTTGTCGGAAATCCAGCCAAAGAACAGGCTGCCGAGAAACAGGCCGATCAGTGCCGAAGCGCCGATCAGGCCCTGCCAGAATGCATCCAGTTGCATCTGCGGGCTCAGCAGGGTGAAAGCGATACCGATCAGGCCGAGGATGTAGCCGTCGGTGAAGTGCGCGCCGAAGGTCAGGCCGGCGATCTTGATGTGAAAGCGGCCGATGGGCAGATCGTCGATTTTTACCGGTTGTACGGACATGTAAGTCTCCAATTGTTGTTATTGACGGAGAAATGAAACCGATCGCTTTTCTGTCGTCTTGTAGGAGCGAGCTTGCTCGCGATGGACTTGAGGGCACCGCGGGGTATCAGGCTCCCAGCGTTATCGTTGACGTCCATCGCGAGCAGGCTCGCTCCTACAGGGGGCGGCGTGGCGTTTACAGGCCACCCATCAACAGGTATTTGATTTCCAGGTAGTCATCCAGACCGTACTTCGAACCCTCGCGACCCAGGCCCGATTCCTTGATGCCGCCGAACGGCGCCACTTCCGTGGAAATGATTCCTTCGTTGATCCCGACCATGCCCGCTTCCAGGCCTTCGGCCATGCGCCAGACGCGGCCGATGTCGCGGCTGTAGAAGTAGGCCGACAAACCGAACGGCGTGTCGTTGGCCTTTTGCAGCACCTCGGCTTCGTCCTTGAAGCGGAAGCAGGCCGCCACCGGGCCAAAGGTTTCATCCTGGGCAATCAGCATCTCGCCGTTGGCTTCGGCAAGGATGGTCGGCTCGTAGAACGTGCCGCCCAGCGCATGACGACGGCCGCCGCACAAGACTTTGGCGCCCTTCTCCACCGCGTCGCTCACGTGCAGCTCGACCTTGGCCAGTGCGGCGCTGTTGATCAGCGGACCTTGCTCGGTTTCGCCCTCCAGGGCGCTGCCGACACGCATGGCCGCCACGGCTTCAGCGAGTTTGCCGGTGAAGGCTTCGTACACACCGTCCTGAATGAAGAAGCGGTTTACGCAGACGCAGGTTTGCCCGGTGTTGCGGAACTTCGAGGCCATTGCGCCTTTCACCGCCGCATCCAGATCGGCGTCGTCGAACACGATGAACGGTGCATTACCGCCCAGTTCCAGCGAGACCTTTTTCAGGGTGTCGGCGGCCTGGCGCATCAGCAACTTGCCGGTGCGGGTCGAGCCGGTGAACGACAGCTTGCGTACGACACTGGACGCTTGCAGCGCGCCGCCAATCGCCACGGCATCACCGGAAACGATGTTGAACACCCCGGCCGGAATCCCGGCCTGCTCGGCCAGTACCGCCAGGGCAAAAGCCGACAGCGGAGTTTCTTCCGAGGGCTTGAGGATCATCGTGCAGCCTGCCGCGAGCGCCGGGCCGACCTTGCGGGTGACCATGGCCAGCGGGAAATTCCACGGGGTGATCGCCGCGACCACGCCGATGGCTTCCTTGACCACGATGATCCGCGCATCGGCCTTGTGGCTGGGGATCACGTCACCATAAGCGCGCTTGGCTTCTTCGCCGAACCATTCCAGGAAGCTCGCGGCGTAGACCACTTCGCCCATGGCTTCGGCCAGCGGCTTGCCCTGTTCGCGGCTGAGCAACGTGGCCAGCTCCTTCTGGTTGCTCAACATCAAGTCGCTCCAACGCTTGAGGCGCTGGCTGCGTTCCTTGGCCGTCAGCTTGCGCCACGCCGGCAAGGCGCGGTTGGCCGCTTCGATGGCCAGATCAGTCTCTTCAGCGCCGGCCTTTTGCACCTCGGCGATCAGCTCGCCATTGGCCGGGTTCAGTACCGGGTAAGTGGCGCCACCGCCGGACCACTTACCGTCGATGAAATTGCCGTGACGAATCAACGCGCTCATGCCACGGCCTCGGTCAGGTTGAAGCGCTCCAGGCCCGGGCGGGCCGAGCGCAGGATTCGTTTGCCGGCGGTGTAATCGTTGATCACGTCGCACGGCGTGTAGTTGCGTTCCAGTTCGTGCAGCTCTTCAGCATCGAGTTTGGTCTCCAGGGCCGCCAGGGCGCTGTCGAACTGTTGGGTAGTGTCGGCGCCGACCAGCATGCAATCCACGCCCGGATGGTTGGCCACCCACGCTTGGGCGATCTGCGCATTGGACACGCCACGGGCACGGGCCACGCGTTGCACCGAATGGGCAATTTCGAACGAGGCTTCGTCGCTGTACATCTGCTGGGTGAAGAAGTCGGTCTGATTGCGGGTCGACTGTGCGTCACCGGTCAGCAGGCCACGCGCCAACGGGCTGAACACCGAGACACCGAGGCCCTGGTCACGGCAGAACGGGATCATCTCGCGTTCCTCTTCGCGGTAGGCGCAGTTCAGCTGCAGCTGCATGTTGATCGGCTTGACCCAGCCATTGCGCTCGCAGGCCATGAGGATCTTTGCCAGTTGCCCGGTGAGCATGGTCGACACGCCGATATAACGGGCCTTGCCGGAGCGCACGATGTCGTTCATGGCGCTCATGGTTTCTTCGACCGGGGTGTTCACGTCGAAGTAATGCAGCATGAAGACATCGACGTAATCCATGTCCAGGCGCTTCAACGACGCATCGATGCTGTCCATGATGTGCTTGCGCGAGTGGCCGCTGGCGTTGATGCCGGAGCGGGTGCCGTAACCGACCTTGGTGGTGATCACCAGGTCTTCGCGACGGGCCAGGCGCTTGACGATGCGCCCCACCACTTCCTCGCCGACACCGGCAGAATAGAAGTCCGCCAGGTCGATGAAGTTCACGCCGTTGTCCAGGGCGTGCTTGACGATCGGCTCGCTTTTCTTCTCATCGAAGATCCACGGTTTCCAGTCCGGGGTGCCCATGTTCATGGTGCCCAGGCACAGGCGGGAGACTTCAAGGCCGGAGTTGCCCAAACGGATATATTGCATGGCGCGGACCTCAGGCTTTTGGCGTGTAGAAAGGGTTGCTGATGTGGTTGACCACATCTTTGAGCTGCGCGGTTTCCGGCTTGCCGGTCAGGGCGGCGCGGATTGCGGTGCGGCAGGCGTTGTAGTTGTTCAGGTACACCGCATCCAGGTCATCGCAAGCCGGGTTGACCCAGTTGGCCGTGACGATGGCCCACTCGTCCTCGGCTTCCGGCGGCAGGGTGCCGTCCAGCAGCGCTTCGAGAACCGCCTTGGCGATGCCAGCCTGGGACGCGCCCCAGGTAGCGTTGCCGTGCAGGTCGCTGCCGATCGCGGCCTTGTTCACATACAGGGTCATCGGCTTGACCGGGATGTTCGGCTGGGCGATCACCATGAACGGGCAGTGCCCCTGGCTTGGCGAGGCCAGGCTGTTGGCGAACGCCTGCCCTGCCGGGCCGTTGCGCGGGCCGATCAGGATGTTGATGTGCGCGGCGTTCACGCCAGGGCCTTCGAAACCTTCACCGATGTACAGGTCGAGTTCTTTCATGAGTCGTTACTCTTTTCAGGACGCAGAGGATTTTTCGGGTGTCAGAAGCGCACGCATGCACGGGGCACACGCTGGCAAATGTTCGGGTTCGAAGAGCGCAGCAGGACGCTGGCGAAGACGCGGCAGTGATGAATGATCATGGTTGCAAACGCTCTTTTTTGTTGTTGATGAGCTGGTTTGCGATTTTTTAACACCGGGGGTTGGCGGGGCTGTAACCATTAAAAGTCATGCGGGTATGACTTCAGGTCATACCCCTGAATGACCGCAATCCCTGTAGGAGCGAGCCTGCTCGCGATGGTGTATCAGTCAACCTGTCATCGACTGACACACCATCGCGAGCAGGCTCGCTCCTACAATGGATCGCGGTGGTTGGACTTACTGCGACATTTCGCTTTTTTTCATCGCATCCTTGGACATCGCATCGCCTTTTTTCATCGTGTCGTTGGACATCGCATCGCCTTTTTTCATCGTGTCCTTCGACATCGCATCGCCTTTTTTCATGGCGTCTTTAGACATCGCATCGCCTTTTTTCATCGCATCCTTGGACATCGAATCCTTGCTCATGCTGTCGTTACTCATCGTATCGGCTGCAAAAACACTGGCGGCACCAACGGCCAGGCACATGGACAGAACAACGGTGGTCAACTTTTTCATGATAAATCTCCTTGAAGCACGGGTTTGTGGACGGTGAATGTTTTGCACGTTCATCAGCTGCCACCGAACCAGTTGTAGCCCTGGTCTTCCCAGTAGCCGCCGGTGTAGGTGTTGCTGACGAAAATCGCCTGAATGTGTTTGGGGTTCTTGTAACCCAGCTTGGTGGGCATGCGCAGCTTCATCGGGAAGCCGTACTGGCGCGGCAGCACCGCGCCGTCATACGTCAGCGTCAGCAGGGTTTGCGCATGCAGCGCAGTGGCCATGTCGATGCTGGTGTAATAGTCGTCGGCGCATTTGAAACCGACGTACCTGGCATCGGTGTCGGCGCCGACGCGCTTGAGGAAATCGCTGAAACGCACGCCGCCCCAACGGCCGATCGCACTCCAGCCTTCGACGCAGATGTGCCGGGTGATCTGCTCGGTCTGCGCCATGGCGCGCAGTTCTTCGAGGCGCCAGCTGCGCTTGTCGGCGACCAGGCCGGTGACCTCCAGGCGATAGCTCTCTTCCTCCACCGTCGGCGCCTCATCGATGCCGTAGAAAGCATTGAAGGGAAACGGCCGGGTGATCATCGACTCGGGATAGGTCGGCGCCATCGCGTTGGGGTTGAACAGCCAGCCCTGGACCCGATCGTTGAAGCGCGACATGGACGACAGCGCAGTCTCGACGCTGTCGTTGTCGGTGATGTTGCAGCCGGACAACATGGCCACGCCACCGAGGGTCAGGCCACGCAGCAGGAACGAGCGACGCGAGCGGTCTTCGATCTGCGGGGCGAGGATCTTGCGGGCATCGGTGAGGATCGATGCCTCGTCCAGCCCGGGTACCTGGATGCGCTTTTTCATACCTGCTCCTTGCGGCCGACGATCATGGCCAACAGCGTTTTCGGGACCAGCGCCACCATCACCAGGTGCACCGCCACAAAGGCCACCAGCAGCGCCATGGCGAAGAAGTGCACACGGCGCGCGCCTTCGTAACCGAACATCAATTCACGCAACAGCGGGAACTGCACCGATTTCCACAGCACCAGGCCGGAGAGCACCAGCAGCGTGATGTCGACCATCACGAACAGGTAGGCGACCCGTTGCACCTGGTTGTAATGACTGAGGTCGGCATGCCCGAGTTTCCCGCGTAACGCGGCCCACAAATCGTGCAGCACGCCTTTGGGCGAAACCGGGAAGAAACGCCGCTTCAGGCGTCCGCTGAACAGGTTGAAGGCCAGGTAGATCAGGCCGTTGATCGCCAGGAACCACATCGCCGCAAAATGCCATTGCAAGGCACCACCGAGCCACCCGCCGAGGGTGATTGATTTGGGAAAACTGAAGTCGAAAATCGGCGAGGCGTTATAGATGCGCCAACCGCTGGTGACCATGACCAGAACGGCCAGGGCATTGAGCCAATGGGTCAGCCGTAGCCAGCGAGGGTAAACCTGAGCTCCACGTTGCGAGCGCATTGTGCAATCTCCTGAACAGTGAAAAACATCGATGACTTGGTCTGACCGATTGGGCAGTTGGCTCGACTCATCATCGATTGGCGCAAGTTTTTTATATGTAGGAAACGTCCGAAAAAAGACACTCCGAGTATTTCGCGATGTTCACGACTGTTGTTCGTTGGAGCCGAGTATGGAGGCCGGAAGATCGCCAAATCCTCACGTAAAGTTAAAAAATTCGTGATAACTCACAGCTCTCAAAACTGTGGGGAATCCTGTGGGAGCTGGCTTGCCAGCGATGGCGGTGTGTCAGCCAGCATCAATGTCGATTGACACTGCCTCATCGCTGGCAAGCCAGCTCCCACAGGGATTGAGTCGTCTGTGATTACTGTGCAATGACTCAATTATGGTTAAATGCCGCCCCCGCAAATTGCCGATCCAGACCGATGAACCCTGAAGCCCTCGCCACCCTCAACCAACAGCTGCTCACCGCCCTGTCTACCGCCCCCGCAGAAACCCGTCGCCTGTTCCACGGTCGTGGCCGCTGCTGGCCGGGGCTGGAGCAAGTGACCGTGGACTGGCTGCAGGGCGTGGTGCTGGTGGCGCTGTTCAAGGAACCGGAAGCGGCGCAACTGGAAGACTTGAAGCAGGTGCTGATGGCGATCACCCAGTCAGCGCAATGGGCCCAATCCGGTGCCCATACACTGCTGTTGCAACATCGCTACCTGCTGCAAAGCACCACCGAATGGCTGCTCGGGGACGTCATCGAGGAAATGGCCATCACCGAGGGGGGGCTGAAGTACCGGGTCGACCTGGGTCGCAAACAGAACACCGGGCTGTTCCTCGACATGCGCTACGGTCGCGACTGGGTCCGCGCCAATGCCGAAGGCAAGCGTGTGTTGAACCTGTTCGCCTACACCTGCGGTTTCTCGGTGGCAGCCATCGAAGGCGGCGCGACTCATGTGGTCAACCTCGACATGTCCAGCCCGGCCCTGAACCGTGGTCGCGACAACCACCGCCTCAACGGCCACGACCTGAGCAAGGTGACCTTCCTCGGCCACGACCTGTTCAAGTCCTGGGGCAAGGTGATCGGCAAGGGGCCGTACGACCTGGTGATCATCGACCCGCCGTCGTTCCAGAAAGGCAGCTTCCTGCTGACCAAGGATTACCAGCGCGTCCTGCGCCGCTTGCCGGAACTGCTCAGCCCGCAAGGCACGGTCCTGGCCTGCATGAACGACCCGGCGTTCGGTGCCGACTTCCTGATCGACGGCGTAACCCGTGAAGCGCCAAGCCTGCGCTTTGAGCAGCGTCTGGAAAACCCGCCGGAGTTTCCCGACGCCGATGTCGAGTGTGGGTTGAAGGCGTTGGTGTTCAAGCTCGGAGACTGAATCCCGCTTTTTGTGGCCTGATTCAGGTCACCGCGGCTGCAACACCAGCGCAAACAACTCGCCATGCCCGCTCACGTTGAGCTTGTGGTAGAGGTTGCGCCGGTGCACTTTCACCGTCTCCGGGGAGATGCCCATTTTCTGGGCGATGGCCTTGCTGGAAAAACCCTGGAGAATCAGGCGCGCGGTTTCGATTTCCCGCAGCGTCAGGCGTGCGTCGAAACGATCGAGCAAAGTGGCCAGATCGCCGGCCGGCGGTTCGGCGACCGGCCCTTGCAGTGGCGTCAGGTCCAGGTGTCGGCGCATCGCCGCCAATACCCAGTCACGCACGCACAGCAGGCGGCCCTGTTCCTCAAGGCTGAAGCGCGTTGTACGCCCGAGGGACAGACCGAGCACGGCACCATCGAGGTTGACCATGAACTGCAACTCGTCCCCACCGACCACGGTGCTGAAGTAACTCAGGTAGTACTCGCTGTGCAGGAACTGGTCGGGGGCCACCGAGTCGAGGCTGTGCAAGCCATCGGCGATGCCGGCGCAGGCGGCTTGATAGAACGGATCGAGCAGGTACATGCCGGCGCGGTAGTCCGCCAGGTCTTCCTGCTCGTCACCGCTGCCCTTGGCATCGAAATCAATCAGCAGGCGCGGCACATGGCCCGGCCGCATCTGCGCCACCAGCGCGTTGTCCAGCGGCACCAGCAACCGCAGGGTGTCGACCAGCGCACGCCAGAAACCCTCCCGACCCACCGCCGTGAAGACCCGCGCCAGTCCCTGGTGCACCGGCAACTCTTTCAACAACGCGTCCACGCACTACCCCTTTTGAGTAACCCTTGATGGGAATGGGTGAAGGCCACCCCGGTCGATACGCTGCAAACTCCTGATTACCACCGGCCGCAACAGGCCAGGAGTGCCGCATCATGAGTCGTCACCGCTTGTATTTCAATCTGGGGTCTGGCGCCTGTCTGGCGATGTCGCTGTCGGCGTTTGCGGTCGAAGCCCCGACGGTGCATGTGTACAACTGGTACGACTACATCGGCCCCACCACCCTGCAGGACTTCAAGCGGGACACCGGGATCCAGCCGGTCTACGACACCTTCGACAGCGCCGAAGTGCTCGAAGGCAAGTTGCTCACCAGCCGCAGCGGCTACGACGTGGTGGTGGCCAGCAACTTCAGTCTGCCCACGCTCATCAAGGCCGGCGCCCTCGCCCCCCTGCCCCGTGCGCAGATGCCGGATTTCAAGGACATGGACACCGATCTGCTGGCGAAACTGGCCAACAACGATCCGGGCAACCAGTACGCCGTGCCCTACCTGTGGGGCACCAACGGCATCGGCTACAACGTCGACAAAGTGCGCGCGGTACTGGGTGACAAGGCGCCAGTGGATTCCTGGGACCTGGTGTTCAAGGAAGAGAACCTGGCCAAACTCGGCGAGTGCGGCGTGGCCATGCTCGACTCGCCGTCAGAGATGCTGCCGGTTGCCCTGCACTACCTCGGCCTGCCGCCCAACAGCACCAACCCCGAGGACTACAAGAAGGCTGAAGCGCTGCTGCTCAAGCTGCGTCCGCACATCGCCTACTTCAACTCGTCGAAGTTCATCAGCGACCTGTCCAACGGCAACATCTGCGTGGCGGTGGGCTGGTCCGGCGCGATGCTCGAAGCCAAGGCTACCGCCGAACAGGCCGGCAACGGCGTGAAGATCGCCTACAGCCTGCCGAAGGAAGGTGCGCCGGTGTGGTTCGACACCCTGGTACTGCTCAAGGACGCCCCCCACCCGGAACAAGGGCTGGCATTCATCGACTACCTGATGCGCCCCGAGGTCATCGCCCCGGTCAGCGACCACCTCAACTACCCCAACGGCAACCGCAGCGCGACCACCCTGGTGGCCGAAGCGACCCGCAGCAACCCGGCCGTCTACCCGCCCGCCGAAGCCATGGCCACCCTGTTCACCCTCCAGCCCCTGCCGCCCGCTACCGAGCGCGTGCGGACGCGGATCTGGAGCAAGGTCAAGAACGGCCAGTGACCAGGCACCACAAAACCTGTGGGAGCGGCGGTGCGGCGATCCGACTTGCCCGCGATGGGGCCATCACATCCAACATTGATGTTGTCTGGCATACCGCTATCGCGGGCAAGCCCGCTCCCACAGGTAAAGCATCAGCAACGCGAATTTTTTCTGCCACGATTTGAAGATGAGAAAACCATGAAACCACGTGCCCGCGACCTGAACATCCCGATCGGCCAGCTGCAACCCGGCCCGCTCAATGCCATTACCGACGTCCCCGGCGTACGGGTTGGCCACAGCGATATACGAGGACGCACCGCCAACGGCTGCGACATCCTCACCGGCGTCACCGTGATCGAACCGCGCGCCGGTTCCACCAGCCAGCAACCGTGCTTTGCCGGTGTGCATGTGCTAAACGGCAATGGCGATGCCACGGGGCTGGAGTGGATTCGCGAGGCAGGCTTGCTGACCAGCCCGATTGCCTTCACCAACACCCACAGCCTGGGCGTGGTGCGCGATGCGCTGATCGTGATCGACCGCGAGCAGCAGCCGGATGACGGCCGCCTCTACTGGAACATGCCGGTGGTACTGGAAACCTTCGACGGCTTGCTCAATGACATCAACGGCTTTCATGTGAAACCGGAACACGTGGCCCAGGCCGTGCGTTCGGCGGCGGGCGGCCCGGTGACCGAAGGCAATGTCGGCGGCGGCAGCGGCATGATCTGCCACGAATTCAAGGGCGGCATCGGCACCGCGTCGCGACGGTTGAACAGCGCCCAGGGCGGCTGGACAGTCGGGGCGATTGTCCAGGCCAACCATGGCATCCGCAATGAACTGCGCGTTGACGGGTATCCGGTCGGGCGCTACATGGAACAGGTCGATTCGCCGTTTCTCAAGGCGTCGCTGCCCTATCCGGGCATGGGTTCGATCGTGGTCTGCCTGGCCACCGATGCGCCGTTGCTGCCGCACCAGTGCACCCGCCTGGCCCAGCGCGCCAGCCTCGGCCTGGCCCGCACCGGCGGCGGCAATGAAGACCACAGCGGCGACATCTTCATCGCCTTCGCCACCGGTAACGATCACGTGCCACCGGCCGCCTACGAGAGCAAGAAAGCGCCGACCACCGACAACCTGAGCATGGTCAACAACGATCACATCAGCGAGCTGTTCCTGGCCGCCACCGAAGCCGTGGAAGAAGCCATCATCAATGCCTTGCTCGCCGCCGACACTGCCGAAGGCAACGGGCATGCGGTACCGGGGCTGGATGGCGAAACCTTGCTCAAGGCCTTGCGTCGCGCCGGCTGGCCGGGGGATGCGACTAGCGGTACTTGAGTGAAACACTCGGTCTTTTTAGGATGAACTTGCGCAGTCGCTTGCTTGCTCAAGCCGCTGCGCAGGTGGTGAGTGAACTGAACCCCTACCAAGCTCACCGCCTGCTTCATGCGCATCTTGAGCCTCAACGGCTCTACTTCCTCCCCATCAAAGAGCTTTGAGGCTCTTTTTTTGCCTCTGAAAACCCACACATTCCTGTTGTTGCAGGAGCGAGCTTGCTCGCGAAAAACCCAAGGGCGCCACGTCAAGTCAGGCCGCCCGCGTTATCGTTAACGTCCATCGCGAGCAGGCTCGCTCCTACAAGGGAAGTTGTGGTGTTCAGTTGAACTCGGTCAGACCAACCGAAGTCGAGGACTACTTGCCGGCACCGCATCGTCACCCAACCGCCCCCGCACAAATTCCCGAGCCTTGTGCGTCAACTGGTCCAGGTGCCGATCGCGCTGTTTTTCCGCGTCGGTCATGGCCCGCTTGCCATGCTTTTGCAGCAGATAGGTATGAATCTGCCGCACTTCCAGCGAGCTGTAGATCGACGCCACATCCAGCAGCGCCATCAAGCCATCGGTGGCGTGGTCGCGGGTGTTCATCAGCACCTGGGTCGCACGAACGCCCACTACCTGAAAGCCCATCGCCTCGAAATACGGCACCTTGGCCACCGCGCAGGTCAGTTCGGCATGGGGATAGCGGCCGACCATTTCCCGCAGCATCCGCCGGGCCACGCCCTGACGCCGATACTCGGCCTGCACCGCCATGTACGCCACGCCACACGCCTCGGGGTCGTCCTGCACCGGCAGGTACAGCAAAAAGCCGATCACCTTTTGCGGGTCGTCTTCGTCGGTGGCGACGATCAGTTCCACGGCAATGCCTTTTTCACCGTTCAGCGCTTGCAGATACAGGTGTACCTCAAAGCCGATCGCGTACTGGTAAAGGTTGTACAGCAGGTTGCTTGGCGCGATTGCGACCATGCTGATGTCGGTCAGGTTATCGACCACCATCTGCAGGATCTGGCTATTGATGTGCTCGGGGCACGGGGTCTTGAAGTGGCTGATCAGGGGCATTGCGGTAACAGGCTCCGGGAGGCAAGGGCCGCCTATGATAGCGCGCCTGACACCTGCGCAGTGGGGGGGAATGGGTGGGTGAAGGCCCCCAACATTGAGGCTTTACACCCACTGCGCCACTACGACCAAAGTCCGATACATCAAGCATTTGATATCACACTGATTTTTTTCCCTCCCCGGGGCTGCGCACGATTGGCGCAGCTATTGCAGCGAGCCCATTGCGAACGTCAGCCACACCGGCGCGCCCCCGAGGAAAACAAGATGAAACGCATAACTGACCTCAAGTCGCTCGGCCTTTTCGGGAGTCCGGGCATCGCGACTGTGCTGCTGATCAACGTCGGCCTCGGCACCGTCAACGCAGCACCGCTTGACGATGTCAGCCAGCCGCCGCCAACGGATCCTTCGGCGTATTCCAATCCCGCAGCCGACCCCAAGGCCGCGCTGGATGCCATACTGACCATGCCGCCCGCCAACCAGGGTTCCATCGCCCTGCCCAATGGCGTTTTTGGCACGCGCACCACGCCAACGGCCGACAACGTGCTGCCGCCAGCCCTGCAGACATCCTTCAAGATCCCCACCAATGGCAAACCCAGCCCATTGTTCGGGGCGCAGCCGTACACTCAACAACTGCTGCTGTTCGAAGAATTCGGCACGGAAAAACTCGACCCGACACTGCCGGCCCCGCCCCTGACCTTCCCGGTTCCGACTGTCGGCCCGGCACCCACGCAGGACCCGAACAACATCGCCCGCAGCGGCCCTTCGGCCACGGCGCTGGAAGCCTTCATGCGCCAGCCAGGGCTGTACCCGTTCCCATCGCAGTACTCCAACGTGCTGGACCGCAACCCGTGGAAAGCGCAGATCGAAGCCTTCCTCAACCGCCATCCGGTGGGTTCGCCGGCCGAAGGTCGTCCGCCAGGAAAAGGCTGGTCGCACCAGCGCTGGAACGAGTTCTACCCACAGGTCGCCTTCAAGACCGTGCAAGCGGGCGCCAAGCTCAATGGCGGCATGCGCGACCGTCGCCAGATGCACAACTATGCCGTCGGCGAGTTCGGGCCTGGCGGGCTTTACTACCAGACCTCGGACATCCCGACCACGACAGGCACCACCAAAGGCATCGACACCCGTTTTCACCCCAACATGCCGATCCAGAACCACAAGGCACTCTGGACCTTCGACGGCACCTTTCCGCCAAAACTGTTGATGGTGCGTTACGGCCAACCGGTGCTGATGCGCCACTACAATGCCCTGCCGATCGATCCGTCGGCCAACATGGGCTTTGGCCTGCACACCATCACCACCCACGAACACAACGGCCACTCCCCGGCTGAAAGCGATGGCTATGCCAATGCGTTTTTCTTTCCGGGGCAGTACTACGACTATCGCTGGCCGATGCAACTGGCCGGTTACGACACCATCAACACCAACGCTCAGGATCCACGCGCGGCGTTCCCCTGCGCCCCGGGCGAAACCCTGTTTGTCAACGACGCCACTCCGGGTCTCAAGACGTGCAACAACGGCAGCATCAAGATTCGTGGCGACTGGCATGAAACCATGAGTACCCACTGGTTCCACGACCACATGCTCGATTTCACCGCGCAGAACGTCTACAAGGGCAACGCGGTGATGATGAATTACTACAGCGCCCTGGATCGCGGTAACGAAGCCTTCGAAGATGGCGTCAACCTGCGCCTGCCCAGCGGTTCGGCATTGCCCTGGGGCAACCGCGACTACGATGTGAACCTGGTGGTGGCCGACAAGGCCTGGGACGCCAATGGCCAGTTGTGGTTCAACCCGTTCAACACCGATGGTTTTCTCGGCGATCAGCTCCTGGTCAACTGGCAGTACCAACCACGCCTGAAAGTGCGCGCGCGCAGCTATCGCTTCCGCATCCTCAATGGCTCGGTGTCGCGCTACCTGAGGATCGCACTGGTGCGTGAAGTCGCAGGCAGCGGTGGCGAATACCCGGGTCCCGCAGGTTCCGGCGTGTCTTATACCCGCGTGCCGTTCCACTTGATCGCCAACGACGGCAACCTCATGGAACACGCCGTGCCGTTCGACGGCAGCATGGACCTGGACGGCGACGGCGATATGCAGCAGCACAACGCCATCCTGCCCACCCAGGGCATTGCCGAGCGCTACGACATCATCGTCAACTTCGCGAAAAACGGGATCAGCGTCGGCGACAAGCTGTACTTCGTCAACCTGATGGAGCACCAGAACGGCAAGGGTCCGGAGATTACTCCACTGAGCCTGGCCGATGTCCTGTCCGAGAAATACAAGGCCGTGCTCAAGTCAGGCAGCAAAGGCCTGGAATGGGACAACGGCGACCCAGTGGTGGGCAAGTTCCTGCAAATGGTGGTGCAACCCTATTCGGGTCAGGACCTGAGCATGAACCCCGCCGACTATGAACCCGCCAAACCGGGCAAACCGGTCGGCAAGGTCATGATCCCGCTGACGATCAACCGCGACGATCCGGCAATGCAGGCCAAACTGAAGGCGGCGCGGCACCGCGAGTTCATCTTCGGTCGCTCCGACGGCACCGACGAAGCGCCCTGGACCATCAAGACCGACGGCGGTTTCGGCTACAGAATGGACCCACGCCGGATCAGCGCAGCCCCACAACTGGCCAACGGCCCGACCGATGCCGGGTTCTCCGGCGACGGCACCCTGGAAGTTTGGAAAATCAAGAGCGGCGGCAACGGCTGGAACCACCCGGTGCACGTGCACTTCGAAGAGGGGATCGTCCTCCACCGCGATGGCAAGGCGCCGCCGGAATGGGAAAAATGGGCACGCAAGGACGTCTATCGCATCGGCGAGGGCATCGACAGCTCGGTGGATGTGGAAATGGCAATCCGCTTCCGTGAGTTTGCCGGGACCTACATGGAGCACTGCCACAACACCCAGCACGAGGACACGTCCATGTTGCTGCGGTGGGACATCGAGCATCCCGGCCAGTTCCAGTTGATGCCAACACCCCTGCCTGGCTGGGACGGCGTCACCTACGTCAACTCCGCCGCGCTGCCAACCTTCCGCACCGGCGATACCCGTAACAACGACGGCGATAACAAAAATCCGCTCGCCAACCCCGACAGCGCCGTCAGCAGCAACGGCCAACCGGTGGTCATCAACGTCCTGGCCAACGACTCAGACCCTGACGGTAACGTGCCACTCAAAGTGGTGGGCCTGGAACAACCGGACTCCGGCAAAGGCACGGTCAGCACCAATGGCCTGAACGTGACCTACACACCACCGGCCACCGTCCCCGCGCCGTTCACCGCGACCTTCACCTATAAGGCCGCCGATGCCAAAGGCGCGGAATCGGCACCAACGACGGTGTCCGTGGCAGTCGGCGCAGCGGTCGCGGAGAACCTGATCGTCACCAGCGCGACCGTCACCGCCCGCAGCAACAGCCGCTACTACTGGGTCGTGTCCGGCACCACCTCGCGTGGCACGGGCAATACCATCACGGCGACTGCAACGACCACCTCCGGTCCGGTGAGCCTTGGCGCCGCCACCCTGACGACTACCGCGGCAGGTGCGCGCTGGAACATAGCGGTGACGACCACCGGCAGTGGCCCGTCCCCTGGCGCGACAGTGACCGTTCAATCGGCCTTCGGTAAAACCGTGACCGTACCGGTCCACTAGAGGCGCACCAGAGCGCCGTGATTGACGCCCGGTCCATGCAATGTGGATTGGGCGTTCTTCTTTTATGAATCGCAAGGTGGTACCTCGGTGAATCAGCCCCTCCAGTCACTGCTGCGGCGCCACCATCCGGAAACGGATATTGATCTCGTTGGACACCACACTGTCCGCCCACTCGCCCTCGCCCATCTTGAAGTCGTCACGCTTGAGCACCAGTTCGCCATCGAAGATGCCAATGGAGCTCTCCGATTTCAGCAGCACCGGCACACTCACCTCCCGCGTGAGCCCGCGCAGGGACAATTTGCCGGTGATGGTGTAGCGGTTATTGCCGAGTGCCTTGATGGACGTCGATTCGAACGTCGCCACCGGATAAGCCGCCGTGTCGAACCACGCCGGCTTTTGCAACTCGGTGTTGGCGTCGCTGCTGCCGGCATCGATACTTTTCAGATCGATGGTCAGCGCGGCATGGGCGGCGCTCGGGTTATCGGTGTCGAAGTCGAGCTTGGCCTCGAACTTGCCGAAAGTGCCATAGGCTCTCGAACCCATCTGCTCATAGGTGAAACTCAAGGTGCTGGCCCTGGCGTTCACCTTGTTGTACTCCACGGCTTCGGCGAACGGCACCAGGCCGAACACCAACGTGCAGGCCAGAGCGACGCAACGCGCGGATCGAAGGTTCATGGCACTCTCCGGGAGGGCTCCCGTCCTGAGTTGGCGTGCCGTACACGAAGGCAGGCACCAGATGGACTAAAGCAAACAACTGGTGTTTATTCCACCTCACGCATTGATTTGCAACCACCTGTCAATGGCCGTCAGCACGCCTCGCGCTGCCACGCCCGCTGCAACAGCTCGATCACCTCGGCATCCTGGGTCTGGGTAAAATCCATGTACCAATGCCCGATCGAAGTGAACCACTCGGGCATCAGCGGGCAGACCAGTTCATCCACCTCGCTGCGCAGCGCCTCCACCGTGTCGATCGGCGCCACCGGCACCGCCACCACGATGCGCGATGGCGCCTGCACCCGCAGTGCCTGGATCGCCGCCCGCATCGAAGCGCCGGTGGCCAGACCGTCGTCGATCAGGATCACCACCTGATCCTTCAACTGCACCGGCGGCCGCGTGCCACGGTAGACCTTCTCGCGGCGCAACAACTCGCGGCTTTCCCGTTCGACCACGGCGTCGAACGCGGCGCGATCAATCGGGTGCACCCGCAGCGCCTCCTCATTGAGAATCCGGATACCGCCGCTGGCAATCGCGCCCATGGCGTACTCCGGACGGGATGGCACGCCGAGCTTGCGCACCAGCATCAGGTCCAGGCGAACCTTCAGCGCGGTGGCCACTTCATAGGCCACCGGCACGCCGCCACGGGGCAAGGCCAGAACGATGACATCGGCTCGGTGGGCGTATGGCAGCAACGGCTCTATCAAACGCCGCCCGGCCGCCGGCCGGTCTTGCAGGATGGAATGGGACAAGGGGCTCATGTGAAAACCTCCCCAGGCGATCACGCCTGCATTTTGCAGTCACACCGTCCTTTTGTGGCGAGGGTGCTTGCTCCCGCCGGGCGGCGCAGCAGCCCCAAAAAACCGTCAACGATTACCGAATTCTGTGAGCGCTACGCACTCAAGCGCGAGCAAGCTCGCTCGCCACATGTAGTGGTGCATAGCATTATCCGCCCCCTTCGTCCCGCCTACACCAACCGCTCGATCTTCTGATGCTGCCACACCAGTTTGTAATACAGCGTCTGCAGCACCAGCATCCCCAGGTAGGCCACCGGAAACGCCATCCACACCCCTTGCAGCCCGAACTTCGCATCCAGCAGATACGCCGCCGGCAACTGCACACCCACCACGCACACAATGGAAATCGCCACCGGCACCATCACCGTGCCGCTGGCACGCATGATACCGCCGATGATCGCCTGGAAGCCGAACACCAACAGGCTCCAGAGCATGATGTGCAACAGGTGCTGGGCCATGGTCCGCGTCGCCTCTTCAGTGAGGAACGACGCCAGCAGCCAGTGCGACAGCAAGTACCCGAGCACCACCAAACCACCGGTCAGGCACACATTGATCATCAGCCCCGTGCGCAAGATCGGCGCCATGCGCTCGATGCGCCCGGCCCCGATCGCCTGCGCCCCGAGGATCGATGCGGTAATGGCGATCGACAACGCCGGGAACTGCACGTAATTGACGATCTGCGTCACCGCGCCATAGGCCGCCGTCGCCTGGGAACCGTGCTGGTTCACCAGCGCCAGGATCACCAGTTCCGACAGCGACAGCACCACCATCTGCAAGCCGGTGGGCAACCCGATGCGCAACACCTTGCCGAGAATCGCCATGTCCAGCTTCATCGCCGCAAAGAACTCACGGTCCGGCGCCAGCGGATGGCCCTTGCCTATCAAGCGCCACGCCAGCAACCCCATCGCCACCAGGTTACCCACCAGCCCGGCAACTGCCGCACTCTGAATCCCCATGGGCGCAAAACCCAACCAGCCGCGAATCAACGCCGGCGTCAGCGCCAGCCCGACAATGGTCGACACCACCAGCGCCAACAACGGCGACAAGGTATCGCTCACCCCCCGCAACAACTGCGTGAACAACACAAACACCAACAGCGACGGCATGATCCACAACATCACATGGGCATAGGCCACCGCATCGTCGAGCACATCCGCCGGCGTCCCCAGGCCCACCAGCGCCGACCGTGCAAACACACTGCCCACCACCGCCGCCACTAACCCGATCAACACCCCCAACAACAACGTCGCCCCGGCAATCGCCTTCACCAGATGCGTCTCCCGCGCCCCCCACGCCTGCCCGATCAACACACCCGCGCCCGCACCGAGGCCGATGACCAGGGCGATGAAGAAAAACACGATGGGGAACATGCCCGACACCGCCGCCAGCGCCTGGGTGCCGAGCATCTGGCCGATGTAGATGCTGTTGACCGTGCCGGACATCGATTGCAGGAAGTTCGACAGGACCATCGGGGCGAGGAACAGCAGGTAGGTTTTCCAGAGAGGGCGTTGGGGGGTTGCGGTTTGCATTCGGGAAGGTCCATCTAGACGGCGTGAGCAATGATCAAGGATAGCGTGGGTGGCTGAATCCAAGGAGCAGTGAACATCTCAGGTCTGTGTTTGTATTTCCAGCGACGTGATGTGAAAGGTCTGAAGTTTCATCGTCACAGGTCCTACAAGAAGCTCGGAATGCCTCACCTTCCCCCGCTGATCCAGTGCGGCTTATAGTCGGCGCCGTCGCCCAAAAGGCGATTCGGGTTTGGCGACCTGATAACAGAGAGTGCGAGAGCTATCCGCTTCATTGCAGGTATCATCGCACCCGCAAAGCCGCTGTAATGGCGGCTGTGCGCGGGAGACCTTCGGGTCTGCCGGTTTTCTCTGTTGCCGGTTCGCCAACCTGCGCACAGCTGCCACCCAATCGTTTGGCGACGACTGAGTGGAGGCCTTGAGCCAATCAAACAGAGATCTTCACAATGAATCGATATATGCCTCTCACCGGAATCGACCTGGTTCCGGCCTCCTTGCTCATCGACACCCAAGCCCCGCTCGACGTCTTGCAAGCCATGGCGGATTACCGCATTCGTACGGTCACGCAGGTGTTGGAGAACATCGCCTACCGCGCCGAAATTGGTTGCGACACGGTGGTGCTTTCCGACTTTTCTAAACTACTGGCCATTCCGTTAAGGGATGGTTGTGATTTGATGGATGTGATTGGGCGGCGATTACGGGCGCAGGCGGCGCAGTGAATGTACGGGTGCTGAAGGCACCCGTTTTTTTTCCTGCGAGAAAGCGGCTTTTTTCTCTGTCTCGTCCCGAGTAAGGTTTACACCGGCTTCAGGATTGGACAGTGGCAAAAACTCCGTCTGCATTCGGTTGCTGCCCATCACGACAGGCAGAATCAGCCAATCTCTGGCCTTGCAGACCGGCTGCCAGAGGGCCACTTTTCCACTGCTATGCTGAAAGTATCTGTTTCCGTACCAGAGACGAACAGCATGGCGACACAAGGCAAGCATTCCCCGTACATGCTCAAGGCCATGGCCTGCTCGGCTGGAGCTCTGCTTGTCGCCGGGGCTGCGATAATGCTGCTCGACATTTACTTCGGCCTGACGTTGTTGGCAGATACCAGGGGCTGGCTGCTACGTTTTCTGGATTGGCTTTTGCTGGAAACGCCTATGCCGAATTGGTCGCTGCTGCTGATTATCGCGATTTTAATCAGCACGCTAACTGTAGCGATTTACTACACCCGCACTACTGATGAGACTTACGGCGAGTTGCACGAGATAGAGCGAAAGATTTACAAAAAGAATAACCCTCAGTTTCCAAAGCTGACAGATAACCAAACGCTGCTGATGGAAGCTTTGGCCTATCATGCGAACTTCAGAAAAGTTGCAAATTTAAACTCGGTTTGCAAGCTTGTTTCACTCAGCACGTTAGAAGTCGAAACCGGTCTGAAGCAACTCCAGGCCAAACGCCTCGTGAAACAAAACGTTACGAGAGGTACGTTCGGCGCCACCACTTTTGAACTTACTTTGGCAGGTAAGGATTATGCGTTAGAGCGACTTGATCTAACGTAGTCTGGACACACGGGACGTAGCAACACAGCCCACAGTCGATTAGCTAAACTTCATCAGAAACCCACTTCGCGAATCCCTGAAAATTCAGGAGGCGAACCATGAGCAAACAACCGCAACCCCAAAGCCGCTCCAACCCCCAACCCAGGTCCCGCCCGCTTGTGCCGAACCTGCCGAGCAAAACCGGCAACAAGTCCGGTGGCTTGCGCGGCAACTATCCGTCGAAGAAATCGTAATGGCCTCGGGAGCACGACAGGCTTTGCAATGGAGTCTGTCGTGCTCTCCGCCAATTCAGCATTACTTGCCTCTATATCGGACATTGTTTTCCACGAACGACGTCGTACCTGCCAAGAATGATGGCCAAGGGCTACGCTCCTCACGGTGTCCTGAATACAGCTCAAACATGCCACCCACTGATTCGCATCCCTGACGCTGAAAACGTCTACCCCCTTAACATACCCAAGCCTTCGCGATGTCCCGTGTTGCCATAGACCCTGCGTTTTCCTGGCTCATTTACATGGAGTAAGCGTACATGCCCTTCCCCCCTCGTTTCCTCGACCACTACCGCAAAGCCGACCGCATCATGCTGGGCCTGATCTGGTTGATGTTCGCTTTCGCGGTGGGCCTGGCGTTCTGGCACGACACCTTCATGCAGGCGTTGCTGGTGGGCGGTGGTACCAGTTTGCTGTTGACGCTGTTGTATCGCGCCATCGGCGGGTCGCGCTGGATGCGCTGTTTGCTGGGCGTTGGCCTGATGGTGATGGCCGCGCTGCATATCAATCAGGCCGAGGGGGTCATTGAGTCGCACTTCGGGATTTTTGCGTTGTTGGCGGTGCTGACGTTTTATCGGGACTGGCTGCCGATCCTGGTGGCTGCGGTGACGATTGCGCTGCATCACGTGGTGTTTCATGTGCTGCAGCATCAGGGTTTTGCGGTATATGTGATGGCCCATCACGGGGGCTGGACGATGGTGTTCGTTCACGCTTTTTATGTGGTGATGGAGACCGTCGCGCTGCTCTATCTGGCGGTGCACAGCCAGGCCGATGCGGTGGAGAGCCAGGACATGCTGGACAAGATGCTCGCCACTACGTCCCAGTTCACCGTCGGTGCCGGCCAGGGTGACAAGGCGCGAGTGCATGTGTCGCTGGCCCAGCGTTTCGATCAGTTCCTGATGCAGATCACCGCGTTGGTGGACGGCGTGGTGCGTGACTCTCAGGGGCTGGGTGAGCTGGGCCAGGAGCTGGCCAAGGCCAGCAACACGCTGGAGAAAGGCGCGCAGCATCAGTTGACGGAAATCGCACAGATGACCGGGTCGATGCAGCGCATGGGCGATGCGATGGAGCACATCGTGGTGCATGTCGAGCATGCCGTTGAGCATGCGGGCCAGGCCACTGTGCAGATCACCCGCGGGCAGGAAAGCGTGAACCGTGCGCAACAGGAAATCACTCAGTTGGCCTCGCGTCTGCAAGGCACCAATGAAACCGTGCAGGTACTGGCCGGGCAGGCGCAGCAGATCGGTACGGTGCTGGAGGTGATCAGCAGCATTGCCGAGCAGACCAACTTGCTGGCGCTCAATGCGGCCATCGAAGCCGCCCGCGCTGGCGAGCAAGGCCGGGGTTTTGCGGTGGTGGCCGATGAAGTGCGCAGCCTGGCGCAGCGCACGGCGGTGTCCACCAAGGAAATCCGCACCATCATCGAGGCCCTGCAGCAGGGCAGCCGCAAAGCCGTGGAGGCCATGCAGGACAGTCGCGAAGGCGTGGAGCGCTGTGTCGAAGACAGCCAGTTGGCGGCGGCGATGTTGCAGGCGGTGGGCAGCGACATCTCGCAGATCGATGCGCTCAACGGACGGATTGTCACTACCACCCGCGAACAATCCACGGCGAGTTTCGAGATCGTCGGGCGCTTGCAGTCGGTGCAGAGCATTGCGCAGAACACGGCCAATGATGTGCAGACGCTGGCGTCGAGCAGTCGGCGCCTGCCACCTATTGCGACTCGGCTGGATGCGTTGGGGCGTACCTTTCATCAGTGATTGCGCCGTGGTTTGCATGAACAATTGTTCATCGTGCAGATCACGGCCTTGCGCCTGTTGATGTCGCGACCTCCTCTGAACCGGCGCTAATGGTTTATTCGCAATCTACTGACAATCCCATCACATTTCGCCCGATAGCCTTGTTGCTCCAGCCGCTTCTCCGTCGCCACGGTGAGCGCAACGTGCGAAACAATAATGAAAAACTCGTTAGTCAGGTTTGTGAAAAGTGACCGGGGTGCGCTGATCCTCTTGCTTGGCGCATCCGCGCTTCTTTTGCTGTTCGGATTGGGTGCAAGGGAGCTTTGGGGGGCGGAAACCCGCTGGGCGAATATCGCGTTGCAGATGTTGCAGACCGGCGACTATTTCGACCCTTACCTCAAGGGCATGCCCTATTACGACAAGCCGCTGCCGTCCTATTGGTTGATTACGGCCACGGCCCATTTGATGGGTGGCCTCGGGCACTGGTCGCTGCGCCTGTCTTCGGTGCTGGCGGCGTGGTTGAGTGTGTGGCTGGTCTACCTGATCGGTGAACGGCTTTATAGCAAGGGCACTGGCCTGATCGCCGGCTGGTTTCTGGCGACGACGTTCTTTTTCGTGTTCTGGGCGCGGGTCGCCACGGCGGACGTGCTGACGGTTTGCGGAGTGCTGGCGGCTGTCTGGTGGTATTGGCGCGGCCCGGATGACACACGGCTGAGTCGGTACTGCGTGTTTTTCCTGATGCTGGCACTGACCTCGCTGTTCAAGGGCTTGATCGGGTTCATCCTGCCGGGGCTGATGCTGTTGCCACATGTGCTTGGCGAGGGGCGCTGGAAAAACCATCTCAACCCACGCCTGGTCCTGGCGATGCTGGTGGGCGGCGTGGTCTACATGCTGCCGTTCCTGTTGTCGCACCGTTATGGCACGCCGACTTTCGGGCCAAGTGGGCTGGGCCTGGTGTTTCAGGAGAACGTGGTTCGATTCTTCAAGCCCTTCGACAACATTGGCCCGATCTATACCTATCTGCTGTATCTGCCGGTCTATACCCTGCCCTGGGCACCCTGCTGGATACTCGGCCTGTGGGTGGCGGTACGCGGCTGGAAGCACACCGAACCCAACGTTCGCTGGCTGATCCTGGGCCTCGGCTTGTTGTTCCTGTTCTTTACCGCCAGTGGC
Source organism: Pseudomonas sp. 18173 (assembly GCF_050432945.1). Classification (NCBI taxonomy): domain Bacteria; kingdom Pseudomonadati; phylum Pseudomonadota; class Gammaproteobacteria; order Pseudomonadales; family Pseudomonadaceae; genus Pseudomonas; species Pseudomonas sp. 18173. The sequence goes on from NZ_JBKFTN010000012.1 coordinate 57,754, forward strand.
AGCCGGCGCAGCTATTACGTGTTGCCGCTGGTGCCGTTTGCGCAACTGCTGGCGGCCTGGTGGGTCACCCGGCGCATGGCCGCGCGTGAGGCGGCCGGTAAAGTCAGTGGCCCCGGCTGGACCAAAGGCATCGCCGGTGCGGCGGGGTTTCTATTTCTGGTACTGGGCGTTGTCTATCCCTGGACCAACGGTGGTGGCGGCGTCATGCAGTTCACCCGGGATGTGCGCGCCGAAGCCATCAAGACCGCGCCGTGGAACGAATGGCGCATGGTGCTGGTGGATGTCGACAACAAGCTGCCCATGTACCTGCAAAATCACGGCTCGCCGTTCTACTACGTGCTCCCTGATTCGGACATTCCACAAACCGGCGACAGTGCTGCGCTGATGGCGTGGCTGGAAAGGAAAAGTGGCGAGACCTGGAATCCCGAGCGCACGATCATCGTGGAGCAGTACAAGGACCTCAAGCAATTGCCGCTGGATTATCTGACGGCGGACCATCAGTTGATCACGACCAAGCCGAACAACGGCGCCCGGCTGTTTCATTCAAAGGAAAATGGCAGCGCGGCGTTTATTCCCCATGGGAAAACGGCGGTGGCTGGGCAAGCGGTAACGCAGGCTTTGGATCAATGATGTATTGAAGTGAGCTATCAATAAAAACGGGCGCGTGCGGGGCGCCCATTTTGTTCATGCGCGCGAGCCCGCTGGTCGCACCGACATTGATCTGTAGATTCAATCTATCTACATTTAAATCTACAGATGCAGATAGGACACACAAACATGGCCGTCCCCATCCAAGCTCAATCCTTCACAAAAAACCAATGCGTCACCGGCCTGCGCGCCGCCGTGGGCATTCTGGAAAAGTGGAAGGCCACCGGCGATCAGGCCTGTCGCATCCTGCGCATTTCCCGCAGCACCTATACCCGCGCTCGTCAGCGTGACCCGGATTGGGCGGTGGCGCTGGATGCGGACCAGATGCAGCGCATCAGTTTCGTGCTGAACATTCATGCAACGTTGCGGCTGGTGTTCGACAACCCGGACAACGTGTATGGCTTTGCCTCGATGGCCAACGACAACGAGTTCTTCAACGGGCGTTCGCCGCTGGAGATCATGGCCCAGGGCGACATGATTTCGCTGTATGAAACCTTCCGCCGCATCGACATGTTGCGGGGGGCGCAATGGTGATGGTGAGTGAACTGGCGGTGTTTGCCGGCCAGTCGCTGCAGGCTTATCGCCTGGTCAATTCGAAGTTTCCGCCCATTGCATTGTTTGATGACGTGGCGGATGCGAATGAATTTGAAGTGTTGTTCGAGATTCAGGCGCTGACCAATCCGCGGTTGAAGAATGAAGTGGGTCAGCTTGAGTTGATTGCGCGCAGCGAGATTCCGTTCGGGATTGCCGGTTGCTCCTACGCCATCGCGCCGTTCACCCATGTGAATCCGGCGGGCTCGCGTTTCAGTGACGGCAGTTTTGGCGTGCTGTACCTGGCGGACTCGATGGAAGCAGCGTTGGCCGAAGTCCGGCATCACCAGGCCCTGTATTGGTCGAAGGTGCCGAGCCTGAACTATGAGCGCTTTGTGTTTCGGGGGTTGGCCTGTGCGTTTGGCGATGGCGGGATGAAGGACGCTACGGCCCTGCCGATGAGCGACCCGGTGTATGCGCCGGACGACTACAGCTATTCCCGTGTGCTGGGGCGGGCGGTGCGCGACGCCGGTTGTCCCGGTTTGCGATATCACTCGGTGCGGATGCCGGGCAGTCATTGCTGGGCATTGATGACGCCACGAGCGGTTTCGTCGATTGTGCAGGCGGCGCATTACGAGATGGTCTGGAATGGGCAGATCACCAGCGTGAGTCAGATCAGCGCGGCCTGATTGCCCCCCACTGTAGGAGCGAGCTTGCTCGCGATGGTCGTTAACGATGACGCGTGTTTACTGGCTAAACGCGGCGCTCTTGAGCCCATCGCGAGCAAGCTCGCTCCTACAATGAGAGGGGTCATTCTCGTTTGAGTGGACAGCATTGGCCTCAACAGCGGGGCTTTTTCGTGCTGGTTTCAATTCGCCGGTTACTCATGCACTTTCGCGTATCGCGAGAGACCGATCTCAGAATAGACAGGGTGCCCCCCGACAAACGGTACCAACTTTTCGCTGTAACCTGTCATTTATGACAGTTGTCACCCCCCAATTAATACCCCCAAATGGACCTGTCATCTGCAGGGGTGGACTTGCTCCATTACTTGCGATGACTTGAAGCTATCAAACTTTCTCTTTGGAGTTGCCGCCATGATTGAATTTCAAAACGATATGATTCGCAAGGCCAGACTTGAGAACGATAGATCCCGTACGGGCAACGTCGAACTCCTGCCTGCACCAATGGTGATGGATCGCCATGAAGTTACCGGCATTATTTTTGAAAGCGAGATCGAAGAGTCGGGGGCAATTACTCGACTGGCGGTCTATCCAGGCATGGCGCGTGGCGACCGCATAGTGCTGACCTGGCAAAACACTGTAACCGCGAACAAATTCTCAACCGAGCTGAAAGTCAGCGATCCTGAATCTTTTGTCGACTTTAGAATACCGAAGAGCTTTGTGTGCGATTACATCGGTTCTCTCGGAAGATTTCAGGTCACGTATGAGGTCCTCCCTGCTGCCGGTGGTTCCTCGCAGCATTCCGAATCTACCCGCGTCATATCCTCAATTATAGAGGGATCCGTGATCCCCGCCCCAACGGCTCCCGAAGCTAAAGATGGAAACCTGAATTCGCAACATGATTATCCCAATGGGTTGACCATTCACATCACTGCCGGTTGGGCACTCACCTGCAATTGGACGAGCTACGGTCGGGATGGCAGAATCCTTTATTTTGAAAGGTGGTCACCGCAAGATTCCCCTATAACGGTCGTAGTACCTGAGATACTGGCATTTATTGAGGCAGGCGGAGAAGTTCGTGTCGGCACTCTTAGCGACAATCCGGAAAATTACATTTTCGACTCTGTGCCTCTAGTTCTAAAGGTGTTGTAACGCTCGACTTCGAAAAAAATCGACACGCTAAAACCAATACGGCGCCTTTGCAGGCGCCGTATTAGTTTTCGATTAGAAAAGTACGATACTCGTTAGTCAGGTTCATCCTCTACTGGATACAGATTTTTCTCAATTGTTCCTCCCCCATTGACTGCGTCGATAGTCACCATTGATTCAATGAAGTTCTCTTAAAAAATCTGCGGCGTAACATCTGCTCCATACCAACCCATAAGCACCCCGGAGCACACGATCATGAAACGCCAGACCCTCCTCAGCATCGCTTTCTCGGTTTTCGCAGTTAACGCTTTTGCCGCTGCCCCTGCTCAACCTGTGGTCGCTGAAGGCGGCTCGGATCGTCTGATTGAAAGCCGTGTAGCCGAGGGTGGTTCCGATCGCCTGATCGAGAATCGTGTGGCTGAAGGTGGTTCGGATCGCCTACTGGAAAAACGTGTTGCTGAAGGCGGTTCCGATAAGCTGCTGCAGAACCGCGTCGCTGAAGGCGGTTCCGACAAGCTCCTGCAGAACCGCGTTGCCGAAGGCGGTTCCGACAAATTGCTGCAAAACCGCGTCGCCGAAGGCGGTTCGGATCGCCTGATCGAAAGCCGCGCTGTCTGAATGCAGTGTTTCACCGCAGGACTCAACAAAAAGCCCGGCCTCAACAGCCGGGCTTTTTCGTGCGGGTCATCAATTCGCCGCTTGCTCATGCACTTTCGCGTATCGCGAGAGGCCGATCTTGATGCCGACCAGGATGGGCGCGGCAAAGATGAACAGCAGGGCCACGGCGAAGAACGCCGTATCGAAGGCAATCACCGTGGCCTGACCTGACACCGCTTTGCCCAGCAGGCTGGTAGCTGCCCGGCCAGCGGCCACCTGATCCATGCCCTTCCCTGCCAGCATCGCGGTTGTAGTCATAAGCCGTTCGATAAGCACGTGCCCTCCCGGGTTGACGTTGGCGCCCAGGACCACGCCATTGCTGACCACCTGATGGTCAATCAAGGTCTGTAGCCCGGCGACCCCCATCAAGCCCCCCAACTGACGCCCTGTATTGAACAGGCCGATGCCGCTGGCCAGGTTGCGGCTGTTGAGGTGGGTGAAAGCGATCAGCGTGATCGACAGAAACAGGAAGCCCAGGCCCAGGCCGCGCAACAGGATGGCCGCCATCATGTCGTCGCTGCCGCTTTCGCTGGTGGAGCCGGACAGCATCCACATCGCCGCCATGATCAGCAGGATGCCCAAGGGCACGGTCGCCACCGGCGGCACGCGGCGTACCTTGAACAGATAGGCAGCGATGAGCAGCGAGCCGACAAAAAAACCGCCACTGGGCAACAGGAGCAAACCGGCATCTGTCGGTGTGAAGACAAGTACCGACAGGGCGAACGCCGGGATCAGGTACGCACTGCCGAACAGCGCGGCACCGGCAACGAAACTGACGCAAAAAGCAAAGGTGAAATCGCTTGATCTGAACAGGCTGAAGTCGAGCAGCCCCTGGCCGTTGGCCAACACCTGTTGGCCGAGAAAGGCCAAGAGCGCGGCGGCACCAATCACCGTCAACACCAGGATGCGCGGTTCCTCGAACCAGTCCCAGCGATTGCCCTGGCTGAGCACATAGGTGAAGCAGAACAGGGCCGCAGTCAGCAGCGAGACCCCGAGCCAGTCGAACGAACGCTGCCGGACCCGGGCGGACACGGGGTGGTCGGCGATGAGCAAGAGGCCGGTCGCTGCCAGGGCCAGCGGCACCACGCTGAAGAAGATCCAGGTCCAGGACTGGCTGTCGATCAACCACCCTTGCAGGGCTGGCGCGAGAGTCGCCGACGCGACCACCGCGGCCATGGCGAACAGGGCCTGCAGGATCGGCTGAAGGGCACGCGGATAGCCGCGAAAGATGATCGCCTGCCCCGCCACCAGCAGCGCGCCGCCAGCAAAGCCTTGCAGGATGCGCAGTGCGATCAGCAGCTCCAGCCGAGCGGTGATGGCAGCCACGCAGCACGCCAGGCCCATGACCAGGGTGGCGCCGATGATCACGTTGCGAGCAGTAAACCGCTGCATCAGCCAAGGAGCGATCATGAACCCGATCAGCTTGAGCGCGATGTAGCCGACATCCAGCCAGGCGAACTCATCGGGCGTGGCATAGGTGTCGCCGATGATGTCGCTGCGGCCGAGAGCCAGCACGGTGCTGGCGATCGCTTCCGTCAATGCCGCCAGCACGATGCCCGTGATGAGCAGGATGCCGGTCGACGGCCTGGCGCGGCTCATGACCCGGCCCCTTGCGATACCTCCACCCGCGCCGACAGCCCCGGCACGATGCGCCCCGGCAGGGGGTTGCCGGCCAGGCGGATCTTCACCGGAACGCGCTGCACGACACGCACAAAGTTCCCGGTGGCGTTGTCGGGCGGCAGCAGGCTGAATGCCGAGCCACTGCCCGGTGCGAAGCTGTCGACCACACCATCGAGTGCTGCGTTGGGGTAGCCATCGACCGTGACGCGCACGGGCTGGCCGGGGCGAATCCGTTCGAGCTGGGTTTCCTTGAAGTTCGCCACGACCCACACATCGTTGACCGGCACGATATCGAGCAGGGATACGCCCGGCGTGACAAAGCGGCCGAGGCGGACCTGACGGTTGCCGACCACGCCATCCACCGGCGCGTGCACCACGGTGTGCTCGAGATCAATCCGGGCGAGCTCGCGGGCGGCCTGCGCCTGGCTCACCGCTGCCACGGCCGCCTCTCTCTCGGCCACCAACACCGCGATGTTTTGCTGTTGCGCCTCGACCGTTGCCGAAGCGGCCGATACCGAGGCGGCGGCTCTGGATTGCGCCGTGCCGGTTTCATCGACCAGGGCCTGGCTGACCGCGTTGCTGACGATCAACTTGCGGCTGCGGTCGTGGGTCTTGGTCGCCAGGCTCATGTCGGCGGTGGCCGAGCGTCTTTGCGCTTCGGCCTGCCGGATCAGCGCATGCTGAAGCTGGATTTGCGCATCGACATGGGTCAGGCGCGCCTGGGCAGCGCTGACATTGGCCTCGGCTTGCGCGAGTCTGGCGCGATAGTCGCGGTCATCGATACGAAACAGCACATCACCGGCGTGCACGGCCTGATTGTCCTCGACCTCCAGCGCCGTGACATAGCCGGCGACCTTGGCGGCCAGCGAGGTGACGTCTCCGCGGACATAGGCGTTGTCGGTCGAGGTCACGCCACTTGAAAACGCCATCGCCCCCCAGGCCGCCACGACCACCAGGGCACTGACGCACAGCAACAGGCCGATGGTCTTGCGCCGGCTACGTCGTACCACGACGCCCGGGGTGCTGGTGCTGGCGGCAATGGCCGCGTTGTCCTGGAGCGAGTTCATTTTTTCAGTTCCTGTGCAGTGCCTGGAACTCCGGCAGCCATAGGGCGGCAGTGATCTGCCGCCCGGCTGTGGAGCCCTCATGAGCGCGTTGACCGGCTCACTGTTTGATCGGTGTCACGAGGACCTTTTCGTCGGTGTCGAGGACGAACACCGCCAACAGGCGTGCAGGTAGGGTGTCGCTGGCGTTGGCGCTGACCAGGTGCACGGAGCCCGGCTCCTCTACGAAGTTTTCGCCGACGTTGTAGATCTTTTCCGGCTGGCCTTTGACCTGGATGCGAAACGAGCCCTCCAGCACCGTTGCGTAGATGAAGGCCGTTTTCGGATGGGTGTGGGCCGGTGACGCGGCACCCGGTCCGTATTCGACGACCACGCCCCTCATGCTCTTGCCGGGGATGTTGGGAATGGGACGGTCGAACACCACCGTCACCTTGCCTGGGGGCGACTCGGCGGCCGAGGCGGCGCTGATCGAGAGCACTGCGAAGACGGCGGCCATCAGCAATCGGGTAAACATGGGATTTCTCCTGGATTCGTGGGAAATACAAGGGTGCGATCCGTTACTTCGCCGTCGACCGGGCCAGCCAGTCGTCGAAGCGAATTGCCCCCAGGCGTGCGTTCTTGCCGGTGACCAGCGATTGGTCATTGAGCACTGCACCGAAGTAGCGTGCATGCACGTCCGGCACGACCTTGCGGTTGTCCCGGGTCGCCCGCAGATAGCGCCTGGCCAGTTCGTCGATCGGCATGGTTTCCGGGCCGCCGACTTCAACCGTGCCATTGGCCGGCGCTGCCAGCACGACATCGGCCAGCGCCGCGACCACGTCGTCGGACGCGATCGGCTGGATCAGCGCCGGCGAAGCATGAATTTCCTCGCCAACGGCGAACGACTCGACAATGCCGCCGGCAAACTCGGAGAACTGCGTGGCACGCAAAATGGTGTAAGGCATGCCCGACGCCTTGATCAGGGCTTCCTGCGCGACCTTGGCCCGGAAATAACCGGTGTCGGGAAGTCGTTCGCTGCCGACAATCGACAGGGCAACATGATGACGAACCCCGGCAGCGGCTTCGGCGGCCAGCAGGTTACGGCTCGACGTTTCAAAGAAATCGAGAACGGCCTGGTCCTCCCACGACGGTGCGTTCGCCACATCGACCACCACATCAGCACCATCCATCGCGGCGGCCAGGCCTTCGCGGGTGATGCTGTTCACGCCCGTGCTGGGGCTGGCAGCGAGCGCGTCATGGCCGCGCTCGCGGAGGGTGTTCACAAGTTTCGATCCGATGAGGCCGGAGCCTCCGATGACGACGATCTTCATGACTTTTCTCCACTTGTCGACTGCAACCATTGCGTCGGTGTAGAGAGATTGCCTGCGCGCACCGGGCAAGTCCTTGCCCCGGGCTTGGGTTTACCTTGGCGGGCGCTTGGAATTATGTCCAAAGCCGATGATATTCGTCCCGCCGCCCTTGTCGCAGACGGTGCAGCGGCTGCCTGGCTGCCGTATCATTTGCCACAATTACAACCGCCAGCCGCCTGGGACACGGAGTTGAGGGCGCTTCGCCAGGGGATACTCAACTTGCCATTCACGTTTGAAGACTACGTACTCGATCAGGAGCGCCGGGAGCTGACCCTGCGTGGACAAGTCGTGGCCGTCGGCCCGCAGGTCTTCGACCTGTTGCTGCTGTTCGTCAACAATCCCGATCGCGTCGTCAGCAAGGACGAATTGCTCGAGGCGGTATGGGGCGGGCGAATCGTTTCGGAGTCGACAATCACCAGCCACATCAATGCGGTACGCAAGGCCATTGGTGATACCGGTGAGGAGCAGCGCCTGCTGCGCACCGTCGCCCGCAAGGGCTACCGCTTCGTTGGCCGGATCCAGGTCGACACGACCGGGGAAGCGCTACCGCCGGATATCGATGAACGCCTGATCACCGCCCCGGAACAAACCCCCTCCCCTACGCTCGTCCTGCCGGAAAAACCCTCGATCACTGTCCTGCCCTTCCAGAACCTGAGCGGTGATCCGGAGCAGGAATACTTCGCCGATGGCGTCGTGGAGGACATCATCGCTGCCCTGTCGCGTATTCGCTGGCTGTTCGTCATCGCGCGCAATTCGAGCTTCACCTACAAGGGCCGTGCGGTGGACGCCCAGGGTGTCGGCCAGGAACTGGGCGTTCGCTACGTGCTCGAAGGCAGCGTGCGCAAGTGCGGGAACAAGGTGCGCATTACCGGTCAACTCATCGATGCGACCAGCGGGACGCACATCTGGGCGGAACGCTTCGAAGGCACGCTCGACGATATCTTCGAGCTGCAGGACCAGATCGCCGAAAGCGTCGTCGGCGCGATCGCGCCACAACTGGAACGGGCGGAAATCGAACGCGCCAAGCGCAAGCCGACGGAAAGCCTGGATGCCTACGACTATTACCTGCGCGGCACGGCAAAACTGCACAGCGGCGGCCGGGAAGCCATCGAGCAGGCGCTGCCGATGTTCTACAAGGCCATCGAACTCGATGCGGAGTTTGCCTCGGCCTATGGCATGGCCGCCTGGTGCCACTTCTGGCGCAAGATCAATGGCTGGATGATCGATCGGCCTGCAGAAATCGCCGAGGGCATACGGCTGGCGCGCCTGGCGGTGGCCCTGGGCCGCGATGATGCCGTCGCGTTGACGCGCGGCGGACATGCACTGAGCCATCTCGCCGGTGAAATCGACGGCGGCATTGCACTGCTCGACAGGGCGCGCCTGCTCAATCCCAATCTCGCCCCCGCCTGGTTTCTGGGCGGTATCCTGCGGGCGCTGCACGGTGAAACGGACGCCGCCATCAAGCATTTGAACCATGCCGTTCGCTTGAGCCCGCTGGATCCGGAAATGTTCAGGATGCAGGTCGGGATGGCGCTCGCGCATTTCTTCGCCGGCCACTTCGATGTCGCTGCAGACTGGGCGGAAAAGGCGCTGGGCAACCTGCCCAGCCTGCTGCCCGCGGCGACGCTGGTGGCGGCCAGTCATGCACTCGACGGGCGTATGGATAAAGCGAGGTGGGCGATGCAACGCCTGCAAGCGCTGGATCCCTCATTGCGCCTGTCCACCCTCAAGGACTGGCTGCCCATTCAACGGCCCGAGGACTTCGCCCGATTCGTCGATGGGCTGCGCCTGGCCGGGCTACCGGAGTGAAGGCCCCTGACCTGTACCTGTACCTGTACCTGTAGGAGCGAGCTTGCTCGCGAAGAACTCAAGAGCACCGCGATTAGCCAGTCGCCCCTCGTAATCGTTAACGACCATCGCGAGCAAGCTCGCTCCTACAATTGCAACGGTAGGCTAAGCTTTGATCAACTCGTTGCTCATGATGCTCGGTTCTGCAGGTTTTGGGTGTTTCTGGAGAGCGTCTGCAACAGCGATCTCAGACTGGCCCAAACCTTTCACGCAGGATTGACGTGATGACCGAGCCCCTCCTCAGTTTTGATGAACTCAAACGTGCCGCGGCTGCCGGCGAAATCGATACCGTGCTGGTCTGCATGATCGACATGCAGGGACGGCTGGTCGGCAAGCGATTCCAGGTCGAGTTTTTCATCGACAGCGGCCACGAAGAAACCCACTGCTGCAACTACCTGCTGGCCGATGACATCGACATGGAGCCGGTGCCGGGTTACGCCGCGGCCAGTTGGAGCAAGGGCTATGGCGACTTCGTGCTCAAGCCCGACATGTCCACCCTGCGGCGCGTTCCCTGGCTGGAATGCACGGCGCTGGTGCTGTGCGACGTGCTCGATCACCACCACCGCCAGGACCTGCCCCACAGCCCTCGCGCGATTCTGAAAAAACAGGTCGAGCGCCTGCACGCGCGCGGCTACACCGGCATGTTTGCCTCGGAACTCGAGTTCTATCTGTTCGATGAGAGCTACGAGGCGATCCACAAGCGCAACTATCACAAACCGAAAACCGCCGGCCATTACATCGAGGACTACAACATCCTCCAGACCACCCGCGAAGAGCCGGTGCTGCGGGCGATCCGCAAGCATTTGCAGGCATCGGGCATTCCCGTGGAGAACTCCAAGGGGGAATGGGGCCCGGGCCAGGAAGAGATCAACATCCGCTACGCCGATGCCATGACCATGGCCGACCACCACGTCATCATCAAGCACGCCTGCAAGGAGATCGCGCAGCTGCAGGGCAAGGCGATCACCTTCATGGCCAAGTGGCGCTACGACGCCGCCGGCTCCAGCAGCCACATCCATAATTCGCTGTGGGACAAGAACGCGAAAAAGCCGCTGTTCTTCGACGCCAAAGCCGAGTTCGGCATGTCGAAACTGATGCGTGCCTGGGTCGCCGGGCAGCTCAGGTACGCCAATGACATCACCTGCTTTCTCGCGCCCTACATCAACTCCTACAAGCGCTTTCAGGCTGGCACTTTTGCGCCGACGCGGGCGGTGTGGAGCCGCGATAATCGCACTGCCGGCTTTCGTTTGTGCGCCGAAGGCAGCAAGGCCATCCGCATCGAATGCCGCATCGGTGGCGCCGACCTCAACCCCTACCTGGCCTTTGCCGCCTTGATCGCTGCGGGCCTGGCCGGTATCGACGAGAAGCTCGACCTCGCGCCGCCGTTCGAAGGTGACGCCTACCTGGATGAGCATTTGCCGGAAGTATCCAAGACACTGCGCGAGGCGAGCGCCGCACTCAAGGCCTCCAGCATGCTGCGCAAGGCGTTCGGCGACGAGGTGGTCGACCATTACGTGCACACCGCCGAGTGGGAACAGAAAGAGTACGACCGGCGAATCACCGACTGGGAATTGCAGCGCGGCTTCGAGCGCTATTGAGAACATCATGACTGCGAAGGTTCAACTGATCTCCCCGGTCGATGGCCGGGTGTACGTCGAACGCGAGGTGGCCGATGCGGCGCAGGTCGAGCAGGCGCTGACAGCCGCTGCCAGCGCACAGGTGTCATGGCAACGCCGCTCACTGAGCGAACGCGCGGCGTTTTGCACGGCCGCGGTGGACGCGATGCTGTCGATGCAGACGGACATCGTGCCGGAGCTGGCCTGGCAGATGGGCCGCCCGGTGCGTTATGGCGCCGGCGAGCTGCGTGGATTTGCCGAACGCGCCCGGCACATGATCGCTATCGCGCCGCAGGCCCTGGCGGATGTGGAGCCAGAACCCGTGGCGGGATTTCGACGCTATATCAAGCGCGAGCCGCTGGGCACGGTGCTGGTGGTCGCTCCGTGGAACTACCCCTATCTGACGGCGGTGAACACGATCATTCCGGCGTTGATGGCCGGCAACAGCGTGATCCTCAAGCATGCGTCCCAGACGCTGCTGGTGGGCGAGCGCTTCGCCGAGGCCATGCGTCGCGCCAAACTGCCCGAGGGGCTGTTCCAGAACCTGCTGCTCGACCATGTATCGACCGGGGCGATCATTGCTTGCGGGCGCGTGCAGCAGGTGAATTTCACCGGCTCCGTGGAGGCGGGCAAAGTCATGGAAGGCGCCGCCAGCGGACAATTTCTCGGCATGGGCCTGGAGCTCGGCGGAAAGGACCCGGCCTATGTCCGCGCAGACGCCAACCTTGAACATGCGGTGGAAAACCTGGTGGACGGCAGCTTCTTCAATTCCGGGCAGAGTTGCTGCGCCGTGGAACGTATCTACGTCGACCGGAAAATCTTCCCGGTGTTTGTCGAGCGCTTCGCCGAACTGACCCGCCAGTACGTGCTGGGCAACCCGCTGGACGAAGCCACCACCCTCGGTCCGCTGGTGACACCGGGCGCCGCATTTTTCGTCCGTGGGCAGATCGCCGAAGCGCTGGCCCAAGGTGCGACGGCGCTGATCGATCCGCAGGCATTTGCCGCCGACGTACCAGGCAGCGCCTACCTCGCGCCGCAAGTGCTGGTGGATGTGAACCATCAGATGTCGGTCATGCGCGACGAAAGCTTTGGTCCGGTAGTCGGCATCATGCCGGTGGCCAGCGATGACGAGGCCATCGCCTTGATGAACGACAGCCCGTTCGGGCTCAGCGCCTCGCTGTGGACGCAAGATCTCGCAGCGGCCGAACGCCTGGGCAACGCCATCGCCACCGGCACGGTGTTCATGAACCGCTGCGATTACCTCGACCCGGCACTGGCCTGGACCGGCGTGAAGCACAGCGGGCGCGGCGTCACGCTGTCGCCATTGGGCTACGAACACCTGACCCGCGCCAAATCCTTTCATCTGCGTCACGAGGTGTAGACCATGAACCTGACAGGAAACTGGAACTACCCCACCAGCGTTCGTTTCGGTGTCGGGCGCATTGCCGAACTGGCTGACGTCTGTCGCAGCCAGGGTATCGAGCGGCCGTTGCTGGTGACCGACAGCGGCCTGGCGCGCGCGCCGATCACCACGGCTGCGCTGGACGCGTTGCGTGCCGCAGGTCTTGGCGTGGCGCTGTTCTGTGACCTCAAGCCCAACCCGGTGGAAGCCAACCTGGCCGGCGGGCTCGACGCCTGGCGTGCCGGCAAGCACGACGGCGTGATCGCTTTCGGCGGCGGCAGCGGCCTGGACATGGGCAAGCTGATTGCCTTCATGAGCGGCCAGACCCGTCCGGTCTGGGACTTCGAAGACATCGGCGACTACTGGACCCGCGCCGACGAAAGCCGCATCGCCCCGGTCATTGCGGTGCCGACCACGGCGGGAACCGGTTCCGAAGTCGGTCGCGCGGCGGTGATCATCGACGAGCGCACCCACACCAAACGCATCATCTTCCACCCGAAAATGATGCCGCGCGTGGTGATCAGCGACCCGGCCCTCACCGTCGGCATGCCGGCCAAAATCACCGCCGGCACCGGCATGGATGCATTCGCCCACTGCCTGGAAGCGTACTGCGCCCCCGGCTTTCACCCGCTGGCCGATGGCATTGCCGTGGAAGGCATACGCCTGGTGGCCAATGCACTGGTGAAGGCGGTACACACACCCTCGGACCTTGAGGCGCGCGCGCAAATGCTCGCGGCGGCGGCGATGGGCGCCACGGCATTCCAGAAAGGCCTGGGCGGGATGCATGCGCTGTCGCATCCGGTGGGCGCGCTGTACGACACCCATCACGGCATGACCAACGCCACCTTCATGCCTTATGTCCTGCAATTCAATCGCACGGCCATCGAGGAGCGCATCACCCGCCTGGCGGCGTACCTGCGCCTGCCCTCCCCGGGGTTCGACAGTTTTCAGGCCTTCGTCCTCAAGCTGCGCAAGGACATCGGCGTGCCCCATACCCTGGTTGAACTGGGTGTGGATGACCAACAGGCCGACCTGATCGCTGACATGGCGATTGTCGACCCCTCCGCTGGCGGCAACCCGCTGTCATTGACCCGGGAAGGTGTGGCAAGGATTTTCGACGCGGCATTACACGGCCGTCTGTAGGAGCGAGCTTGCTCGCGATGAACGTCAACGATGACGCGGGGAGCCTGACACCCCGCGTCATTCACAAGTCCATCGCGAGCAAGCTCGCTCCTGCAGAAAACCAAGGTCGAGCCTACGGCGGCTCAGTTCGGCCTGTCCAGAACCTGAAGGGGCACACATCATGAACCCAGCAAGCCAGCCCGGCACCGACGCGCACGACGAGGACGTCAAGGTGCTGCACAGCATGGGCTATGCCCAGCAACTCTCGCGACGAATGGGTGTTTTCTCCAACTTTGCCATTTCCTTTTCGATCATCTGCATCCTCTCGGGTGGCATCAACTCGCTGGCCCAGGGCACCTCGGGCGCGGGTGGCATATCCATCGGCATCGGCTGGCCGATCGGCTGCCTGATCTCCGGGGTGTTCGCCATGGCCATGGCGCAGATTTCCTCGGCCTACCCCACCGCTGGCGGCCTGTACCACTGGGGCTCGATTCTCGGTAACCGCTTCACCGGCTGGCTGACCGCGTGGTTCAACCTGCTGGGGCTGGTCACGGTGCTCGGGGCGATCAACGTCGGCACCTATTACTTCTTTTTCGGTGCCTTCGGACCGGCACTGGGCATGGAGGACACGACCACGGTCAGGGTGATTTTCCTGGCGATCCTCACCGGCCTGCAGGCCCTGTGCAACCACCTGGGCATCGGCCTGACCGCCAAGCTCACCGACTTCTCCGGCTACCTGATTTTCGCCACGGCGCTGGCGCTGACCATCGTCTGCCTGATCTCGGCGCCCAGCTATGAATTCGCCCGGTTGTGGACCTTCAACAACTATTCCGGCGAAGTGGGCGGCAGCGTCTGGCCGCAGGTCTCGAACGGCTGGATCTTCATGCTCGGCCTGCTGCTGCCGATCTACACCATCACCGGCTATGACGCCTCCGCGCATACTTCCGAGGAAACCCGCAATGCGGCCATGTCGGTGCCCCGTGGCATGGTCATGTCGGTGGTCTGGTCCTTGCTGTTCGGCTGGCTGATGCTCAGCGCGTTCGTGCTGATGCTGCCGAGCATGGACGAGGCGGCCAAACAAGGCTGGAACGTGTTTTTCTGGGCCATGAATACGCAGGTGAACCCGTTGCTTCGGGACGTGCTGTACGTGGCGATTTTCATCTCGCAGGTACTCTGCGGGCTGGCCACGGTCACCTCGGTCTCGCGCATGATCTTCGCGTTCTCCCGGGATGGTGGCCTGCCTTGCTCGAAAGCGCTGGCCTCGGTGTCGCCGACCTTTCGCAGCCCGGTGGCGGCGATCTGGACCGGTGCGACCCTCGCCGTGCTGTTCGACTGGGGCTCGTCGGTGATCTCGGTCGGGGCAACGCCGGTCTATACCATCGTGGTGTCCTGCACGGTGATCTTCCTGTTCTTCTCCTTCGCCATCCCCATCGTGCTCGGCCTGTTTACCTACGGGACGTCGAAGTGGCCGACCATGGGGCCGTGGAACATGGGGCGCTTCTGGTACTCGGTGTTCGCCCTCCTCTCGGTCCTGTCGATGGTGATCATCTTCGTCATCGGCATCCAGCCACCGAACGACTGGGCGCTGTACATCACCATCGGCTTCCTGATCCTGACCGCCATCGTCTGGTTCGGGTTTGAAGCGCGACGCTTCCAGGGGCCGCCGGTGGGCGACATGATCGTCAAGCGCCAGGCTGAAATTGCCGCGGCGGAAGCGGCGTTGAACAGGAAATAGTAGGAGCGAGCTTGCTCGCGATGGTCGTTAACGATAACGCGTGTTTACTGGCTAAACGCGGCGCTCTTGAGTCCATCGCAAGCAAGCTCGCTCCTACAGGGTTCGGGCGTCATCAACCGGGCTTTTTTGCAGGCTGATGATCTATCCTGTGCCTCCCCCGATTCCACCCCGGAGAGACCAGTGCCCGCCCTCACCGCCCGCGAGGTTTACCAACAGTTGCGCGATGCCGCCCAGGGCATTCGCATGTTCAAGCGAGTCGACGAAGCTTGCGAGTCCAGCCAGGTGCGGGTCGACATCGACGGCTGGCGCCTGACGCTCGACGTCGACGCCGGCCACTTGCGCCACTGCTTGCACGGCCAGAGCCCCGATGGCCGTGAGTATGCGTTCGATAACGGGCAGCGCTTCGGCACCGACCCGGTGAGTCTGCTCAGCACCTGGGAACTGGCGCAGATTGAACGGCTGCTGGCCTGAATCCTTCGCAACCTATCGTTCCCTGGCCGTACTTGTGATACACAAGCCGCAGTGTTTCTGCGTCCAAGGAGGTTCTGCCCATGCCCCGTTCACTACGCTTGCCGCACTGGCTGGCCTGCACCCTGCTCGGTTTGTTCACGGGTGGTGCCCTTGCCGGCACGACGCCCCCGGCGCCCGATGCCTTGCAACCCTTGCTGGCGACCATGAATGAGCGGCTGAACATCAGTGAACTGGTGGCGCTGACCAAGTGGGACAGCGGCAAACCGGTCCAGGACAACGCCCGGGAAGCACAGGTCATCGCCAACGCCAGGAAGCAGGCGGCCCAGCGCAAGCTCGACCCCGACGATGTCGCCGACCTGATCGCAGCGCAGATCGAAGCCAGCAAACTGCTGCAATACGGCCGGCTCGCGCAATGGCAAGCGGCGCACAAGGCACCGGACACCCCACGGCCGGACCTCAACAACGAAATTCGGCCAAAGCTCGACAACCTGCAAAACCTGCTGCTCAAGCAATACGCCGCCTTCCTGCCCTACCGTAAAGACCCGAACTGCCCGCAATGGCTGGCCACGGAACGCTCCGCGCTGATCAAGGATTACCTGCATGGCCAGGCGATGATTCGTGCAACAGGCGAGTTGTGTCGTGGGGCGATGACGTCAGATGAGCCACACTGAAACCCTCGCCAAAATCCTCCTCGGCCCGCTGTTGCTGGTGCAGGGCCTGTACACGCGACGGGTGACGCCCAGGTTGCCGGAGGCCGAAGGTGAACGCCTGGGCGAGGCCGGCAGTGGCGACGTTCTGCGCTTGTTGATTGTGGGCGACAGCGCCGCTGCCGGTGTGGGTGCGGCGACTCAAAGAGAAGCCCTGAGCGGTCGGCTGGTCGAGCGCCTGGCCGATGATTATCGGGTGTCGTGGAAACTCTTGGCGCGCTCCGGTCTGGATTCGCAAGGGTTGCTGGAGTTGCTGGAACAGCACGCCCCGGAGCCGTTCGATGTGGCGCTGTTGTCGATTGGCGTCAACGATGTCACCAGTTCACTCTCGCTGGATCAGTGGCTCGCTCGGCAACGGCGATTGATCGCGCTGTTATGCGACAGATTTGCGGTGAGGCAGATTGTGCTGTCGCCGCTTCCGCCCATGCATTTGTTCCCCGCCCTGCCGCAACCGCTGCGCTGGTTCCTGGGGTTTCGCGCGCGTCGTTTCAATGCACAGCTTGCAGACCTGGCCGCACGCATGGATCAATGTACGCTGCTGAGCACCCCGCTGGCACCCGAACCCGGCTTGATGGCCAGCGATGGTTTTCATCCGGGGCCGATGCTCTACCGTCAATGGGCCGACGATGCCGCCAGGGTGATCGACCAACGTTTTCGCACCACCACAATAAAAACAGGAGTTGAAGATGTCTGAGCTGAACCTGAACCCCAACGTCGCAGCGTCCCTGAAACAATGGCACGCGATGATCGACAAGCGCGACTTGAGCGCCTTGCCCGATATGCTCGATCCGCAGGCGGTGTTCCGTTCGCCGATGGCGCACAAGCCGTATCCGGGGGCGCCGGTGGTGTCGATGATCCTCAACACAGTGATGAACGTGTTCGAGGAGTTTGCCTATCACCGTGAACTGGCGACGGCGGATGGCTTGAACGTGATTCTCGAATTCAGCGCCAAAGTCGGCGAGAAAGAGCTCAAGGGCATCGACATGATCCGCTTCGACGAACACGGCAAGATCGTCGAATTTGAAGTGATGGTGCGACCGCTGAGCGGCTTGCAGGCGTTGGGTGAGGAAATGGGACGGCGCCTCGGTGCTTACCTGAAGGCCAGCAAGGCCTGACTGCCTGCCCCTCCCCTGTAGGAGCGAGCTTGCTCCGGGCGGCGTTCCGACGATGAACTCAAGGGCGCCGCGTTTAGTCAGCAAGCACGCGTTTTCGTTAACGACCATCGCGAGCAAGCTCGCTCCTACAGGTACAGGTTTTGTGTAAATCCGGGAGCCATCACACCATCGGCTGGTGGCTGGTCACGCAGTGAATGCCGCCTCCGCCCGCGGAGATCGCGTCGATGTCGAGCTGCACCACCTCGCGGTCCGGGTAGAGTTCGGACAGCAGGTCGAAGGCTTTGGCATCGGCTTCCTTGTCGCCGAATTGCGGTGCGATGATCGCGCCATTGATCACGAAGTAGTTGATGTAGCCGGCGGCAAAATCCGGGTTGTCCTTGCTGAACTTGCTGTTGCGCGGGTTGAGCGGTGGCGACACGGTATGCACCTGCAATTTGCGACCACCGGCATCCGTGGCGTTTTCGAGGATTTCCAGGTGGGCGCGAGTGACCTTGTAGTCGTAGGACTCGGGGTCGTTGTCGAGGTTGGCGATCACCACACCGGGCTTGACGAAGCGCGCATAGAAGTCGACATGGGCGTCGGTGATGTCCTTGCCCTTGATCCCCGGCAGCCAGATGATTTTGCGCAGGCCCAGCCGTTCTTTCAGCTCTGCTTCAACTTCGGCCTTGCTCCAGTCGGGATTGCGATTGCGGTTGATCCAGCTGCTTTCGGTCATGATCCCGGTGCCGTGGCCATCCACTTCGATGCCACCGCCCTCGCCCACCAGCTCGCTGCGCAGGTAATCCGCCTTGGCGTCTCCGGCGACCAGGGCGGCCAGTTGCGCATCCTCCTCATGCTGCTGCTTGTTGCCCCAGCCATTGAAGTTGAAGTCCACGGCACCGAGGTCGCCGTTGCCATCGACGACAAAATTGGCACCGATGTCGCGCATCCAGATGTCGTCCAGCTCGGCGATCACGAAGGTGGTGTTGTGGCTGCCGCATTTGGTTTCGGCCAGGCGCCGTTCGCTCTGGCGACAGAACACGGTGACCGGCTCGTATTCGGCTATCGCGCGGGCAATCCGGCCAAGGGCGTCTTGCACGTGGGGCGTGAAATCCTCCCAGATCGCGGCCTGTGCGCCAAAGGCGATGAAGGCCCGCTGGTGTTTGTCCCCTTCATCGGGCATGTACCAGCTGCCTTTACCGGCCGCTCGCACTGGCAGGGAGGCAAAGCCCAATCCCATGGACACCACCGCGCCCAGTCCGGCGACGAGCGATACCTGCTTGATGAATGTTCGACGTGTCGGCATGTATTTTCCTGATATCTCGGGTGTGGCCGGCCCTGGGGCCGGCCGGTGATCATTTAACGGTAGCGGTTTTGAACTTGGTCCAGGTGCGCATGCGCGCCCGCATGTCGGACTGAGGTATGTCCTTGCCGGGAATCAGCCGCGCGTAGGTGGCTTCATCGAGGTAGATGTCCGGGTTGTTGCGCATCGCGGCATCGACGTCCGGCCGCGCCTTGGCGTTGGAGGTCGGGTAGCCGGTGAAGTTGCTGATGGCCGCCATGTTCTGCGGGCGCATCACGAAGTTGATGAACGCGTAGGCGTACTCCGGATGCTGCGCGTCGACGGGAATGGCCATGGTGTCCATCCACACCGTGGTGCCTTCGCGGGGAATGCGGTAGTGGAAGGTGGTTTTCTTGCCGGCGCTGTCAGACGTGCGCTGCGCCTGGGTCATGTCGCCGCTGTAGCCGAGGGACATGCACAGGTTGCCGTTGACCAGGTCAGTCACCGGTTGCGACTGGAACTTGCGAATGTACGGCCGCAGCTTCATCAGCAGCTCGCTCGCCGCCGCCAGGTCGGCTGGCTTGGCGCTGCGTGGATCGCGGCCGAGGTAGTTGAGCACCACGGCCAGCACTTCGTCCGGCGAATCGATCATCGAGATGCCGCAGTCGGCGAACTTCGCCGCCAGTTCCGGTTTGAACAGCATGTCCAGGCTATCGACAGGTGCGTCCGGCGCACGCTTGGCAATCTGCTCGGCGTTGTAGGTCAGGCCGATGGTGCCCCAGGTATACGGGACCGTGGCCTTGCTCGAATGCTCATAGTGCGAGCGCAGCTTTTGCAGGCCGGGCTCGACGTCGTTCAGGGCGGTGATCTTTGACGGGTCCAGAGGTTGCAAACTGCCGGCGCGCATCAGGCGTTCGGCCACGGTGTCACCGGGGAAGATCAGGTCGTAGCCACTGCCGCCGGCGAGCATTTTCGCTTCCAGGGTTTCACTGCCGTCCATGACGTCGTAGATCACCTTGATCCCGGTTTCGGCGGTGAACTTGTTGAGGGTGTCCTCGGCAAAATAATCGGCCCAGTTGTACAGCCGCAGGGTTTTCTCCTCGGCGTGCAGCGCAGGCACCGCGCAGCTCAGCGCCAGCCCCATGGCCAGGCACAGCTTGTTGATCGTGTTCATGTCACACCCCTTGGGTTGCCCAGCGTGAATGGATCTGACGACCGTCCTGGGTCAACAAGGCGCCGTACATTTCCGGCCGGCGATCGCGGTAGATGCCCCAGGTCAGGCGGTCTTCGCGCATGGCCGCCAGGTCCAGGCTGTGGACCAGCACGCCGGTGCTGTCGCGGTCGGCCTCGGCGAGCAACTTGCCCTTGTGGTTGCAGATGAACGACGAGCCATAGAAGCTCATTTGCAGGGTCGGGTCGGTGGTCGCCGCTTCCCGGCCAACACGATTGGCGGCCACCACCGGCAGCAGGTTGGCGGCGGCGTGGCCGCGCATGGTCATCTGCCAGTGATCGCGCGAATCCAGGCTGGCGCAGCCAGGCTCGGAGCCGATGGCCGTGGGGAACAGCAGCACTTCGGCGCCCATCAGGGCCAGGCAGCGGGCGGTTTCGGGGAACCACTGGTCCCAGCAGATGCCCAGGCCGATGCGCCCGAACGCGGTGTCCCAGACCCGGAAACCGCTGTCGCCGGGGCTGAAGTATTCCTTCTCCTGATAGCCGATGGCGTTGGGGATGTGGGTCTTGCGGTACACGCCCAACAGACGCCCGTCGGCGTCGGCCACGCTCAACGAATTGAAGTAGGCATTGCCGGCCTTCTCGTACCAGCTCAGCGGCAGCACCACCCCCAATTCCCTGGCCAGCGCGGCGAAGCGCTTGAGCACGTGACTGTCGCGATACTCCTCGGCCAGCGCCAGGTGCTTGTGGTGTTGCTCGATGCAGAAATACGGCGTGGCGAACAGTTCCTGCAGCAGGATGACCTGCGCGCCCTTGGCCGCGGCCTCGCGGACCAGTTGCTCGGCCTGATCGAGGTTGTGTTTGAGGTCCCAGGTGCAAGGCATCTGGGTGGTGGCGATGGTCAGCAGTGTCATGACATCAACCCCGCACCGGCCAGGCCGGCTGTTGCTGGGTGATGCAATGCACACCGCCGCCGCCATGGGCCAGATGGTTGATCCGCACCGGCACCACTTCGCGCCCCGGGAATGCCTGCGCCAGCACTTCGGCCGCGACGTTGTCGGCATCGATGCCATAGGCCGGCATGATGATCGCACCGTTGGCGATGTAGAAATTGGTGTAGGAAGCGCAGAACACTTCGGCCTCGGTGTCTACCGCGTCGGTGGCTTCATAGAGTTCGATCAGCTCGAACTTGCGGCCCTGGGCGTCGGTGGCCAGCTCCAGGGCTCGGCGGTTCTCGCGGGCCACTTCGGCGTACACCGATTGCTTGTCGTGGGTGGCGTCCACCAGCAACACGCCGGGACGGGCAAAGGCGCACACGCCGTCGACGTGGCCGTCGGTCATGTCGCCGGTCACATAGTCCGGATCGCCCGGCAGCCAGATGGTCTTCTTCACACCCAGCAGGCGGGTGAAGATCTCTTCGATCTCGGCCTTGGTCACGCCCGGATTGCGATTGGGGTTGAGCAACACCGACTCGGTGGTGATCAGCGTGCCCTCGCCGTCCACATGAATCGCACCGCCCTCGTTGCTCAGCGCCGTGCCGAAACACTCCAGCCCCAACTGGTTGAGCGCACGACGGGCCAGGCTTTCGTCCAGATCGTGGGCCGACTTGCCGCCCCAGGCATTGAAACGCCAGCTCACACCGGCCAGGCCTTGCTGCGGGTGGCAGACGAAGCTCGGGCCGGAGTCACGGCACCAGCTGTCGTTGACCGCCAGTTCGATCAACTCGATGTTCGGCCCACACAAGGCCTTGGCGCTGGCGACTGCCGACGGGTCGACCACCAGTTTCACCGGTTCGAAACGGGCAATGGCGTTGGCCACGCGGGCGAAGTCCTCTTGGACCTGTGGCAGGGTCACCCGCCAGCCGGACTCCCAAAGGGTCTTGTTGTGCGGCCAGACCATCCAGGTGGCGGCGTGGGTGACCCACTCGGCTGGCATCGTCCAACCGCTGTTTTGAATTGCGTTCTGCTGCATGACAAGTACCTCTAAGTTAAGTCATTGTGTTCAATGAAAACGGCCTTGGCGGTCTTGGCATGCATGCTACGGCTGGTAAAACGGGCAAACAAACGATGGATTTTGCAGGCAACTGATTAGAGGAACTTATCGATATGCTCAAACACTGGCCGCCCCTGAGCACCCTGCGCGGCTTCGAAGCCGCCGCCCGGCTGGGCAGTTTCCACAAGGCCGCCGAAGAGCTGCACCTCACCCAATCGGCGATCAGCCAGCAGATCCGCAGCCTTGAGGCTTACCTGGAACAACCGCTGTTCTATCGCAGCGGGCGCAGCGTCAGCCTGACCGATGCCGGTCACGATCTGCTAAGCACCACCCAGGCGTTATTGCAGCAACTGGCGGTGGGCATTCGCCGGTTGGGGCAATACCAGAAGCCCAATCAACTGGTGCTCAACACCACCCCGGCGTTTGCCCGGCACTGGTTGTTGCCGCGCCTGGGGGATTTCCGTCGGCAGCATCCGCAGGTCGACTTGTGGATTTTCAGCACCGATGAAGTGCCGGACATGGCCAGCCAGACCATCGACCTGGCGGTGCGCGACGACATCAGCTCCCAGGCCGAATGCAGTTTCAAGGTGCTGCACGCCGACCGCCTCTACCCGGCGTGTCACCCGAGCCTGTTGGCCGTGCCGGTGGCACAGCGCACCACCCTGCATGGCGAGCGGGAAATGGACTGGAGCCACTGGGCGGTGGAATCGGCAATCGATATGGGGCAGATGGATCAGGGGCTGAATTTTTCCGATCCGGGTTTACTGCTGGACGCGGCCTGCAGCGGGCTCGGCATTGCGCTGGTGAGCCAGTTGCTGAGCCGGCAGGCGCGGGCCAATGGACTGTTGCAGCCGATGGTGGAGCAAACCATCCGCGGCCCGAACTGGGCGCTGCTGACGCACCGTGACAGCGAGAACATCCCGATGGCGCGGGCCTTTACCGAGTGGCTGGTCGACAATCTGGCGGCCGACCAGCAGGCCACGGCGTGATTATTGCGCCGGGAAGGTTTGCAGGTAGGCGAGCAAGTCTTCGATTTTTTCCGGATCGCTGAGGCCCCAGAAAATCATGCGGGTGCCGGGGACGACCTTCTTCGGTGCTTCGAGGTAGGCGATCAGGGTTTCGCGGTCCCAGACCAGATTGGCTGATTTCATCGCATCGGAATACACGTAGTCCGTGGTTACGGCGGAGTGGCGACCGATCACGCCATTGAGCTGCGGGCCAAAGAAGGCACGCGCCGATTCGCCGATCTGATGGCAGCCGCTGCAGAGGCGCTTGAACACTTTTTCCCCGGCCTGCGCATCGCCTGCGGCAAGGGTGGGTGTACAGAGCAGACCGGCGGTGAGTAGCGATGCGAGAGTCAGTGCGGCGAGATTTTTCATGTTGCGATTCCAGTCGGGTGTTGCCGGATGGCTATTGGAACATGCGCGCCGGGGATATCCCAAGTGATCAAATGGACGCAATCCCTGTGGGAGCGGGCTTGCCCGCGATAGCGGAGTGTCAGTCGACTTCAATATTGAATGATGCACCGCTTTCGCGGGCAAGCCCGCTCCCACAGGGTCTGGTGTATGGCTTACTTTTTGGATTGAGATCGGGATGTATTGAGCTCGATTGCCGCCTGAATCAACGCCGTCAGGGCCTTTTCGTCGATCAACTCACCCTCGCGAATATCGATCGCACGGCGGGTATTGCCTTCAAGGCTGGCGTTGAACAGCTTCGCCGGATCGTCCAGCGAAGCGCCCTTGGCGAAGGTCATCTTCACCACTTGTTTGTAGGTTTCGCCAGTGCAGATGATGCCGGCACGAGACCACACCGGCACACCCCGCCACTTCCACTCTTCAATCACTTGCGGGTCGGCCTGGCGGATGATCTGGCGGATGCGGGCCAGGGTTTCGCCGCGCCAGTCGGCCAGTTCGCGGATTCGCTCGTCGATCAGTGCCGAGGCTTCGTTTGAGTCAACCTTGTCCGTTTGCATACCCGTCTGCACCTTCTTCATGAGGGTTGTGACCGATGAGGGTAGACGGTGTTCGAGGTTTTTTAAGCGCAGGGGACTAACGGCAGCACAACGCGATACGGCTGGCAGGTTTCTAGTGTTTGCTCATCAATCCATGCAGCACGCCGAACCGCAATCCCGGCTCGGAGGCAATCATATGCGTGATCCCGAACACCTTGAACGCCGCCAGCATCACTACCAGGCCGCCGGGCAAGATGCTCAGGCGATGGGTGGGCAGCCCCGCCAGCTTGAGGTGTTTCACATGTTTGACTTCCAGCAGGCGCAACGACAGGCGCAACAGGCCGCCGTAGGTGATGCCGCTTTGACCGTCGTCATTGAGGCCATTGGCCTTGAGCACCTTGGCCAGCATCCGCGCCGTGCCTGAAGAACCGATCGCCTGCTGCCAGCCCATGGCGCGGTAACGGCGGGCAATGCGTTCGAATTGCACCGTGGCTGCGCGCTCGGCCTCCAGCAACGCTTCGGCGATGATCCGCCCGCCGTGGAAGTAATGCGCACCGAAGGTGCCGCTGCCGATGGCAATGCTCTCGGTGACCAGCAACCGGTCGCCACGGCCGATGATCATTTCCGTGGAGCCGCCGCCGATATCCACCACCAGCCGCGTGCTTTGCGCCGGCAAGGTGTGGGCCACGCCGGCGTAGACCAGTTGCGCCTCTTCGTGACCGGAAATGACGTCGATGCGAAAACCCAGGTGGCGCTCGGCACTGGCCAGGAACAGCGGCGCGTT
Source organism: Pseudomonas sp. 18173 (assembly GCF_050432945.1). NCBI lineage: Bacteria > Pseudomonadati > Pseudomonadota > Gammaproteobacteria > Pseudomonadales > Pseudomonadaceae > Pseudomonas > Pseudomonas sp. 18173. Next base: position 82,629 of record NZ_JBKFTN010000012.1, read on the forward strand.
GTCAGCTTCGCGCACGGCACTGGTGGCCACCGCCCGCACGCGCCCCGCCTCGAAACCGCGCAATTTCTTGCCGAATCGCGCCAGCGCCTGCCAGCCCCGGTCCAGCGCCAGCTCATCGAGTGCCCCGCCCTGCAGGCCTTCGGCCAGACGCACCGGTTCACGCAGGGTCTTCACTTCCTGGATGACCATCTGCTGGTTCCGTCGCACCGACTGGCCAATCATCATGCGAAACGCATTGGAACCCAGGTCGATGGCGGCAAACAGCGGGGCGTCTTTCATAGGGGATCCTTGCACATTCATCTGCCGGCAGGCTGGCGGTCGCCGGGCACTCAAGACGGATTGCGAGGATCTTGCCATTACTTCGATGACACCCAGATGACACCACCGGGCATCACCACTTCGTAACAAACTGTGACTAACGTCAGCTGTGCCACCCATGACGCGAGTGTCTCACCATGCTTTCCAATCAGGACACCTTGATCCAGCGCATCCACCGCGAGTTGCTCGATATCAGTGATGAAGAGCTGGAACTGGAATTATCGGAAGACGGACACAACCTGGACGCACTGTTCGACGAGCACATCGAGGATGGCAGCGAGAAAGAAGCCCGGCGCCGTTACTTCGCCGAACTGTTTCGCCTGCAAGGCGAACTGGTGAAATTGCAGAGCTGGGTGGTCAAGACCGGCCACAAAGTGGTGATCCTGTTCGAAGGCCGCGATGCCGCCGGCAAGGGTGGTGTGATCAAGCGCATCACCCAGCGCCTCAACCCCCGGGTTTGCCGGGTGGCCGCCCTGCCCGCGCCCAATGATCGCGAACGCACGCAGTGGTATTTTCAGCGCTATGTTTCGCACTTGCCCGCCGCCGGGGAAATCGTGCTGTTCGACCGTAGCTGGTACAACCGCGCCGGGGTCGAAAAGGTCATGGGGTTCTGCAATGACGACCAGTACGAGGAATTCTTCCGCACCGTACCGGAATTCGAGCGAATGCTCGCCCGCTCCGGCATCCAGCTGATCAAGTACTGGTTCTCGATTTCCGACCAGGAGCAGAACCTGCGCTTTCTCAGCCGCATTCACGACCCGCTCAAGCAGTGGAAACTCAGCCCCATGGACCTGGAGTCGCGCCGTCGCTGGGAGGCCTATACCAAGGCCAAGGAAATCATGCTCGAACGCACCCACATCGCCGAAGCGCCCTGGTGGGTGGTGCAGGCCGACGACAAGAAGAAGGCCCGACTCAACTGCATCCATCACCTGCTCAGCCAGATGCCTTATGAAGAAGTCGAGCTGCCCGCGATCGAATTGCCGCAGCGGGTGCGCCAGAAAGACTATTCACGGGTGCCGGTGCCGCAGGAAATCATCGTGCCGGAGATCTACTAATCTCGACACAAGATCTGTGGTGAGGGGGCTTTCCCCTGACCACAGTTGCTTACCTGTCATCGAATCGTCATGTACCAGGCGCCATACTCAGTCCATCCAATGCGTGCTTTAACTTTCTGCTGCCTCTCCCGGCGGCTTTTTTTTGCCTGAAATTACGCTTACAGACATTCCTGCGCCGCACGCTCGAATGTCGATGGCACGAACGTCGACGCCAGCAGTTTGCGTTCGTACAGGAATACCTTGCCGCCATTGGAGGCCTTATAGGTTTCGAGCACGTTGTCTGCCGCCACTTTGCTCGGGACGACGATCCGGTAGCTGCGCTGGGTCTGCGACACCGTCGGGTTGAGCGCATCGTGCTGCAACTTCGGCACCACGCAAAGGGTGTACTCCTCCGGCGACTTGCTGGTCTGCAAAGTCAGGGTCGGATTGTTCGGCGTGGCACAACCGGCCAGCAGCAACGGGGCGAATACCAGGGTCGGGGCGAAAAAAGCGCGCATGAATCAGGTCCTGAAAGGAAATCAACGGTAGTTTGGGTTGCCCGCCGCTCAATGGGCGCCGGGCCAATCAATTGGTTGTTGCGGTCAATCCGGCGTTTACCAGCGCCTTCAACGACGCATCGAACTGTTTCAGTGCGGTCAGTTGCAGGTCGCGTTGCTGTTCGATTTGCGCGGCAATCTCGGGCGCGGCCTTGTCATGCACCCACACCGACGGCAGTTGTTTTTCCACCGCACCTTCGGCCTTGCCGATGTATTGCAGGCTGGCGTCGTAGAACCGCGCGGCGAAGCGCGCCTCGACCCGGTCGTTACGCTGGGTCAGCAACTGGTTGTGGGTGTCGAGCATCACCACCACATCCGGGTGGGCCTGCACCAGTGCATCGAGGTTGTCGTAGACCGTCACCGACACAAAGGTGTGCTGCAGCGAACGCATCAGCCAGTCGATGGCCAGGTCCGGATCGGAGCTGTTGACGAACGCCTGGCGAATCCGCGCATCCAGTGCGTTCTTCGCGCCGTTCATCGCAACCGAGTGGTATTGCTCAAGGTATTGCAGGTTTTCCACGGTGTTTTCGCTGTAGAGCACCCCGACCGTCTGCCCGTATTGCAACCCGCCCTGGCTCCCGGTGATGGGCGGCAGATGGCAGGCAGGCGCGTCCTCGGCGTAGGCCGATGCGGTGGATGCAACACTGCCCAGCAACAGGGCAATCACAGCCAGTCGGGTCAACATTTTCATCGCGCAGGTTCCTTGAGCAGCGTATTCAATGCAGGCGATTTTCCGCCTTTGCAGAAAAAACAGAACTTGCGATTCTTGATGGTGACTATTGACTGAACCAATAGTGCGGAGCCGCCAAGGCATGCGTCTGGCGCAAACCTGCCGGTCAATGTCGAACAAACGGCTGTGCCAGGCAGCCAGGGTTCATTACAGTGGCGACTGCCCTCAAACCACCTCAAGGAACGAAACAATGGTGACCTGCTACCTGAAATACGTACTCGACCCCTACCAGCTCGACGCCTTCGAGCACTACGGCAAGTTGTGGATTCCCCTGGTGGAAAAGTTCGGCGGCCAGCACCACGGCTACTTTTTGCCGTCCGAAGGCGCCAACAACATCGCCATGGCCTTGTTTACCTTCCCGAGCCTGGCGGCGTACGAACATTACCGGCAGCAGTCGATGAACGATCCGGAGTGCATCGCTGCGTTCAAATATGCCGAAGAGAGGAAATTCATCCTCAGCTATGAACGTTCGTTTCTGCGCCCGGTTTTCGGATGATTCGCAACGGTCAGGGGGCCGCCCCGACCAGCCAAAAATGCCGCCCCATGGGCGGCATTTTTGATGGCTGGCACTACGCTAAAGCGAGCACCCTTGGTGAATTGGTCGTCGCCGCTGAACCGCCATGCCGGCCGCCATTGGCCAAAACCGCAATGTGAATCCGATCTCCCTGCCCCGTGGGTGAGTGAACATGAACAATGTGTGGAGTCGCTGTCGCCATCTGCCTTTGCTGATGCTGTTGTGCTGGCTGAATGCGGCCCTGGCGCAAACCCTGCCCGAACTGCCTGCGGTCGCACTGACACCGGCCGAAGAGGCCGAAGTGCAGAGCCTGGTGCTGCCGGTGCCGGAGGACTGGCTCGGCGACTTCGAAGGCATGCGTGAACGCCGCCTGATACGCATCCTGGTGCCGTACAGCAAGACCTTCTTCGAACTCGATCGCGGCCGCCAGCGTGGCCTGGCCTACGAGCTGGGCAAAGGACTGGAAGCCTGGCTGAACAAGACCCAGCCCTACGCCAAAAAATCCATGCAATGGCGGGTCATGTTCATCCCGACCGCCCGCAACGAGCTGATGCCCAAGTTGGCCAAAGGTGTTGGTGACATCGCCGCCGGCGGCCTGACCATCACCGACGAACGCCTGAAAGCCGTGGATTTTTCCGATCCGTTTGCAGTGAACATCCCCGAAGTGCTGGTCACCGGACCTGGCAGCAAGCCCTTTGCAAAAATCGAAGACCTGGCCGGGCAGGAAGTGACCGTGCGCGCATCGAGCAGCTACTACGAGCACCTCCAGGCGCTGAACGCTTCATTCAAGGAAAAGGGCCTGGCACCCATAGAGCTGAAGGCCGCCGATGAAAACCTGGAGTCCGAGGACCTGCTGCAAATGGTCAATGCCGGGTTGCTCAAGGCCACGGTGGTGGATCGTTACATCGCCGTCATCTGGTCGCCGCTCTACACCGACATGAAAGTCCACGACAAAGCGTTCCTGCATGAAAACTCGCAATTTGCCTGGGCGATCCGCAAGGACAGTCCACAGCTCAAAAGCCAATTGGCCGGGTTCGTCAAAACCCACAAGGTCGGCACTACGTTCGGCAACAGCCTGAGAACCAAATACGTCACCAACAGCAGCAAACGGGTACTCAATGCCACATCCGAAGCGGAAATGAAGAAATTCCAGGAGATGGTGGACATCTTCACCCGCCACGCCGGCACCTACGGCTTCGACCACCTGATGCTGATGGCCCAGGGGTTCCAGGAATCGCAGCTTGACCAGACGGCACGGAGCCCCAGAGGCGCGGTCGGCGTGATGCAGCTGCTGCCGAAAACCGCCAATGATCCCACGGTGGCCATCGGCGGTATCGACAAGAGCGCCGACAGAAACATCGAGGCCGGCAGCAAGTACATGCGCCTGCTCGCCGACAAGTACCTGAACGACCCGCAATTGAACCAGATGAACAAAACCCTGATGACCTTCGCCGCCTACAACGCCGGGCCGGGCAACTTGCGTAAATTCCGCGCCCTGGCGGAAAAATCCGGGCTGGATAAAAACATCTGGTTCGGCAATGTCGAGCAGGCGGCAGCGCAGGTGGTGGGCCGCGAGACGGTGGACTACGTCGGCAACATCTACAAGTACTACGTGGCGTACAAGCTGGTGGAAGAAAAAAACGCGGCAAGTAAAACCGCCGCCGCACAGCAATGACGGCTGGCCGGCGGCCCGGCTCAGTGTTTTTTCAGGTCCAGGCAATAGGTGTAGTAACCGGGGTCGCGCACCCAGCCCAGGGATTCGTACAAGCGCTGGGCGGTGAAGTTGTCGGTGGCGGTCTCCAGGGTCATGCCTTTGCCGCCGGCCAGCCTGGCAAAGTCCCGGGCGGTGTTCATCAGCAGTGTGCCGACGCCTTTGCCCCGGGCGGCGGGCGTGGTGAACAGGTCACCCAGCAGCCAGGTGCGGTGCGCGTCGATGGAGGAAAAGGTCGGGAACAGCTGGACGAAGCCGAGGTTTTCGCCGTCGTTGTCTTGGGCAAGAAAAATCACCGATTCGTCCCGGGCAATGCGCTCGGCGATGAAGGCGCGCGATTGCGCCAGGTTCGACGGCTGCTCGTAGAACATCCGGTAGGCGTCGAACAAAGGGGCGATCTGGTCGATATGCGATGCGTCGGCGCGCAGGGCCTGAATAGCCATGAGGGTGCTCCATTGCGGTCTCAAGGAATTACAGACTAGCAATGGCATTGGACCTGCGACGTAAAATTTTCTGAAAGCACCGCGCCCACTGTGGGAGCGGGCTTGCTCGCGAAGAGGCCATGTCAGTCGAAATAAATGTTGAATGACACGCCGCTTTCGCGAGCAAGCCCGCTCCCACATTAGGCTCCCACATTAGATCGCGGAATGCGGTCAGACCCGCACGTTACGCCCCGGCAGCGAGGTACGCTGGCTGCTCTCCCAGCCCTCGACCAGCCCCACCGGCACATTCGACGCCGGCAGCATCTGCACGCCACGCACCAGATCGGCGGCGCGCTCGGCGAGCATGATGGTCGGTGCATTGAGGTTGCCGTTCGGCTCGGTCGGGAACACCGACGAATCGATCACCCGCAGACCGGTGATGCCATGTACGCGCAATTGCGAATCGACCACCGCCATGTCGTCCTCGCCCATGCGGCATGAACCGCAGGGATGGTAGGTGCTTTCCAGGTTGTCGCGCACGAAGGCGTCCAGATCTTCGTCGCTGGTGACCTGCGCGCCCGGGGCGATTTCGCCGTCGCGGAAACGGTCCATGGCTTTCTGGCCGATGATCTCGCGGGTCAGGCGGATGCAGCGGCGGAAGCCTTCGCGGTCCTCTTCCCGCTCCAGGTAGTTGAAACGGATTTCCGGATGCTCGTACGGGTCAGCCGAGCGCACGCGCACGTAACCGCGACTTTTCGGTTTGTTCGGCCCCGTGAGTACCATGAAGCCGTGGCCCTTGATCGGCTTGTTGCCGTCGTAGCGCATCGCCGCCGGCAGGAAGTGAAACTGGATGTCCGGCCAGCGCAGGCCCTTCTCGGAGCGGATGAAACCACCGGCCTCGAAGTGGTTGGTGGCGCCCAGGCCGTCCTTGAACAGCAGCCAGCGCAGACCGATCATCAGTTTGCTCAGCGGGTCCATCTTGCTGTTGAGGGTCACCGGTTCCTTACAGCCGAACTGGATGTACACCTCGGCGTGATCCTGCAGGTTCTCGCCGACGCCCGGCAGGTCATGGCGCACACCGATCCCGGCCTTGCGCAGGACCTGCGCCGGGCCGATACCCGAGCGTTGCAGCAGGTGCGGCGAGCCGATCGGCCCGGACGAGATGAGCACTTCGCGGTTGCAATACACCTGGTGGGTCTGGCCACCGTGGTCATACATGACCCCCACCGCACGCTTGCCTTCGAGGATGACTTGCCGCGTCATCGCATGGGTGATCACCGTCAGGTTCGGCCGGCCCATGGCCGGGCGCAGGTAGGCGTTGGCGGTGGAACAGCGCACGCCATTCTTCACGGTCATGTGCATGGCACCGAAACCTTCCTGCATGTAGCCGTTGCAGTCTTCGGTCTTGATGTAGCCCGCTTCGGCACCGGCTTCAACCCAGGCACCGTACAGCGGGTTTTTCATGTGGTTGCCGTTGGTGGTGTGCAGCGGCCCGGTTTGCCCGCGGTAGCTGTCGCCGCCCGACTCGTAGCTCTCGGCGCGCTTGAAGTACGGCAGGCAGTTGCGATAGCCCCAGCCTTCAGCGCCGAGGGATTCCCACTCGTCAAAGTCCAGCGCGTGGCCACGGATGTATACCAGGCCGTTGATCGACGACGAGCCGCCCAGCACCTTGCCCCGCGGGCAGTGAATGCGCCGGCCGTTGAGGAAGGTCTCCGGCTCGGTCTCGTAGCGCCAGTTGTACTTCTTGGTGTTCATCGGGATCGAGAAGGCACTGGGCATCTGGATCACTACGCTCTTGTCGCTGCCGCCGAATTCCAGGACCAGCACCGAAGTGGTCGGGTCCTCACTCAGGCGGTTGGCCAACACACAACCTGCCGAGCCTGCGCCAATGATGATGTAGTCGTATTTTTGCGTGGTCATGACTATCTCCCGACCGTCGATTCAGTGAATACCGGCAGTGGCTGCTGTTTGTGGGTCAGCGTGTCGCCGGTGGTGTATTGCGGAGAGGTCTTTTCAATCTGCTGGATAACCGCTTCTTCGCGCGCAAGGTCAATCGAGCGGCTCAGCCAGTAGTACGCCAGCCCCGATACGATCAGCCCGACCAGCCAGGCGATGTCGATGCTGCCCAGCGCCTTGGCGAGCGGGCCGACATACACCTCGCGCTGTTCAACGCCGTCGAAGATGTAGAAGAACGGGATCATCGAGACAAAACCGATGGCATAGGCGGCGATACCGCGCAGTCCCCAGCTGCCATAGATGTTGCCGTGGGGCATGAAGAAGTGCGGGATGGCATAGCGGCCCTTGCGCACGAAGAAGTAGTCGGTGAGGTTGACCGAGGTCCAGGGCACCAGGAAGTACAGCATCACCACCAGGTAGATCCCCAGCACCGACAGGCCTTTGCCGGAACTCTGGATGCTCAGTGCCACGCCCAGTTGCAGCAGGATCACAAAGCCGATGGCCAGGATGCGCGCCTTGCGCGTTGGCTCAATGTGCCTGATCGAGTCGACACAGGTCAGCGTGGTCAGCTTGGCGCTGTAGATGTTCATCGCAATCACCGGCAGGAACGCCAGGATGGTGACCACCACCACCGCCGTGCCCACCAGCGGCGACACGGTGTTGCCGACTTGCCCGAGGGCGACCAGCACGTCAGTGGAGTGCAGGTGATCGGCCAGCCAGCCACCCACCGAGATCATCCATGCGCCGGACAGCGAAGCCCCGAGGAACACCACCGCGATCAACTTGCCGCTGGAGGTGTTCTTCGGCAGGTAGCGCGAGTAGTCCGACACATAGGGCGCATAGGCGATGTTGTAGCTGGCGGCCGCCGCAAACTGCGCGATGAAACCGGTCCAGTTGAAACCCAGCGGCGCCGGGGCCGCTTCGCCCGCCGCCAGCGCCGGCATGGCGGCGTCCGGCACCCAGCCCATCAACACCGCCACGGTCACCAGGCCATACAGCGGCAACGACAGGAACAACGCCCATTTGAAGCTGCGGTGCATCCAGTCATGGCCGAGGATCGCCAGCACCGCCGCCGGCAGGGTCACCGCCACCGCGATTACCGCCGGGTTGAAGCCGAACAGTGTGTGCAGCCCCTGCATCATCAGCACCAGGTTGACGATGTTGAAGCCGGCGAACACGAACAGCGTCGCCAGCAATACCAGGATCACCCCGCGATAGCCGAACTGCGCACGGGACTGGATCATCTGCGGCAGGCCAAGGTGCGGGCCTTGCGAACCGTGAAACGCCATGAACAGCGTGCCGAACATGATGCCCAGCGTGCCGGCGAGCGTGGTCCAGAGCGCGGTCAGGCCAACACTCGGGCCAACGAAGCCGATGGTCATGGTGAAAAAGGTGAAATTGCCGAGGAACCAGAACGGGCCCTGGCTCGACAGTTTGTCGGTGCGCTCGTTCTCGGGGATGAAGTCGATCGAATGCCCCTCGACGACGGATTTCTCGTCGAGGGCGGACACGCTCGTGGCGGACTTGGCGTTAGTGTTCATGACGGACTCTTATTGTTGGAAGATCATGACGAGATAACCGCGTTCTTTCGGGTGAACAAATCCCTCTGTAGGAGCGAGCCTGCTCGCGATGGTCGACAACGATAACGCTGGCAACCTGACACCCCGTGGTGCTTCTGGGTTCATCGCGAGCAAGCTCGCTCCTACAGGGATTGAGTTCACTCGTGCCTACCTGGCGTTGTTGCTGAAACCGTACCCGACTGTAGGAGCGAGCTTGCTCGCGATGGTCGTCAACGATAACGCTGGCAACCTGACACCCCGTGCTGCTTCTGGGTTCATCGCGAGCAAGCTCGCTCCTACAAATGACGATCGTCAGCTCGGCAGCGTGATCCAGACCGCCTTGGTTTCGAGCAGGTAATCGAGCTGCTCGGCGCCCAGGTCCTTGCCGAATCCGGACTGTTTGTAGCCACCGAACGGCATCGACGGATCGAGGGTGCCGTGGGCGTTGACGTAGACCGAGCCGGCTTTGAGGCGCGGGATCAGGCTGTGCACTTTCCCCAGGTCGTTGGAATACAGTGCGGCAGCCAGGCCGTAAGGCGAGTCGTTAGCCAGGGCCAGGGCCTGTTCTTCATCGTCGAACGGTGCGGTGACCAGCACCGGACCGAAGATCTCTTCCTGGACAATGCGCATGTCGTTGCGGCAGTGGGCGAAGATGGTCGGCTCGACGAAGAAGCCAGGGCCATCGACCGGTTGGCCGCCGTAGACCAGTTCGGCGCCTTCGGCCTTGCCGGTTTCGATGTACTCGGTCACGCGCTGCTTCTGCAGGGCCGAGACCAGCGGGCCGATGAAGCAGTCCGGGTCCAGGCCCGGGGCCATTTTCAGGGTGCGCGTGTAGGCGATCAGCTCACGCAGGAATTCGTCGTAGACGCTGCTATGAATATAGGCCCGTGTACCGGCGTCGCATACCTGCCCGGAGTTGAAAAACACGCCGTTGGCGACCGCTTGCGCGGCAGCCGGGATGTCGGCGTCGGCGCAGACGATGACCGGAGATTTGCCACCGAGTTCGAGAGTCAGGCGCTTCATGTCATCCAGCGCTGCGCGGCCGACAGTCTGGCCGACCGGGGTCGAACCGGTGAAGGTCAGTTTGTCGATGCCGGGGTGGGTGGCCATGGCCGCACCCACCACGCTGCCACGCCCGGTGACGATGTTGATCACGCCGTCGGGGATGCCCGCTTCCTGCACCAGTTCAGCAAAACGCAGGGCCGACAGCGAGGTCAACTCGGCAGGCTTGACCACCACGGTGCAACCGGTCGCCAGCGCCGCGCCGAGTTTCCAGGCCATGGTTTGCAGCGGGAAGTTCCACGGCACGATGGCGCCGACGACGCCCACCGCTTCCTTGCGGGTATAGGCCAGGTAATTGCCCGGCAACGAAGGCTCGACGGTACGCCCGTGCAGCTTGGTGGCCCAGCCGGCGAAGTAACGCAGAGTGTCCACGGTGCCCTGGATATCCACGTCCTTGGCGAAAGCAACCGATTTGCCCATGTCGATCGATTCGATCTCTGCCAGCTCGGCGGCGTTCTGCTCGATCAGGTCGGCCAGGCGTTGCATCATCCGCTCGCGCTCGGCCGGCTTGGCCTGGCGCCAGGCGCCGCCGTCGAACTGGGCGCGGGCCGCTTGTACGGCGCGATCCAGGTCATCGACGGTACCCATGGGAATGCGGGTGAGCAGGCCTTCGGTCGAGGGTTCGATCACATCGGAGGTTTCGCCGCTGCCGGACTCGACCCAGGCGCCGCCGATGAACATCTTCTGGGCCTTGCCGAGGAAGGTCTGGGTGGCTTCGCTGACGCCGAATTTCTGCAGGTAACTTTTGACGATCGTGTCCATTTTTATTCTCTCTGCCCGGCAGTCAGGTCCTGCCGGGTCTCTGGTTTCGATGATCAGGCTGGCCAGCTCTTAAGCCAGCGATTCGCTCTCGGCGGCCGCCCGCACCAAGCCCCGCTCGTGGAAGATGAAACCGATGCTGTTGAGCAGCAGTTGCGCGGCGAGAATCGACGTCATGCCGGTCGGGTCGTACACCGGCGCCACTTCCACCAGGTCCATGCCGACGATGTTGCCCTTGCTGCGCTTGGCCAGGGCCTGGATGATTTCCAGCACTTCGTAGTAGAGGAAGCCGCCGTGGCTCGGGGTGCCGGTGCCGGGGGCGATGGACGGGTCGAAACCGTCGATGTCGATGGTGATGTAGTAGTTGATGTCCTGCGGGATCAGCGCCAGCACACCCTCGACGCCGAGACGACGCACATCGCGCACCGAGAGGATTTTCGAGCCGGCTTCGTGGGCCGCTTCATAGTCATCGCGGTTGGAGGACGACACGTTGCGAATGCCCATTTGGGTCATGCCGACAATGTGGTTCATTTCCGATGCGCGGCGCAGCGGGTTGCCGTGGCCGTAGCGCACGCCATGGCGCTCGTCGACGAAGTCCAGGTGCGCATCGAAGTGAATGATGTGGATCGGGCCACGCCCTTCGAAGGCCTTGATCACTGGCGCGTGCACCGAATGATCGCCGCCGAGCACCACCGGCATCACGCCGGCATCGAGGATCTTGCGCACGGCGTATTCGGTGTTCCTGTTGCTGGTGGCCATGTCGGTGTGGACGATGTCGGCATCACCGACGTCGACCATGCGCACGTCCGATGCGGTGAGGTACATCACGTCATCTTCGTGGTCGTAGGCGCCGGCGTGGCCGAAGGAAAACAGCGTCGATGCTTCACGAATCCCGCGTGGTCCGAAGCGTGCGCCGGAGCGCCACTGGGTACCCATGTCGTTGGGCACGCCCAACACCGCGACGTCGGCATCCAGCGCATCCCAATCGGTGCACACCGGGGATTTGCCAAAGGTGCAATGACCCACGAATGGCAGGTTCAGGCGACCGGATTCATAACCGTTGTTCGACATTTCTAGCCTCTCCACTTCTTGTTATCGGCCTGGCGGACTGCAAGGCGACCGCCGTTGGAAAGACTATGGGCGCAGGTTTTCGTGGAAAAAATGCTAAACATCAGATACTCATATCGGCATTCCCGATGCATGCCCCTGCCGGAGGTCCCAGATGATCCAGTTGCACGATGTCGACCTGAAACTGCTCAGGGTATTTGCCACGATTGTGCGCTGCGGTGGCTTCTCGGCCGCGCAGGCGGCGTTGAATGCCGGGCAGTCGACCATCAGCGAACAGATGACCCATCTGGAAACCCGGCTCGGGGTCAAACTCTGCCAGCGCGGGCGCAGCGGCTTTCGCCTGACCGAACAAGGCGTGGCGATTCATGAAGCCACCCAGCGCCTGCTGTCGGCGGTGGAAAACTTCTGCATGGACGCCGACGTGCTCAAGCAGCACATCAGCGGCAAGCTCAACCTGGGGATCATCGACACCACGATTACCGACCCCGATTCGCCGATTCCGCGCACCACACAGCGCTTCGTCTCCCGTGGGCATGACGTGCACCTGAACGTGTACGTCGGCACCCCGGCAGAACTCGAAGAACGGGTGCTCGATGGCCGCCTGCACCTGGCCATCGGACACTTTCCGATCCATGTGCCGGGCCTGTTGCAATCGCCGCTGTACCAGGAAGCGCTGGGCTTGTATTGCGGCCGGCGACACCCGTTGTTCGGCAGCCAGGCCGAGGGCGCCGAACTGCTCGAAGAAGTCGGCGCGGGGCGCATCGTCGTGCGTGGCTACATGCAGCAATACGACCTGGAACACCTGGGTATCACCAAGGCGGCGGCCACCGTGGACAACATCGAGGCGTCGGCCATCCTGATCATCTCCGGCGCCTACGTGGGCTTCCTGCCCGAGCACTTCGCCAGCCAGTGGCTGAAGAGCGGCGAGATGCATCAACTGGCGCCGGCGAGCCTGCGCCTGAAGTCACCGTTCGACGTGATCACCCGACGCGGCGTGGCACCGCCGCCGATCCTCCAGGCGTTCCTCGAGGACCTGGCCGCCAGCGCCCGCAAAACCGCCAAGCCGTGATGTGGCACTCGCCAAATTGAAAATTTGCCGGGCATACTGATTTTAGTTCGCCAACCTTGCAGGCCCGTCATGCGCATCCACGTCACCTTCATCGACCGCGTCGGAATCACCCAGGAAGTGCTGGCCCTGCTCGGTGGACGCAGTTTCAACCTGGACGCGGTGGAGATGGTGCCGCCGAACGTCTACATCGACGCCCCGACCCTTGGCGCCGACGTGCTCGAAGAACTGCGGGAGGCGCTTTTCGACGTGCGTGGCGTGCAAGCGGTGACCATGGTCGACATCCTTCCGGGGCAACGCCGGCGCCTGCAACTGGACGCCTTGCTGGCCGCCAGTTCCGACCCGGTGCTGGCGGTGGACGATCGGGGGCATGTGCTGCTGGCCAACCCGGCGCTGATCGCCCTCTGCGGGCGCGAACCGGCCGGTGAGTCGCTGACCGCGCTGTTCGACGATGCCGACTTGCAACGCACTCTGATCGCTCACCATTTCCGTCTGCCGATGCACGAGGTCAGTCTCGGTGGCCAGACGTTTCTTCTCGATGCCATGCCGATCACCGACGCTGGCGCCCTGCTCACCCTGTATCAACCCAATCGCATCGGTGAACGCCTGTCGGCGCTGCACCATGACCATGCCGAAGGCTTCGATGCGCTGCTCGGCGAATCAGCGCCGATCCGTGCGCTCAAGGCGCGTGCGCAACGGGTGGCGGCCCTCGATGCACCGCTGTTGATCCAGGGTGAAACCGGCACTGGCAAGGAGCTGGTGGCCCGTGCCTGCCATGCCATCAGCCCACGGCACGATGCGCCCTTCCTGGCCCTGAACTGTGCGGCACTGCCGGAGAGCCTGGCCGAGAGCGAGCTGTTCGGCTACGCCCCCGGCGCCTTCACCGGTGCGCAACGGGGCGGCAAGCTCGGCCTGCTGGAACTGGCCGACCAGGGCACGGTGTTCCTCGATGAAGTCGGGGAAATGTCACCCTACCTGCAAGCCAAGCTGCTGCGTTTCCTGAGCGATGGCTGCTTCCGTCGGGTGGGTGGCGACAAGGAAGTCCGGGTCAATGTGCGGGTGCTCAGCGCGACCCACCGTGACCTGGAAAAAATGGTCGCCGAAGGGCGTTTTCGCGAAGACCTGTTCTACCGTCTCAACGTGCTCAACCTGCAAGTGCCGCCGCTGCGCGAGCGCGGTCACGACATCCTGCTGATGGCCAATCACTTCATGCAACAGGCCTGCGCGCAGATCCAGCGACCGGCGTGTCGCCTGGCGCCGAGCACCTTCAGCGCCCTGCTCGGCAACCGCTGGCCGGGCAACGTGCGGCAACTGCAAAACGTGATCTTTCGCGCGGCGGCGATCTGCGAAAATCCGCTGGTGGACATCGACGACCTCGACATCGCCCGCACCGCCGTTGAACGGCAAAACGACGGCGAAGTCGGCAGCCTGGAAGAAGCGGTGGGCGACTTTGAAAAGAACCTGCTGGAACAGCTTTATCGCAGTTATCCGTCAAGCCGGTTGCTCGCTGCAAGGTTGCAGACGTCCCATAGCGCGATTGCGATTCGCCTGCGCAAATACGGGATTCCCAACAAACCCTGAACCTGGCTCGGTCAAAAATGTGGGAGCGGGCTTGCTCGCGAAAGCGGTAGGTCAGGTGACATTGATGGTGAATGACACACTGCATTCGCGAGCAAGCCCGCTCCCACAGGGGGTCAGTGTTGTTGCCGGGCTCTGCGTCTTCAAATCGATACAGCGTAGCGAAATCAAGACAAAACCTTTCCCACCCGCCATTACGGTGTCCGCCCCCACAGCCCGGCTTACCTGTATTCATTTCAATACAGCCGAAATCTCAAGCGCCTGACGAAATAACTTCAAGCCATTGATTTATAACAACTAACAAACCTTGGCACCGCCCTTGCTATCACTCCTCCAACCCCGCTCGTCGCCCCGCCACGAGCCTTAAAACAATAAGGAGTTGATATGAGCCAATTGCGTTTTACCGTCGATCACGAATGGTTGCGCCTTGAGAGCAATGGCCTGGTCACCGTCGGCATCACCGAGTTTGCCCAGCAGGCGCTGGGGGATGTGGTGTTCGTTCAGGTGCCTGAACTGGGCGCCTTCACTGCAGGCGCTGAAGTGTCGGTGCTGGAATCGGTGAAAGCCGCCAGCAGCATCGGCATGCCGCTGGACGGTGAAGTGGTCGAGATCAACACGACACTCGAGAGCACTCCGGAACGGGTCAACGAAGACCCCTTGGGCGAAGGCTGGTTCTTTCGCTTCAAACCGGTCGATGTCGAGGCGTTGAACGACTTGCTGGATCAGGACGCCTACGAGCGCCTGACCGCAGAACACGCCGACGCTTGAAGCCCACCCTTTCCACACAAGGACCACACCATGTTCAGCAAGCACGACCAGATCAAAGGCTATGACGACGAACTGCTGGCGGCGATGAACGCCGAGGATGCGCGGCAGGAACACCATATCGAACTGATCGCCTCGGAAAACTACACCAGCCAACGGGTGATGGAAGCGCAAGGCAGCGGCCTGACCAACAAGTACGCCGAAGGTTATCCGGGCAAGCGCTACTACGGCGGCTGCGAGCACGTCGATGTGGTCGAGCAACTGGCCATCGACCGCGCCAGGCAACTGTTCGGCGCCGATTACGCCAACGTCCAGCCGCACTCCGGCAGCCAGGCCAACGCGGCGGTTTATCTGGCCCTGCTGCAAGCCGGCGACACCGTGCTCGGCATGAGCCTGGCCCATGGCGGTCACCTGACCCACGGCGCCAAGGTGAGTTTTTCCGGCAAGCTGTACAACGCCGTGCAGTACGGCATCGACACCAAGACCGGCCTGATCGATTACGACGAAGTCGAACGCCTGGCTGTCGAACACCAGCCGAAGATGATCATCGCCGGGTTCTCGGCCTATTCGAAGACCCTGGACTTCCCGCGCTTTCGCCAGATCGCCGACAAGGTCGGCGCGTACTTCTTCGTCGACATGGCCCACGTCGCCGGCCTGGTGGCCACGGGTCTGTACCCCAATCCCCTGCCCTACGCCGACGTGGTCACCACCACCACGCACAAGACCCTGCGCGGGCCGCGTGGCGGGCTGATTCTGGCCAAAGCCAATCCTGAACTTGAGAAAAAGCTCAACGCCGCGGTGTTCCCCGGCGGTCAGGGTGGCCCGCTGATGCACGTGATCGCCGCCAAGGCCGTGTGCTTCAAGGAAGCCCTGGAGCCAGGCTTCAAGAGCTACCAGACGCAAGTGATCCGTAACGCCCAGGCCATGGCGCAGGTGTTTATCGAGCGCGGTTATGACGTGGTGTCCGGCGGCACCGACAACCATCTGTTCCTGGTCAGCCTGATCCGCCAGGGCCTGACCGGCAAGGACGCCGACGCCGCCCTCGGGCGTGCCGGCATCACCGTGAACAAGAACGCCGTGCCCAACGACCCGCAATCGCCGTTCGTGACATCCGGCCTGCGCATCGGTACGCCGGCAATCACCAGCCGAGGCTTCAAGGAAGCGCAAAGCATCGCGCTGGCCGGGTGGATCTGCGACATCCTCGATCACCTGGGCGATGCCGATGTGGAAGCTCAGGTCGCTCAACAAGCTGCTGCCTTGTGCGCGGACTTCCCGGTCTACCGCGACTGACCACACAACACAAAACCCCTTGTGGGAGCGGGCTTGCTCGCGAAGGCGGTGTGTCAGTCAACATTAATTTCAACTGACACTCCCTCTTCGCGAGCAAGCCCGCTCCCACAGGTTCCGTGCCGATAAGGAAAGAACGATGAACGCCAATATCGAGTCGGCCGGCAACAGCCCGGCCAAAGTGGAGGTCGGCACCAAACTGCGCGGCGCGCAAAAGGTCGCGCGGATTCCGGTGAGGATCATTCCCACGGATGAGTTTCCGCGCAAACCCGACTGGATTCGCGTGCGCATGCCGGTCTCTCCCGAGGTCGAGCGGATCAAGCAGCGGTTGCGCAAGCACAAGCTGCACAGTGTCTGCGAAGAAGCCTCGTGCCCGAACCTCGGTGAATGTTTCTCCGGTGGTACCGCGACCTTCATGATCATGGGCGACATCTGCACCCGGCGCTGCCCGTTCTGCGATGTCGGCCATGGCCGGCCCAGGCCGCTGGACGCCAACGAACCGCTGAACCTGGCCGTGGCCATCGCCGAGCTGCGCTTGAAGTACGTGGTGATCACCTCGGTGGACCGCGACGACTTGCGCGATGGCGGTGCCCGACACTTTGTCGACTGCCTGCGCGAGATCCGCAAGCTGTCGCCCGGCGTGCAACTGGAAACCCTGGTGCCGGATTATCGTGGACGCATGGACGTGGCCCTGGCGATCACCGCCGATGAGCCGCCGGATGTGTTCAACCACAACCTGGAAACCGTACCGCGCCTGTACAAGGCCGCGCGGCCGGGCTCGGACTTCGAGTGGTCGCTGGACCTGCTGCAAAAATTCAAGCTCGCCGTGCCCCGCGTACCGACCAAATCCGGCCTGATGCTAGGCCTGGGCGAGACCGACGAGGAAGTCATCGAGGTCATGCAGCGCATGCGCGAGCACGACATCGACATGCTGACCCTCGGCCAGTACCTGCAACCCTCGCGCAGTCACTTGCCGGTGCAACGTTTCGTGCACCCGGACACCTTTGCCTGGTTCGCCGAGGAAGGCACGCGCATGGGCTTCAAGAACGTGGCGTCCGGGCCGCTGGTGCGTTCGTCCTATCACGCCGATCAACAACTTCATGGAGGTGCAGGCGGTTTCAAGCCATCATGAGACGACTGGTCATGCATGGAGCCGTTCCCGATGTTTCGTTCACCCTGTCTGTCGATGCTGTGCCTGAGCCTTGCCCTGCCGTGCCTGGCTGACGAGGCGAAACCCGGGCACATGGTGTATGTGCGCAGCATTGCCCCGGGCATCGCGCAGGACATCCGCTACGCCAGCGCCCACAACTTCACCGGGCACCCGCTCGACGGCTACCAGGCGGCAGAATGCTTGCTGTCGGCGGATGCCGCCAACGCCCTGGCCCGGGTGCAAGCGGCGCTTGCAGCCGAGGGCTACGGCTTGAAGGTGTTCGATTGCTACCGACCCCAGCGTGCGGTGGCGGACATGGGCCGCTTTGCCAGCGAACCCGGCGACCCGCTCAAGACCGAGTTCTATCCACGGGTCGACAAGCAGGATTTCTGGCGCCTGGGTTATGTAGCCCGGGTGTCCAATCATTCCCGGGGTAACACTGTCGACCTGACCCTGACCGGTCCCGGCGCCCTGCCCGCCGACACCTGGACGCCTTCGGTGAAAGCGGTGGATTGCACGGCGCCTTATGGCGAGCGCTGGCACGACGGCGCGCTCGACATGGGCACTGGTTTCGATTGCTTCGATGAGCGTGCGCATACGGACTCGGCGCAGATCAGCGCGCCAGCCAAAGCCAATCGACAGCGGCTCAACGACGCGATGGAAAAACAGGGCTTTGTCGGTTATTCGGCCGAGTGGTGGCACTTCACGTACAGCGGGAATCCACAGAAACCGGACGTCATGAACTTCCCCATCACACCGTTGGCACCATGAACAAATTTATCAACGTCCTGTTGCTGCTGTTTTCTCCTCTGACCGCCATGGCACAGGGGCTCGACGACAGTGATCAACTGATCGTGGTCACCAGCAAAAGCTGGGATGACATCCAGGCCACTGCCCAGCGCTATGAGCGGCACGGCGAGTCCTTTGAAAAGTTCGAAGCCCCCTTTGCGGTGGTGCTCGGCAAGAACGGCATGGGCTGGGGCAAGGGCCAACTCAACCCCGGGCGACCTGAAGGGCCGGTCAAACAGGAAGGCGATGGCAAGGCCCCGGCTGGAGTGTTCAGCCTGGGCACGGCGTTTGGCTACGAACCTTCGACCAATACCCGCCTGCCCTACCTGGCGCTGACAGCGACCATTGAATGCGTGGACGACAGCCTGTCGGCTCACTACAACGAATTGGTCGACAGCTCGGTCATTGCAAGAAACTGGAGCAGTTCCGAACGCATGCGCCGCAGCGATGACTTGTATCGCCAGGGCATTTTCATCCGGCACAACACCCTGGCCACTCCCGCCGCCGGATCATGCATTTTCTTTCACATCTGGCGCGGCCCCACGGCGCCGACTCGCGGCTGCACCGCCATGGCCCCGGCGGACATCGAGCGGTTGTTCAACTGGCTGGACCCGGGCAAATCCCCGGTGCTGGTGCAACTGCCCGACGCGCAGTACGAACAGTTGCGTGAGCGCTGGAACCTGCCGAAGCGATAATCAACCAAAATGCGGGTCTTAACCCCGCTCAACCGCCACCGTACTCATCGACGGTTTGGCCAAGGCGTAATAGATCACACCCGGCACCAGCAGCCCGACGATCCAGGAAATGTCCACGCCGCCCAGCTGCGCAACCATTGGCCCGGAATAGAAATGGGTATCGACAAAGGGCAACTGGATCAACACGCCGATCACATAGACGCTGATCCCCAACACGTTCCAGCGACCGTAGCGCCCTGTCGGGTCGGACAGTGCCGCAATGTCGTAACGTTCCTTGTTGATGAAGTAGTAATCCACCAGGTTGATCGCGCTCCAGGGTGTGAAGAACGTCAGCAAGAACAGGATGAAGTACTTGAACGCGTTGAGGAACGAGTGCTGCCCGAGCAACGCCAGCGCGGTGGACGCCGCGACGATCAGCAGCACGAACAGCATGCGCTGGCGGGCGGTGATTTGCAGGCGACTGCGAAAGCCGCTGAGGATGGTCGCCACGCACATGAAGCTGCCGTAGGCGTTGAGGGTGGACACCGTGACCTTGCCGAACACAATGCTCAGGTACAGCAAGGACGCGATTACGCCGCTGCTGCCCAGGCCGACAATGGTTGCCACTTCATGCCCGCGGAAATTCGCCCCGGCCAACGCGGCGGCGAACACCCCCAGCACCATCGAAGCCTGGGCCCCCAACACGGTGCCAAGACCGACGGCGGCGAAGGTTTTCCACGACGAAGTCTTGCTCGGCAGGTAGCGCGAATAGTCCGCCACATAAGGGCCGAAGGCGATCTGCCAGGACGCCGAGAGCGACACCGCCAGCAGGAAGGTACTCCAGCCGAAATGCCGGTTATCGAACAGCAGGCCGATGTCGTTGAGGGTCATCAACCGGGTGAACAGGTAGGCGAACGCGATGACGCCCAGCACGCTGGCCACCCGCCCGACCAGGTGAATCACCCGGTAACCGAAGATCGTCAGGAACGCGATTCCCGCTGCAAAAATCAGGATGCCGGTGCTGTCGCTGACACTGATCAACTGTGCAATCGCCTGCCCCGACAGCACCGCACCGGTGGCGCTGAAGCCGAGGTACATCAGGCACACCAGAACGATCGGGATCGCCGCGCCATACACCCCGAACTGCACTCGGCTGGAGATCATCTGCGGCAGCCCGAGCTTCGGCCCTTGCGCCGCGTGCAGCGCCACCACGGCACCGCCGAACAACTGCCCGACCAGCAAGCCGATCAGCGACCAGAACACATCGCCGCCCAGTACCACGGCGAGGGCGCCGGTGACGATGGCGGTGATCTGCAGGTTGGCGCCGAGCCACAGGGTGAACTGGCTGTAGAGACTGCCATGACGCTCAGCCTCGGGAATAAAATCAATCGAACGGGTCTCGATCAGCGGACTTCGTTGCGCACTCATGAAGATGTTTCCTTTGAGAAACTGTAGTTGTTATCGGGGTTGAACTCAGAACGTCTTGGTGGCACTTGCAACGACCGTGGCCGAGCACAGGTCGTCATAGCCATACCAGCCACTGCACTCGCTTTTCGTCAGGTCGGTGTCGACATAGCTCAGGCCCCAGGTCACGCCGACGAAGTCGCGGGTCAACCTGGCTTCCCACTCGTAATAAGCCTCGCGGTTGTCGCCGTTGGCGGACCAGAAAGCCGGGTCTTTCACGTCGTTGCGCCCCACCCGCAGCTCCAGGCCGACTTCGGCCGGTAGCGTGAACTTGTAGCCGACGTAGGTGTAGAGCGTGTCCTGGTCTTCACCGAAAACGTTCGGTGTGTCGTTCGAGTAGTAGGCGCCGAGCTTCACGCCATAGACGTCGAGAATGGCGTAGATCTCGCTCAGGTTGAATTCGGAATTCTTCGGGTAGTCGTACTTGATGTAGCCCAGGTCGAGGCTGATCGCGTCCGTCGCCTGCCAGTAGTAACCGGCGTAGTACTCCAGCTCCTGGCGGGTATCGAAGTCGCCGCCGAAATCCACGCTGGAGGTCCAGGCGCCGATGTACAGGCCGCTACCGTGCATCAGCGTCGCGCCGCCCTGCACGGCCGGATCGCCCAGGCTCTGCGAGATACCGCGGGAACGGTAGTCGCTGACGACGCCCAGGGTCATGTCCAAGCTGAAATCGTCGTTGAGGGCCAGGGCGTGGCTGGTCAACGGAACCAAGGCCAGCGTAGCGAGGGTCAATGCTGAAAATGCGTTCATACAGTTCTCTTGTTGTTATGGCGTACGGGGAATTTCAGGCATGGCGATGCCACACCCCTCGCGCTGCGAGGGGCTGGCGGTTGTTACGTGTGCTTAAGTGCGCGTAACTCAGGACGCGGGGGCGTAGACCTGTTTGCCGGCGAAGAAGGTTTTCAGGACTTTGGTTTCGAACAGCTCGTCATCGCTGACCTTGAACACATCGCGGTCGAGGATGATCAGGTCAGCCTGCTTGCCCGGCGCCAGCGAACCGATCTGCTTCTCCAGGCGCAGGGTTTTCGCGGCGTTGAGGGTGTAGGCGTAGAACATGGTCTGGCGGTCGATGCTCTCCTTGGCATTGAGTACGCCCAGCGGCCCCTTGCGTGTGCTGGCCTGGGCGATGGCGTTGAACGGATTCGGACTGGACACCGGCCAGTCGCTGCCACCGGCAATCGTCGCGCCGGCGTCATGCAGGGACCGAGCGGGATACTGGTAACCGTAGGCAAAAGCACTGATGTAGGGCTTGACCAGTTCGACGGTGTAGGACTCGCCGGTGGCCCACAGCAACTGCATGGAGGCGATCACGCCCAGTTGCTTGAAGCGTGGAAACTCCTTGGGGTTGACCAGTTGCAGGTGGGCGATGCTGTGCGGCACCGGCGTCGGGCTGAGCTTGCGCGCATAAGCCACGCCGTTGAGCGATTCACGCACGGCACGGTCGCCGACGGCATGCATGTGCACGATCCAGCCGCGTTTTTCCGCCGCCACCACCAGCTCACCGAAGTGCGCCGGGTCGGTCAGCAGTTGACCGTCCTTGTGGCTGTTCTTGTACGGCACGATGACCGCGGCGGTCTGCCCCGGGAATTCAAGAATGCCGTCGACAAACACCTTGATGCCGGGGAACGTCAGGTTGGGCACGCCCTCGAACTGCTTCATCACCGTGGCGATCACTTCCAGGTCGGCGGGTTTGCTCTTCGGGTTGGTGACCATCAATGCGGCGACGTGGGCGCTCAGTTCACCGTTCTGTGCCAATTCCTTGTACAACGGCAGGACGCCGACGGTCTGCGTGGTGGCATGGAAATCGAACAGTGAGTCTTCGCTGCCGCCGTTCGCCGCAGCGTCCATCCACGCCGTGATGCCGTATTGGTTATTGACCCGCACCGCCTCTTTCGCGGCCTTGAGCATGGTCTCCGGGCTGGGCGCAGGAATGCCGTTGCGCACCAGGTCCCAGCGGGATTCGGCAAAGTAGCCGTTGGGGGTGAAGTCCGCTTCATGGCCGACGTAACCGCGCTCCTTCTCCGGCAGGCTCTTGACCAGTGCCGCATCGATGTTCAGACGCTTGAGCATCGCGTTGTTGGCCCAGCCGGTGTGCCCGTCGATGCCGCTGAAGACAATCGGCTGATCGGCCCAGCGCCCCCGGTTGAACACCTTGCCCAGCTCACGGCTTTTCTCCCAGTAGGCCGAGCTGACCCCGGCGACGCTGATCACATCGCCGGCCCGGGCACGCCCGGCCTGGTCTTGTTCAATCAACCACTGCTCAAGTTCGGGCATCGGTTTGACTTCGTCCAGCAGGTTGGCCTTCATGCTGTCGAACGCCCCCACCACCGGGTGGCTGTGGGTGTCGATCATGCCCGGCATCAGTACCTTGCCCGCCAGGTCGATACGCTGGGTCCCGGCATCGGCCAGGGCATTGATTTCGGCATCGCTGCCGACTTTCAGAATCTTGCCGTCTTGCACCGCAACTGCCTGCACCAGCGCCTGGCCAGGTTCGGCGGTAAACACTTTGCCGTTGAACAACACCAGGTCGGCGGCGGCCATGGCTTGCAGCGAGGACAAGGCCAGCGCGGCGGCCAACAGGTTTGGAATGAATCGCATCGGAACGCTCTCTGGTTTTTATTGGACGGATCGGGAACTGACGACTGGGGAAACCACCTGTGGTGCCAGCCCGAGGAACGGCGCCCTGGCCCATACGACCTTGCCGCCGACCAGCGTCAGCAGCACGTCGTTGCGCCCCAGTTCTTCGTCTGGCACCTGCATGAAGTTCTTGTCGAGTACGATCAGGTCAGCGAACTTGCCGACTTCGACCGAGCCCAGCACGGCGTCCAGCTTCAGCTGTTCGGCGGCATTGAGGGTGATGCTGCGCAACACTTCGGCTCGCGACAGCGCCGGATCGGCGTTGAGTCGCCCGGCATACTTGGGGCCATAGCTGTGCGGATTGGTGGGATCGCCGGAACGGGTGACACCGACTTTCAGCGCCAGGAACTCATCGAGGGGATCGACCGGCCAATCGCTGCCAAACGCCACGCGGCCGCCGGCATGGGCGATGCTGCCCGAGGGTTCCATACGCTCGAATCGTTCGGCGCCGAGGTGATCACTGGTGCCGTCGACCGTGGACGGTGCCTGCTGCGCCCACTGGAACGACATGGTGGCCGTGACGTCCAGGGCCTTGAAACGTGAATAGTCGGCAGGATCGACGGACTCGGCGTGAGCGATGGCCGGGCGGAAGTCCTGGCCGGGCAGTTGCTGACGCACGTAGGCGACGCTGTCCAGCGCATCGCGCACCGCGCGCTCGCCGGTGGCGTGCAGGTGCGGATCGAAGCCGGCCTTGACCGCCTGCAGCAACAGCGGATTGAGCACTTGCGGCGGGAAGTACAGTTCGCCCAGGTTCTTGCCCGGCGTCCACTTCGGCGCCTTGTCGGTGCCGCTGTTGTGCAGATACGGGGTCAACATGGCGCCGGTGTCCGCCGGGGCATTGATGATGCCGTCCATGAACAGTTTGACGTGGCGCATGTTCACGCCCGGCATGACCTTCACTTCGCCTTGGTCGTAGGTGCTGGCCATGGCCTTGGCCTCGGCGATGGTTTTAACCGGGTCGGCGGCAGCGGCGGTCGGGTCCAGCTTGATTGCCAGCAAGGCCCTGGCAGTCAGCTCGCCGGACTTTTGCAGGCGAGTGAAGGCCTTGCCGTTTTCCGGCCCCGACAGTGCATCGAAGAAACTGGTGATGCCTTGCTGGCGCATGGCGTCGAGGGCTGCGCGAAGCTGATTGAGTTTTTCCGCGTCGGTCGCGGGCGGCACCACGGCGGCCAACGATTCGGCGGCACCGTCTTCGCAGATACCGTTCGGGTTGCCGGCGCTGTCACGCCGGTATTTACCGTCTTCGGAATCGGTGGTGTTCTTGTTGATCCCGGCCAGTTCCAGGCCGCGAGAGTTGGTCAGCACGGTGTGGAAGTCGGTGGAGCGCACCTGGATCGGGCGCTTGGTCTTGAGCGCATCCAGGGTCGACTTGTCCGCGTCGCCGTCGAGCCCGGTCATGCCCATGCGGTCCCAGCTGCCGACTTCCAGCCAGACGTCCGGGCCCTTGTCCTTGTCGGCATCGAGGCAAGCCTGGATGCTCGCCTGAAACTGCGCGCGGGTCATGGTCTGGTATTTCAGGTCGCACAAGGTCATGGCACGACCGCCGTCCCCCGGGTGCATGTGCGCATCGACGAAGCCTGGCATCAGCATGCGTCCGGCCAGGTCGATCAGTTGTGTTTGCTTGCCGATGTAGCCATCGACCCCGGCGTCGCTGCCGACATAGACGATCTTGCCGCCCGCAATGGCGATGGCCTGCTGCACGGAATCCTGGCCATCGACGGTATAGATGTAGCCGTTGCGCATGACCGTGTCGGCGGGCGTCGCGCCCAATGCCATGCAGGAAAACGCCGTTGTCGACGCAACGGCGATGAACAACCTGGAAAGTCTCATATGCCTCACCCCTGTTCTTATTGTTTTGAAGCGGCCCGAAGCGACTGCGCAAGCCCTTGTATAGACAGGGGCTACCCTATAGGGCGCAGCGCGCGAATGGACCTCTGCAAATGAGGAGGGGGCAGGCAAATAATTGAAAAACGGCTGGAATCAGTCCCGGCGCGTGGACTCCGCCAGCGCACCCGGCGAACGCAACACGGAGCCCAGCTCCACCTTGCTTTTCACACCGAGCTGCAAGTAGCAGTTACGCAAATAGGTGCGCACGGTCGATGGGCTCAGGGCGAGGATCCGGGCGATCTCCTTGTAGGAGTGGCCGGCGGCGAACAGCATCGCTGCCGTGCGCTCCCGTGGCGCCAGGCCGTCCCCGCCCGACGGAGCTTCGAGGGACAGGATGACGTGTTCGCCGTTGGGGCTCAGGGTCAGGGCGCAGCGGCCCAGGCGGATCACGCAGGGTGCCTTCGGCAGTTGCGCGATCACCTCGCCCGGCAGCACTGAACCGCTCCAGCCCGGCAGTTCGCGTTGAATGGCCGCGCACAACCTGGCCCCGACATACAGCAGGCTGCCGTCCATGCGCGCGACGCCAAAGTCACTCGCGCCGTTTTCGCTGTCGAAGCGAATCATGTCCTGTACCTGAAACCGCCACAGCTGGAACAGGTGATCACAGAACGCCAAAAACAGCTCGGCTTCGTTCTCGTCGAACGCCTGCTCTTCCAGGCCACGGTAGAGACAAACGAAAAACATCAGGCCGCTTTCGGGCAGTTCGTAGGTGATGCTGATCAAGTGATAGAGATCGTGGCGCCGGGCGAAGTCGTTGACCGCCTCGCAAGGGTCGTTGAAACCACTGTCACGCACCACCTCACCGGGACGATTGAGCGTGTCGAGAGAGAACTGATCGATTGCCGCCACCGGATGCCATTCGGTGGCAAAGGATTCGGGGAGATTGATGCTTCCATGCATCCAGCTTTGAAGGGGTACATCAGCACCGGGTGAAGACATTTCGCCCCACCAGGCAGACGCGAAGGGCACCAGTTGACTGAATGCCTGCAGGCCATCGGCGATGAACCGCGACGCCCCGCTTTCCCGCGCCAGCCGACCCAGGTGCAACACGCAATGATTGAACGCCTTCAACGTGACCAACGACGCGTTGTCGTCGACCTTCTTTCCCTCCTCCATCATTGCGATCCCGTTCACTGCATAGTCTGTTGCCGGGACGATGCCATAGCGCCGGGAATGGCGTCCAGCGCGCTGTGACATCAACAGTTACAAACAGCCGCTCAGCCGTACAACTGCGGCCGTCGGTCCCGGTGCAGGTCATTGCGGGCGCTGATGCGCTTGTTGCGCGCCTCGGCGAGGTTCAGCGTGGCCAGCAACATCTGTTCGCCACCCTGCTCCGCTGGCCCGGCCAACGGATAGCCGTCGGCATCGACGATGACCGAACCCTGGACCCAACCGACTCCACGTTCATGGCCATAGCGATCGCAGGCAGCGATGAACATGCGGTTGACCGAGGCATTGGCCTGCACCCGCAGCACTTCGGCCGGGCGCTCGGTTGGCGGCCGCGGACCGTCGGGCCAGTTGACCGGCGCGCACAGCAGCTCGGCCCCGGCCAGCGCCGGAAGACGCACCCATTCGGGGAATTCCAGGTCATAGCAGATCAGCATGCCGAGCCGCCCATGGACCGTCTCGACCACCGGTGGCGCAGCATCGCCGGCACTGAAGATGTCCTTTTCGGCATCCCACAGATGCGCCTTGCGGTACACCGCGCGCAGGCCGTTGGCGTCGATCATCGCCGCGCTGTTGGCCAGTTCATCACCGGCCAGGCGCTCGCAGAACCCGCCGACGATCACCAGGTTCAGCTCACGGGCCAGGGTCTGCCACAGTTGCAGGGTCGGACCGTCAACGGTTTCCGCCAGGCTCAGCGCTTCATCGCGGTCGGCAAACAGGTAGCCGCTCTGCACCAGCTCGGGCAGCACGACCACTTGCGCGCCCTGAAAGGCTGCCTGGCGAATCGCGCGTTCGGTCAGCGTGCGGTTGTAGGCCAGGTCACCTATTTTCGGTGCCAGTTGGCAGCAGGCGACCACGATATTTTTAGCGTTGTTCAACGCACTGCCTCCGCAGATGAATGGGTCATGGCGACGATGTCGCTTTCGCTCAGCCCGTCGATCACCCGGCGTTCGGCGACCAGATCAATCGAGCGACTGAGCCCGTAGTAGGTCAGCCCCGACACCACAAGCCCCACCAGCCAGGCGATGTCCACGCCTTCGAGCATCCGCGCCAGCGGGCCAACGAACACTTCCTTGTTGGCCGCTGCGTCGAAGATGTAGAAGAACGGCACCATCGCGGCGAAGCCGATCAGGTACGAAACGATGCCGCGAAATTGCCAGGCGCCGTAGATGCCGTTTGGCGTGAAGAAATGCGGGATCGCATAACGGCCCTTGCGCACGAAGAAATAGTCCACCAGGTTGACGGCGGTCCACGGCACGAGGAAGTACAGCAGCAACACCAGGAAGGTGTTCAGCAGCGCGATGCCGTCACCTTTGATCGACAGCACGCAGGTCAACAGGATGACGCTGATCACACTGATCGACAGCACACGGGCGCGAGGTGTCGGGGTGATTTTTTTGATCGAGTCGACGCCGGTCAGCAGCGTCAGCATGGCGCTGTAGGTGTTGAGCGCGATGATCGGCAGGAAGCCCGCCACCGAGACGATCACCAGCAGATTGCCCAGCCCCGGCACCATCGAGGAGCCGACCTGATTCAACGCCACCAGCGCATCCGCCGCTTTCAATTGCTGCGCCAGCCAGGCACCGAGGCCGATCATCCAGCTGCCCGACAACGAAGCGCCGATGAACACCGCCGCGATCAGTTTCTTGCGGCTGGTGTTTTTCGGCAGGTAACGGGAATAGTCGGACACATAGGGCGCATAGGAAATGTTGTAGCTGGCGCCGATGGCGAACAGCGTGGCGAAGGCCACCCAGTTGAAGCCCAGATCGGTCGCCGGCGTGACGCCTTCCTGACCCGCACCGAACATCAGGGCGATGGTCACCAGTGCGTACAGCGGCAAGGTTGCCAGCAAGGCCCACTTGAAGGCCTTGTGCATCAGGTCGTGGCCGTAGATCGACAACAGCGCGCCGATCAGCACCACGGCCACGGCGACGATGGTCGGGTCGATGCCGAACACATGTTCAAGGCCGTTCATGATCAGCGAGATGTTCACCACGTTGAAACCGACGAACACGAACATCGTCGCCATCAACGCCAGGATCACCCCGCGATAACCGAACTGCGCACGGGACTGGATCATCTGCGGCAGGCCCATTTCCGGGCCCTGGGAACCGTGGAACGCCATGAAAATGGTACCGAACATGATGCCCAGGGCGCCGGCGAGCATGGTCCACAGGGCGGACAGGCCGAGGCTGGGGCCGACAAAACCGATGGAGATGGTGAAGAAGTGGAAGTTGCCCAGGAACCAGAATGGCCCCTGGCTGCTGAGTTTGGCGTGGCGTTCGTTTTCCGGAATGTAGTCGATGGAGTGGCCTTCGATGGCCAACCCGCCGCTCGCCTCGGCGGCGCGCGCAGACACTGGGGAACCTGACATACGATTGTTCCTATGCTGTTGTTTGTTGTTTTTGTGGGTGCAGCGCTCGCTACGACGTCCAGATCCGGTGAAACTCCAGAAAAAGCTGACGATGACGCTGGTTTCACGGCAATGTAGGGTGTGAGTCCGGGCAATAAAATATCGCAGGCACACTGTTCACATAGATCAACATCTATGTAAGCGAGTATCGGGAGCGCCCATGCTGGGAACTGTAACGGAGCTGGATCTGCGTCTGATCCGGGTATTTCTGACCGTCGTCGAAGCAGGCGGCATCTCGGCGGCACAAACCGCCCTCAACACCACGCAACCCACGATCAGCGCGCAACTGGCAACGCTGGAAGCACGGGTCGGTTTCCGCCTGTGCGAACGCGGACGCGGCGGGTTTTCGGTCACGCCCAAAGGCACTCAATTCATCGAGGCGGCCCGACGCCTGCTGGCGGCGGCCGAGGGTTTCCGGGTTGAAGTGCAGCACATCAACCGCAAGGTCTCGGGCAGTATCAACATCGGTTTGCTGGGGCAGATCGACCCGGTGGCGAACAAGAAAATCGGCCAGGCCATTGCCCGTTTGCGGGCTCGGCACGAGGGGTTGTACTTCCACTTCACCGAGCTGTCGTCGTCCCTGCTGGAAGAAAAAATCATCAACGGCCATATCGACCTGGCCATCGGTTACTTCTGGCACCGCTTGCCCAACATCGACTATTTCCCGCTGTTCCCGGAAACCCAGATTGCCT
Source organism: Pseudomonas sp. 18173 (assembly GCF_050432945.1). Lineage (NCBI taxonomy): Bacteria > Pseudomonadati > Pseudomonadota > Gammaproteobacteria > Pseudomonadales > Pseudomonadaceae > Pseudomonas > Pseudomonas sp. 18173. The sequence continues at coordinate 111,888 of NZ_JBKFTN010000012.1, forward strand.
ACTGCGCGCCCTCGCATCCGCTGTTCGGTCAGGTCGGCGCGCTGACCCGCGAAGATGTCAGCGGCTTTGACTGGGTCTGGCCGAGCCATCCGCTGCCGGAAATGCCGGCCCCCACCTCCATCGAGCGCCTGACCGTGCTCACCGACAGCATGGACGGCGCGGCCCTGCTGATTCTGTCCGGCCAGCACCTGGGGTTTCTGCCGCAGCACTACGCGACCCGCCATGAACAACTGGGGCAGTTGCACCCGCTGAACCCGGACCTGCTGCGCTATGAAGTGAGTTTTCATGCGGCGGTGCGGCATTCCTCGCGGCAGCGGGACCTGGTGAGTGCGTTCCTGAACGAGCTGATCGAGATTTTCGCACCGATGTAGAGCAATCGTCGCCGAGCGGTGTGCTCAACGCTGGCTCTAGCGCTATATAGTTTTGTATATTGCGAAACTTATTTTTCCCAGATCGCCCCATGAGCCGTATCCGCCAGCACAATCTGCACCTCATCCTGCAAGCCGCCAGCGCCGAGTTCGCCGCCAAAGGCTTCGACGGCACGCAAACCCGCGATATCGCGTCCCGGGCCGGGGTGCCAAAAGCCAATCTGTACTACTACTTCCAGAGTAAAGAGAACCTCTACGCCCAGGTCCTGCTCGGCTTCGTCAAGCCGTTGCTGCAAGCGTCTGCCGTCCTGCGCGAGAGCGACGACCCGGCGTCGGGTCTGCAGGCCTACATCAGCGCCCGCATCCGCATTGCCCGGGAGCATCCGCACATTGCCAAGGTGTTCAGTGGCGAGTTGTTGCTGGGGGGCAAGCAGTTGCCCGAAGAATGCCGCGACCTGCTGTATGCCGAGGCCCGGCGCAATGTCGAATGCCTGCGCAGCTGGATCGATCGGGGCTTGATCGCACCGGTCGACCCGCAGCACCTGATGTTGTTTATCTGGTCAGCGACCCGGACCTACACCAATCTGGGCTGGCAGATGGCGCACATCACGGGGTGCGCGACGCCACAGGATGAGGATTACGACAACGCAGCAGCCACCATTACCCGACTGGTGCTGGACGGCGTGGCCCCGGCTGCGGTGCGCGAGGACAGGGTCTGGCTGTTTGCGACTTGAGGTGGCCTCATCGCGGGCAAGCCTGCTCCCACAGGGTTAACCTGCAAGCTACCGAAAATACTGTAGGAGCGAGCCTGCTCGCGATGGACTTCCGGGCACCGCTGGGTATCTGGCCCCCCGCGTTATCGTTAACGTCCATCGCGAGCGGGCTCGCTCCTGCAAGGGAGCGCAAAGGTGTTATCAGAAGCGGATTGCAGCAGCCGGGACCACATCGATCCGCGCCACCGAACCGCTCAGGTCGGCCCAATCCCTGTTGTGTTCGGCAATGATGTCTTCGGCAGTGGTATTGCCATTGTCGACGGTGGAATGCGCGTCGGCGGCCAGCACCACGTCGTAGCCCAGTTGATGCGCCTGGCGCAGGGTTGCATTCACGCAGTAATCGGTTTGCAGGCCACAGATGACGAGGCGTTCGAAGTCCTGCACCGGCACCAGGTTTTGCAGGTTTGTCTGATAGAACGAATCACCGGTGGTTTTACGTACGCGATGATCGTCGGGTGAAGTGTGCAGTCCTTCGGCCAATTGCCAGCCTGGAGCGCCGTGTTTCAGGAGATCGCCCTCTTCTTCGTGCTGGATCAGCACCACCGGAACGCCGGCCTTGCGCGCCCGGGCAGAAAGGTCATTGATGGTGTCGATGACCCGTCCGATCTCGAAGCACTCGTACTCACCGGAACACAATGCCTGCTGGACATCGATGATTAACAACGCAGTGGTCATGATTTCCTTCCTTGAAGTGTCGAGGGATCAGGGGACGAACATAAGCCCGTCCCCCGCCAGATACAACCCTCAATAACCCAGCGACAACCCGGTATTGCGCCGTGGATCGTTGGCCCCGTAGAAACGGTTCTTGCCTACCGGCTTGCCACCCAGGGATGGCGCGCCGACCAGGATCGCCGCCAGGTGGTTGGCGTCCTGGGGACCGGTAAACTTGTGCCCCCAGCTTTCGAGGATCTTCACCGTGTCCGGGCTGGTGGTGAAGGCTTCCAGGTTGGTCTCTTCCGGCAGCCACTGTTGGTGGAAACGCGGCGCATCCACCGCTTCCTGGATGTTCATGCCGTAGTCGATCACGTTGAGCATGGTCAGCAAGGTCGCGGTGATGATGCGGCTACCGCCCGGCGTGCCGACCACCATCACCACTTTGCCGTCCTTGGTGACGATGGTCGGGCTCATGGACGACAGCGGCGCCTTGCCGGGTGCGATGGCATTGGCCTCGCCCTGCACCAGGCCGTACATGTTCGGTACGCCGATCTTCGAGGTGAAGTCGTCCATTTCATCGTTGAGGATGACCCCGGTCTTGCTCGCCATCACACCGGCACCGAACCAGTCGTTGAGGGTGTAGGTCACCGACACCGCGTTGCCCCACTTGTCGACGATGGAGTAATGCGTGGTGTTGTTGCCTTCATGGGGCGCCACGCCCGGCTTGAGTTCACTGGATACCGCGGCCTTTTGTGGCTTGATCGCTTCGCGCAGCTTGGTCGCGTAGTTTTTATCCAGCAGGTGGGCAATCGGGTTCTTCACGAAGTCCGGGTCGCCCAGGTAGCTGTTGCGGTCCACATAGGCATGGCGCATCGCTTCGATCTGGTAGTGCATGCCCTGGGCCGAGTGATAGCCCAAATCCTTCATCGGATAACCTTCGAGGATGTTCATGATCTCGCAGATCACCACGCCACCGGAGCTTGGCGGCGGTGCCGAGACCACGTGGTAGCCACGGTAGTCGCACTCGATGGGCGCCAGTTCGCGGGTCTTGTATTTGTCGAGGTCGGCCTGGGTGATGATGCCCTTGTTGGCCTGGCTGGAGGTGACGATGGCGTCGGCCACCCAACCTTTATAGAAACCGTCGGCGCCTTTCTCGGAGATTTCCCGCAGGGTCTTGCTCAGGTCCTTTTGCACCAGTTTCTGGCCGACCTGCATCGGCTCGCCGTTGCTGAGGAAGATCGAGCCGGAATCCTTGATGTCCTTCTTGAACATGTCGGTGGCGTAGTCCAGCAGATCGACGTCACCCTGCTCCAGCACGAAACCGTCTTCGGCCAGCTTGATGGCCGGGGCGATGATTTCCTTGCGCGGTTTGGTGCCGTACTTGGACAGCGCCAGTTCCATGCCCGATACCGTGCCCGGCACACCCACGGCCAGGTGGCCACGGGTACTCAAGTCGGGAACGACGTTGCCTTCCTTGTCCAGGTACATGTTGGCGGTGGCGGCCAGCGGCGCCTTTTCACGGAAGTCGAGGAAGGTCTTGCGCCCGTCCGCCAGTTGAATCGTCATGAAACCGCCGCCACCGAGGTTACCGGCCGCGGGGTAGACCACCGCCAGCGCATAGCCGACCGCGACCGCCGCGTCGACGGCGTTGCCGCCGTTCTTGAGCACATCCACACCCACATGGCTGGCCAGGTGCTGGGCGGTGACCACCATGCCGTTTTCCCCGGTCGCCGGGGCCACGGAGGCGGCATGGGCGGTCAGGCAGCTGAGTGCCAATGAGGTCGCTATCAGCGATTTGGCAAAAGGTTCGTACTTCATGAGTCGGTCTCTTCTTGTTATTTCGTAGGAAAACGCTTCAAAAGCCGTAGCCAAGTATGGTCGGGATTACGTATTGCGCCTCCCCATCGAGACAGTATCCTTAACGCCTGTTCAGCAATTTCGCACGAGCCCTGACATGACCTATACCTGCATCACCGTGGCGTCCCCGGTCGGCCAGTTGAAGCTGGTCGCGAACGGTTCACGACTGGCGGCCATCCTCTGGGAAAACGACAAACCCGGCCGGGTGCGCCTCGGACCGATGAGCGAAGCGCCGGACAACCCGATCCTGGTGCGCACGGCTGCGCAGTTGCGCGAATATTTTGCCGGCCGCCGCGAACGCTTCGAACTGGACCTGGATTTTGCCGGCACGGAATTTCAGAAGCAGGTTTGGGCGGCGCTGCTGACCATCCCGTTCGGCGAGACCCGCAGCTACAGCCAGATCGCCGAACAGATCGGCAACCCGACCGCGGTCAGGGCCGTGGGTGCGGCGAATGGCAAGAACCCGATCTCGATCGTGGCACCCTGTCACCGGGTGATAGGCGCGTCGGGCAAGCTCACCGGGTTTGCCGGTGGGCTTGAGGCCAAGGAGCTGTTGCTGACCCTGGAAGGTGGGCAATGGCCCGGCACGGCACGCCTGCCAGGCTTTTGATCATGCCTGGGCGAAGAGGTTTTTCATCGCCGCATACTGCAACAGCATGATGGTCTTGGCGTCGCAGATCTCGCCGCGGTAAAACGCTTCGAGCGCGTCCTCGAATGCCCACTCCAGCACTTCGAGCTCCTCGGTTTCCGCCTCCAGCCCACCGCCGTCGCTGACCTTGGACTTCGCGTCGTATTCGGCAATGAAGAAGTGCAGCTTTTCCGTCACCGACCCCGGGCTCATGTACGCCTCGAATACCTTCTGCACATGGTGCACGCGATATCCCGTCTCTTCCTCCGCTTCATCGCGGATGCGATCTTCAGGCGTCGCGCCTTCCAGCAGCCCCGCCGCCACTTCGATCAACAGCCCGTCGTGACCGTTGACGAACACCGGCAGGCGAAATTGCCGGGTCAGTACCACGGTTCGCTTTTCGCGGTTGTACAGCAGAATCGCCGCGCCATTGCCACGGTCGTAGACTTCGCGGGTCTGGCGTTGCCACTCGCCGTTGTTGCGTTGGTAATCGAAGGTGATTTTCTTGAGCAGGTACCAGTCGTGGGACAACACCTGAGACTCGACGATGTTGACCCGTTCGGCTGTGTTCGACATGACAACGCGTCCTGTTACTGGTCTGAGAGGGCGCATGATAATTGAAAAGGAACAGCGCTTGCCCCCCCTCAAGCAAGCTGCGCGTTGGCGACGGTTCAACTTTTCCGGGGATGGAACAATCGCTGCAACCGGGATAGGCTGCGGCTTCAATGCCATAAGGACATAGCCATGAACCTGCGTATCGAACTGTCGCAAAACCCCACGGAAGAACAACGCCAGGCCATCCTCAAGCCACTGCGCGCCTACAACGGCTCGAAGGCCGAAGGCAACGTGCCCGAGCACATCGCCTTGCTGGTGCGCGACGACAACGACGAAATCCTCGGCGGCCTGCATGGCCGGTTGTTTTACCAGTGGCTGTACATCGACTTGCTGGTGGTGCCGGAACAGGCGCGGGGACAGGGGATGGGTTCGAAACTGATGCAGATGGCCGAGGACCTGGCGCGGGAACGGCGCTGCGTCGGGCTGTGGCTCGACACCTTTGAATTCCAGGCGCCGGATTTCTACAAGAAGTGTGGCTACTGCGAGATCGGGCACATTGCCGACTATCCACCGGGCCACAAGCATTTCTTCTTCCAGAAGCGCCTGAGCTACTGACCCATACCGCCCCCCCCCCTGTAGGAGCGAGCTTGCTCGCGATGGTCGTCAACGAAAACGCTGGATGCCTGACACCCCGCGGCGTTCCGATTTTTTTCGCGAGCAAGCTCGCTCCTACAGGGGGAACAGCGTCAGATCACAGGCAAGTCGCCAACGCCGCCAGCCGGCGCTTGGCCACGAAATCATCCTTCTGTGCGTAGTAGCTCAACACCGTGCCCGAGGCATCGGTGGTCACGTCGACGAAAGACTCCGCCGAGCGGGTATAGACTGTCGTGCCGCCCTTCTCGCCAGCTTGCAGATAGGCAGCGGCATCGACGCCGAACACGGCCTCGTCCTGCCAGGAAAACTGCACGCACTGGGCGACGTCTTTTCCCGGTTTTTCCGACTTCAGGGTCTTGTAGGGGGCCTTGGTGCGGGCATCGTTCATTGCCGAGCCGGCGCATCCCGCCAGCAACGTCACGGCCAGCGCCACCATCAGAATTCGCATTGCATTCACTCATCAGGAAAAAGCGGACTTTATCACCCTGGCAGCCCGTATCGTTCTGCTTTACTTCATTTATACCGCGACACCGCGCAACGATTCGCGCACCCTGTCGCGCCAATACCGCCGCATCGCGCCTATCACTGGAATTCTGATGACACCCAATGCCGAGTTTTACAAACCGACCGCTGAATACGCCGACAAGCTGATCAGCCAGATCGGCCAGACGCCTTCCTGGATCGCCAAGCGAATCGGCGTCACCGACAAGCGGATTCGTTACATCCTCAACGGCGAAAGAACCGTCAAAGGCGAAACCACGCCGATCCAGATGACCTACACCGAACAGTTCGCCCTCGAATGCCTGGCGGCCGCCGCCAAGGCCAGCAAGCAGAAGTCTTCGTAACCATTCTCAAGGAGTGACCATGGCGACAACCGAACTGCAGCATGAGCAAGCACTGAAGCGGTTTCTTGATGCGCGCCCCGAATTGCGCGAAGAGCTCGACCACCTCAACCCGCTGTTGGCTCAGGCCAAGGGTGAAACGGCGGCACAGTATCGTGAGGAACGACTGCACGAAGCCTTTGAAGCTGAAGCAGAACGCCAGCAATTGTTCGCTTGGGAACTGACGTTGCAGTTAACTGCCGCCACGCCCTTGGACTACGAAGCGCAACGCCTGGAAGTGCACCGGGAAGTGGCGGAAATGGCCGGCATGGACTGGCTGGAATATTGCGAGTTGAACGGGATAAAACCCTAAGCACTGTTCAGGGAAACCATCACCGATGCTGCCCAACACCGCCAGGACCCACGCCAGCCCCGGTCACTTGCACACGCAGAAATGGCGCGGGCGCATAGGCCTGAGCCTGGTGGCCATGCTCTCGGTACTCGCCGGCATGACCGACGCCATCGGCTTCATGGCCAGCGGCGACTTCGTTTCGTTCATGAGCGGCAATACCACCCGGATGGCAGTCGCCATCAGTGCTGGTGACCTTGGGTTGACCCTGCGCCTGGTGATCCTCGTCGCCACTTTCATCGTCGGCAACGCGCTGGGCATTATCGTCAGCCGGCTGGGTGGCCGCCGGGCCCTGCCTCTGCTGTTGTGCATCGCCACCCTGCTGTGCGCCGCCGCGGCCTGGCCCTATGACGCGCAACTGCCGGCCCTGCTGGCGGCGATCATCGCAATGGGCATGCTCAATGCCGCGGTGGAAGAAGTGAACGGCCTGCCGGTTGGCCTGACTTACGTTACCGGCGCCCTGTCGCGTTTCGGCCGCGGGCTGGGCCGCTGGATGCTCGGCGAGCGTCGTAACGGCTGGCGCGTGCAACTGATCCCCTGGACCGGCATGTTCGCCGGCGCGGTACTCGGTGCCGTGCTGGAACATCACCTGGGGCTCAAGGCGTTGTTTGCCAGTGGCCTGCTGGCTGCCGGGCTCGGGGTGTTGTCGTTGAAGATCCCGCGGCGCTGGCAGTTGGGGTATATGCCGCGCTGAGTGTTGCATCGCCTGTACGACCGCCTTCGCGGGCAAGCCCGCTCCCACAGGTTTTGTGGTCATACCGCAATCTTTGGCATGGCACAGATCACTGTGGGAGCGGGCTTGCCCGCGAAGAGGTCCGCGCAGACAACATCACTTTAGCCGACCCGCCGATAAAGCATTATCATGGCCGCAGTTTCGCTGATCGAGTCCGTCATGAAGTTCGCCATCGCCGTGTTTTCCGCCGCCCATGCGCCCTCCTCGCGCCGCGCCCTGCTGTTCGCCCAAGCGGCGCTGGCCGGCGGGCACGAGATTGTCCGGCTGTTTTTCTATCAGGACGGCGTCTACAACGCGTCCGCCAGCGTGGTCACGCCCCAGGATGAAGCGGACTTGCCCAGGCAATGGCGCACCTTTGTCAGCGACCATCAACTTGATGGCGTGGTGTGCATCGCCGCCGCCCTGCGTCGTGGCGTGTTGAACGAGGAAGAAGCCAGGCGCTATCAGCGCGAGGCTGTTGCCGTCGGTGCGCCGTGGGAATTGTCCGGACTCGGCCAGTTGCATGACGCGGCGCAGGATGCCGACCGCCTGATCTGTTTCGGAGGCGCATGACATGGCCAAATCCTTGTTGATCATCAGCCGTCAGTCGCCATGGTCCGGCCCGGGCGCGCGCGAAGCGCTGGATATCGTACTGGCCGGTGGCGCCTTCGATCTGCCGATTGGCCTGTTGTTTCTCGATGACGGCGTGTTCCAGTTGGCCGCCAATCAGAACGCCAGGGCCTTGCAACAGAAAGACCTGAGCGCCAACCTGCAAGCCCTGCCGATGTTCGGTGTCGAGGAGTTGTTCGCCTGCGGCGACAGCATCAGCCAGCGTGGCCTGGACCCGGACGGTCTGTCGCTGGAAGAAGCCCGGGTATTGGCCGCCGACGAAATCACTGCCCTCATTGACCGTTACGACCAGGTGATCACCCTCTGATGTCGACTTTGCATGTGTTGTCTCATTCCCCGTTCGGCGACGATCGCCTGACCAGTTGCCTGCGCGTGATCGGCGCCAACGACGGCTTGCTGCTGTCCGGTGATGCGGCCTATGCGTTGCAGCCCGGCACCGCGCCGTTCACCGCGCTCAGCGCCCGTGGCCTGAAGCTGTTCGTCCTCGCCGAAGATGCCCAGGCCCGTGCGCTTGCGGTACCTGACTGGGCCGAGGCCATCGATTACCCGGCCTTCGTCGAACTGTCGATTCACTACGACAAGGTCAACAGTTGGCTATGAATGCATTGACGGTTGGCGCCCGCGCCATCGAGCTGGACAAGGACGGTTTCCTGGTCGAACTCAGTGACTGGTCCGCCGATGTCGCCAGCGCCCTGGCCGCTGCCGAAGACATCGAGTTGACGCCCGAACACTGGGAAGTCCTCGAACTGCTGCGCAGCTTCTACGCCGAGTTCCAGCTGTCACCGGCCACCCGCCCGTTGATCAAGTACACCGCCTTGAAGCTCGGCCCGGAAAAAGGCAACAGCCTGCACCTGAACCGACTGTTCAAAGGCACTCCCGCCAAACTCGCCGCGAAACTGGCGGGCCTGCCCAAACCGACGAATTGCCTATGACCGACTATCCAGCACTGACACTCGAAACACCTGCCGAGCATCCGTTCGCCCAATTCGTGCGGATCCTTGGCAAAGGCAAACGCGGCGCCCGTGACCTGACCCGGGCCGAGGCTCGCGAGGCCATGGGCATGGTGCTCGATGAAAGGATCGAGGAAACCCAGCTCGGCGCCTTCCTCATGCTGTTGCGGCACAAGGAAGAAAGCGCAGAGGAGATGGCGGGCTTCACCGAGGCATTGCGCGACCGCCTGAGTCCTCCGGCGCTGGCGGTAGACCTGGATTGGCCGACCTATGCCGGCAAGAAGCGGCACCTGCCGTGGTATCTGTTGGCGGCCAAGTGCCTGGCACAGAACGGCGTGCGGATTTTCATGCACGGCGGCGGCGCCCACACGGCCGGTCGCCTGTACACAGAGCAACTACTGGGCGAATTGAACATCCCGCTGTGCCGCGACTGGCAACAGGTCGGCTCGGCGCTGGATAACGGCGGCCTGGCCTTCATGCCGCTGGTGGACTGGGCACCGCAGTTGCAACGGATGATCGACCTGCGCAACACCCTCGGCCTACGCTCGCCGATCCACTCGCTGACGCGGATTCTCAATCCGCTGGGCGCACGTTGCGGCCTGCAGAGCATTTTCCACCCTGGCTATCAGGCGGTGCATCGCGATGCCAGCGGGCTGCTCGGTGATACCGCCATCGTGATCAAGGGCGATGGCGGCGAGATCGAGATCAATCCTGACGCCGACAGCCACCTGTACGGCACCACCGGCGGCGAGAGCTGGGATGAGGAATGGCCACAGATGTCCGCGCAGCGTCACGTCAAACCCGCCGCGCTCGATCCCGGGCACCTGAAAGCGGTGTGGCGTGGTGACGTGGTCGACAGCTACCCGCAAATGGCCTTGATTTCGACCATGGCCCTGGCACTTCGCGGCCTCGGACAGAGCCGCGAACAAGCCTTCGAAACCGCCGAGCAATACTGGGCCGCTCGCGACAAATCGATTTAACCGATCATTCGCGCCCGATCTTTGCGCTTTTTGTTCGAACTCATCGGAATAGACTCAACTCCAACGATTATCGGTTTCGGGAGTCTTGAACATGGGTTTGTTAGTGGATGGCCGCTGGCAGGACAAGTGGTACGAAAGCAGCAAGGACGGCGCGTTCCAGCGTGAACAGGCGCAGCGCCGCAACTGGCTGACCGCAGACGGCAAGCCGGGACCGACCGGCGTCGGTGGTTTTGCGGCCGAACCCGGGCGCTATCACCTGTACGTGTCCCTGGCCTGTCCATGGGCCCATCGCACGCTGATCCTGCGCAAACTCAAAGGCCTCGAAAACCTGATCGACGTTTCGGTGGTCAGTTGGTTGATGCTGGAAAACGGCTGGACCTTCGACCAAAACCTGGGTTCGACCGGCGACAAGCTCGACCACTTCGAGTTCATGCACCAGCGCTACACCGCCGACACCGCCGACTACACGGGCCGCGTCACCGTACCGGTACTGTGGGACAAACAGCTCAAGCGCATCGTCAACAATGAATCATCGGAAATCATCCGCATGTTCAATGGTGCCTTCGACGATTTGACCGGTAACGACCTGGACTTCTACCCGGCGCCGCTGCGCGCAGATATCGACGCATTGAACGAGCGGATTTATCCGGCGGTGAACAATGGCGTGTACCGCGCCGGGTTTGCCACGTCGCAACAGGCTTATGAAGAAGCGTTCGATGATGTATTCGCCGAGCTGGACCGACTGGAGCAACTGCTGGGTGCCAATCGCTATCTGGCGGGCGAATACCTGACCGAAGCGGACATCCGCCTGTTCACCACGCTGATTCGCTTCGACGCGGTGTACTACGGGCACTTCAAGTGCAACCTGCGCCGGATTGCCGATTATCCGAACCTGTCGAACTGGCTGCGGGAAATCTATCAGTGGCCGGGGATTGCCGAGACGGTGGACTTCACCCACATCAAGCACCACTACTACGCCAGCCATCGGACCATCAACCCGACTGGAGTGGTGCCGAAAGGTCCGGCACAGGACTTCGACGCGCCCCATGACCGGGAGCGGTTGAGCGGGAAAGGGGTTTGGCGCAAGCGCCGGGTTTGATCCGGATATTGCAGAGCTTTCAAGGGCCTCTTCGCGAGCAAGCCCGCTCCCACATTCGACCGAGTACTTCCTGAAGAACACGGTTAAATGTGGGAGCGGGCTTGCTCGCGAATGGGGGCGACCCGATTTCTAGACCTGCCCCTGAGCCCCTTCGAACCACGCCAGTTTCTCGCGCAATTGCACCACCTCGCCCACGATCACCAAGGTCGGCGCATGCACTTCATGCTCCGCCACCAGTCGCGGCAAGTCCGCCAGGGTGCCGGTAAACACCCGCTGGTTGATCGTGGTGCCCTGCTGGATCAACGCTGCCGGGGTATCTTTGCCGCGACCATGCTTGATCAACTGCTCGCAGATGATCGGCAAACCCACCAACCCCATGTAGAACACCAGAGTCTGTGCGGGTGCGACCAGATCGGCCCAAGGCAAATCGGTGGAACCATCCTTCAGATGCCCGGTGACAAAGCGCACCGATTGCGCGTAATCGCGGTGCGTCAGCGGAATCCCGGCATAGGCCGCGCAACCGCTGGCCGCCGTGATCCCCGGCACCACCTGGAACGGAATGCCCTGGGCCGCCAGTTCCTCGATCTCTTCACCACCACGACCGAAGATGAACGGATCGCCGCCCTTCAGGCGCACCACACGCTTGCCCTGTTTGGCCAGATCCACCAATTGCTGGTTGATCTGATCCTGCGGCACCGCATGATCGGCTCGGCGCTTGCCGACGTAAACCCGCTCGGCGTCGCGACGGCACAACTCGAGAATCGCCGGCGCTACCAAACGGTCGTACAGCACCACGTCGGCTTGCTGCATCAGGCGCAAGGCGCGGAAGGTCAGCAGGTCGGGATCACCTGGGCCGGCGCCCACCAGATAGACTTCGCCGGTGGCAACCGGCGCTTCGCCATCGATCTTCGCTTGCAACAAACGCTCGGCTTCGGCGCCCTGCCCGGCCAGTTGCCGATCGGCAATCGGACCCTGGAAAACATCTTCCCAGAACGCCCGGCGCTGCTGCACATCCGGAAACAGGCCTTTGACCTGATGCCGAAAACGCGCCGCCAACCCGGCCAGATGACCGTAGGTGGAAGGAATCCAGGTTTCGATCTTGGCACGGATCAGGCGTGCCAGCACCGGCGCATCGCCGCCGCTGGACACCGCGATGATCAGCGGAGAACGGTCGACGATCGCCGGGAAGATCACGCTGCACAGGGCCGGCGCATCCACCACGTTGACCGGCACGCAACGCCGATGGGCATCGGCGGAGACTTGCGCGTTCAGCGCCTCGTCGTCGGTGGCGGCAATGATCAGCCCGCAACCGTCCAGGTCCGTTTCGGCGTAGCCACGCAACAGGCACTCGCCACCGCTGCCGGCAACCAGTTCGCGCAGTTGCGCTTCGATTTCAGGTGCAACCACCCGCAGCAGCGCACCGGCATCGGCCAGCAGGCGGGATTTGCGCAAGGCAATCTCCCCCCCACCGACGACCAACACACGACTGCCGCGAAGGTTGTGAAACAGCGGCAGATAGTTCATTTAACCGATGACCTCAAGGCCACCCATGTAAGGCTTGAGAACTTCCGGCACACGGATCGAACCGTCGGCCTGCTGATAGTTCTCCAGCACCGCGACCAGGGTACGACCGACTGCCAGACCAGAGCCGTTCAGGGTGTGCACCAGTTCCGGCTTGCCGGTTTCCGGGTTGCGGAAACGCGCTTGCATGCGACGGGCCTGGAAGTCGCCGCAGTTGGAGCACGACGAGATTTCGCGGTATTTGTCCTGGCTCGGGATCCACACTTCCAGGTCGTAGGTCTTGACCGCGCTGAAGCCCATGTCGCCGGTGCACAGCGCCAGGGTGCGATAAGGCAGTTCCAGCAACTGCAGGACTTTCTCGGCGTTGGCGGTCAGGCCTTCCAGTGCTTCCATCGACTTCGACGGCTCGACGATCTGCACCATTTCAACCTTGTCGAACTGGTGCTGGCGGATCATGCCGCGGGTGTCGCGACCGGATGCACCGGCTTCGCTACGGAAGCACGGGGTATGGGCAACGAACTTGATCGGCAGCAGTTTCGAATCGACGATTTCGCCAGCAACGATGTTGGTCAGCGACACTTCGGCGGTCGGGATCAGGTACAGGTCGGCTTCGCCTTCGCGGGCGATCTTGAACAGGTCTTCTTCGAACTTCGGCAGCTGGCCAGTGCCTTGCAGCGCCGGCGCCTGGACCAGATAAGGCGTGTAGGCCTCTTCGTAGCCGTGCTCGGTGACGTGCAGGTTGATCATGAACTGCGCCAGGGCGCGGTGCAGACGGGCAATCGGGCCGCGCAGCAGGGCGAAACGGGCGCCAGACAGCTTCGCGGCGGTTTCGAAGTCCAGCCAGCCGAACTTCTCGCCCAGGGCCACATGGTCCTGGACCGGGAAGTCAAAAGCCTTCGGCGTGCCCCAGCGGCGCACCTCGACGTTGCCGTCTTCGTCATCGCCTACCGGCACCGATTCATGCGGCAGGTTGGGAATGCCCAGCACGATCGAGTCCAGTTCGGTCTGGATCGCGTCCAGTTCGACTTTACCGGCGCTCAATTCACCCGCCATGCGCTCGACGTCCGCCATCAGCGGCGCGATGTCTTCGCCGCGCTGCTTGGCCTGGCCGATGGATTTGGAGCGCGCATTACGTTCAGCCTGCAGTGCTTCGGTGCGGGTCTGGACGGTCTTGCGCTGTTCTTCCAGCGCTTCGATGCGCGCAACATCCAGCACAAAGCCACGGGATGCCAGGCGGTCCGCTACGTCCTGAAGGTTGCTACGTAACAGTTTGGAATCGAGCATGTCGGTTTCTCGTTTATCAAAGTTTGGTCAAGGACAGGCCGGCCCAGGTGGCAAGCAGCCCGCCGAATACGCTGAGCGCCGCATAGCCCAGGGCCAGCGGCACTTGCCCGCTTTCCAGCAGGCGCACCGTATCCAGTGAAAAGGATGAAAAAGTCGTCAGCCCCCCGAGGAAGCCGACCATCAACCCGGCACGCACCTCGATGGGCACCTCCGGGCGTATCAAAAACAGACCGTATAGAACGCCGATCAGCAAACAGCCCACGATATTAACGGCCAGCGTCGCGGTATAGAAGTGCCGCGGCCAATTCGCGTTGACCCAATTGCCGGTGGCGAAGCGCAACAATGTACCGGCTATCCCGCCGGCGGATACCGCAACGATCAAAGGAAGCACTATTTTCTCCGCTGCCTTGGGCTTAAACGGTCGAGTTTCGCCAGGTGATTGAGTTTTTCGCCGATTTTCAGCTCCAGGCCACGGGGCACCGGCTGGTAAAACGGAATCGGCTCGAGCTCTTCCGGGAAGTAATCTTCCCCGGCGGCATAGGCGTCCGGTTCATCGTGGGCATAACGGTATTCATCGCCATAGCCCAACTGCTTCATCAGCTTGGTCGGCGCATTGCGCAAGTGCAGCGGCACTTCCAGCGAGCCATGTTCGGCGGCGGCGCGCAACGCGGTCTTGAAGCCCATGTACACCGCGTTGCTTTTCGGCGCGCAGGCCAGATAGGTGATGGCCTGGGCTACCGCCAGTTCGCCCTCGGGGCTGCCAAGGCGTTCCTGCACTTCCCACGCCGCCAGGCACAGGCTCAGGGCGCGGGGGTCGGCATTGCCGATGTCTTCGCTGGCCATGCGCACCACGCGCCGGGCCAGGTACAGCGGGTCGCAACCACCGTCGATCATCCGCGCAAACCAGTACAGCGCGCCATCGGGGTTGGAGCCGCGCACTGACTTGTGCAGCGCGGATATCTGGTCGTAGAACGCTTCGCCGCCCTTGTCGAAACGCCTGCGGGTATCGCCGAGCAGGCTTTGCAGCAGGTCGGTGCCCATCTCGCTGTTGTCTTCGGCCAGATCCGAGGCGTTCTCGAGCAGATTCAGCAGGCGCCGGCCATCGCCATCGGCGGCGGACAGCAGCATCTGGAAGCCCTCATCGCTGAGGGTCAGGTTGCGCTTGCCCAGGCCCCGTTCCTCGGTCAGCGCACGCTGCACCAGCTTGCGCAGCGCCGCTTCGTCGAGGCTCTTGAGCACATAGACCCGTGCCCGAGACAGCAAAGCGTTGTTCAACTCGAACGAAGGGTTCTCGGTGGTGGCGCCGATGAAAATCAGCGTACCGTCTTCGACATAGGGCAGGAACGCATCCTGCTGGGACTTGTTGAAACGGTGCACTTCGTCGACGAACAGGATGGTGCGCTTGCCGTATTGCCCGGCCTGCTGCTTGGCGATTTCCACCGCCTGACGGATTTCCTTCACGCCGGCGAGCACCGCCGACACCGTTTCGAAGTGCGCATCCGAGACTTCCGCGAGCAGTCGCGCCAGCGTGGTCTTGCCCACGCCCGGCGGCCCCCAGAAAATCATCGAATGCAGGGCACCCTGCTCCAGCGCTTCGCGCAAGGGCTTGCCGCGAGCGAGCACGTGTTCCTGACCGACGTACTCGTCCAGATTGGTCGCGCGCAAACGGGCGGCCAAGGGCTGGGCGATGGGGGCACTGCGAAACAGATCCATGACTACTTGTGAAACCTCACTGGTTCTCTATCCCCTGTAGGAGCGAGCTAGCTCCGGGCGGCGTTCCGACGATGGTCGTCAACGATAACGCTGGCGACCTGACACCCAGCGGCGCGCTCAGGTTCATCGCGAGCGAGCTCGCTCCTACAGAGGTTTTGCGACTTATTCCTGGATTACATCGGCACCCTTGGGGATGTCGAACTTGAACCTGGACGCCGGGATCGGCTCGTTGGCCTTCACCCCGGTGAACAGGATATTGGTGCGCTGGCCGACGCTGTCAATCATCTGCATATCATTGACCAGGCCATTGCGGAACGACAGGCGCAGGCTGTCGAACAAGGTGTCCTTGGTTTTCGGTTTCAGGGTGAAATCGATCACACCACCGGCTTCCTTGGCACTGATGTCGAAGCTCTGGCTGATCTTCGACACGTCACCGGACAGCAGCAACGCGGGCGTCTGGGTCAGACGCTCATCGAGTTTCTTGATGGTGGCCTGCTCCAGGTCCGGGTCCCACAGGGTGACCTTCTTGCCGTCGGAAACCATGGTTTGCTCGGCTGGCGCATTGGTGTGCCAGTAGAACAACCCCGGACGTTGCAGCGACATGTCGCCAGCGGTTTCCTGCAACTGGGTGCCGGTGCCGTCGAGGGTCAGCTGAGAGAAACGTGCGGTCAGGGTCTGGGATTTTTCCAGCAATTGGGTCAGGCGTGCCACGTCCTTGTCATCGGCGTTAGCCTGGAGCGTGGTCAAGGCCAGTACCGGCAGCAACAGCATGCGGATCAGACGCATGGGAGTCCTCATAACATTCGTGGGAGTGCGAGCGGTGCCACGGGCACCGCCCCTTTCATACTCGGGTCAGTCGCGCACCGGGCCCGGGGCCAGGACTTCTCGCGAACCGTTGGTGTTCATGGACGTCACGACCCCGGCCATTTCCATGGCTTCGATCATGCGCGCGGCGCGGTTGTAGCCGATCTTGAGCTTGCGCTGAACCGCGGAAATGGAGGCGCGACGGCTTTCCAGCACGAACTGGACCGCTTCGTCGTACAAGGCGTCGGCCTCGGGATCGTCTCCGTCGCCGCCACCGCTGCTGCCTTCGAAGCCGCTACCCGCCTCTTCGACGCCATTGAGAATGTCGTCGTTGTATTCCGGCGCGCCGCGCAGTTTCCACGCCTCCACCACGCGGTGAACCTCATCGTCGGACACGAAAGCACCGTGAACACGAATCGGCAGGCTGGTACCCGGCGGCATGTAGAGCATGTCACCGTGGCCCAGCAGTTGCTCGGCACCGCCCTGGTCGATGATGGTCCGCGAGTCGATCTTGCTCGATACCTGGAACGCCATGCGGGTCGGGATGTTGGCCTTGATCAGGCCGGTGATCACATCCACCGACGGACGCTGGGTCGCGAGGATCAAGTGAATACCGGCCGCACGGGCCTTTTGCGCGATGCGTGCGATCAGTTCTTCAACCTTCTTGCCGACGATCATCATCATGTCGGCGAATTCGTCGACCACCACCACGATGGTCGGCAGCTTGCTCAGCAGCGGCGCTTCGTCGTGGATGCTCTCGCGCTTGTACAGCGGATCGCTCAACGGCTCGCCGGCATCCTGGGCTTCCTTGACCTTGGCATTGAAGCCCGACAGGTTGCGCACGCCCATCTTGGCCATCAGCTTGTAGCGGCGCTCCATCTCGGCAACGCTCCAGCGCAGGGCGTTGGCGGCGTCCTTCATGTCGGTGACCACCGGGCACAGCAGGTGCGGAATGCCTTCGTAGATCGACAGTTCCAGCATTTTCGGGTCGATCATGATCAGCTTGGCGTCTTCCGGGCCGGACTTGAACAGGATCGACAGGATCATCGCGTTCACGCCCACCGACTTACCGGAACCGGTGGTACCGGCCACCAGCAGGTGCGGCATCTTGGCCAAGTCGGTGATGACCGGCTTGCCGCCGATATCGTGGCCCAGGGCCAGGGTGACCGGGGATTTGAAGTTGTCGTACTCGGGGGTCGACAACACCTCGGAGAAACGCACGATCTGCCGGTCTTCGTTGGGAATCTCGATACCGACCGTGGTCTTGCCCGGAATCACTTCCACCACGCGCACGCTGGTCACGGCCAGGGAACGGGCCAGGTCCTTGGCCAGGTTGGCGATGCGGCTGACCTTGACGCCGGCGGCCGGCTGAATTTCGTAACGGGTAATCACCGGCCCCGGATGAATCGAATCCACGGTGACTTCGACGCCGAATTCCTTGAGCTTGATTTCCAACAGGTGGCCAACCGCCGCCAGGGATTCAGGCGAATAATTGAGCTGTTTCTTTTCCGCGGGATCGAGAATCGAGATCGGCGGCAAGGTGCCTTCCACGGCGCTGTCGACGAACAGCGGCGCCTGTTTCTCTTTTTCGACGCGCTTGCTCGGTGCGGCAGGCTTCGGTGGCGCGGGCGCGATCACCGGCGGCACCTGCTTCTCGCGATCGGACATGTGCTTGCTCAGGGCTTGCTCACGCTCAATCAGGCGTTCCTTGACCTTGGCCTGCTCGCGCTTGTCGGAGACGCTCGGCGCAACCACTTCATCCATACGGTCGTCGACTTCACGCAACTGGGCGACCAGCTGTTTGCGCTCGGTACGGGCCGCCCACCAGCGATTGGCCGCGCCCTGGAACAGCTCGAACAGATCGAGGGTGATCTTGCCGGTGACATCCATCACCTTGAACCACGACAGGTCGGTAAACACCGTCAGGCCGAACAGGAACAATGCGATGAACAACAGGGTGCTGCCCTGGATATTCAGGGCGTTGCGGGCCAGGTCGCCGAGGCTTTCGCCCAGCGCACCGCCAGCGCCGGCCGGCAGACCGGTCGCGGCATGGAAATGGATATGGGCCAGCGCCGCGCCCGACAGTACCAGGAACACCAGGCCGATCAGGCGCCAGGAGAACAGCCAACCGCTCCATTGCCACGGCTCGTGACGCTGGCGGAAGATCTGGTACGCCTTGATCGCCAGCAGCAACGGGAAGATGTAGGCGAAGTAACCCAGCACCATGAACAGGATATCGGCGCTGTAGGAACCCGCTGGCCCGCCGAAGTTCTGCACGTCGTCGATCTTGCTGTTATGGCTCCAGCCCGGATCATCCTTGCCATAGGTCAACAAGGCCATCATCAGGAACAGGCACAAGGCACCGATGGCGATCAGCGCACCTTCCTTGAGTCGGTAGTGCAAATGCTGGCGCCAGAGCGGAACGACGGCTGGTTTGGGTGCTGCGGTGGATTTCTTCAAAACGCTTCTTTTCCTGCGCCCATGGCGCGTCCATCTGTTGAATGTCTATAAAAACCGGCAAAAAAACTGCCCAATCCAGGCAGGTAAAAAAGTTAACACGCGTAACCGGGACTACTTTTAACACTGCGCCCCGGTTTTTATAAACACGGCGCGCACTGAATATATGTAACACGCAGGGCATTGTACGGGTTTGTACGCACGACGCCATGCTTGAGACCCTTGGGTGTAGCATAGTCAACAGCACATGACATGCTGTTCAATTTGAGCATGCATTCTCTTTTGTGACAAAGGCTTATGAGGTGTTTTTATGAGCGCAGCGAAGCATTCCCGCCTGATTATCCTGGGCTCAGGCCCTGCCGGTTACAGCGCAGCCGTTTATGCCGCCCGCGCCAACCTCAAGCCCGTTGTCATTACCGGCATACAGGCAGGTGGCCAGCTCACCACCACAGTCGAGGTCGATAACTGGCCAGGCGACGTCGAAGGCCTGACCGGACCGGTCCTGATGGAGCGCATGCAAAAACACGCCGAACGCTTTGCCACCGAGATCGTTTACGACCACATCCATACGGCCAAGTTGCAACAAAGGCCGTTTGAACTGATTGGCGATGGCGCAACTTACACCTGCGACGCACTGATCATTGCCACCGGCGCTTCCGCGCAATATCTGGGCCTGCCGTCGGAAGACGCGTTCGCCGGCAAAGGCGTGTCGGCGTGCGCAACCTGTGATGGCTTCTTCTATCGCAACCAGGTGGTTGCAGTGGTCGGCGGCGGCAACACGGCGGTCGAAGAAGCGTTATACCTGTCGAACATCGCCAGGGAAGTGCACCTGATCCATCGGCGCGACAAACTGCGCTCGGAGAAAATCCTCCAGGACAAACTCTTCGAAAAGGCCGCCAATGGCAATATCCGCCTGCACTGGAACCAGAACCTGGACGAAGTGCTTGGCGATGCCAGCGGCGTGACCGGCGCCCGCCTGCGGGACAGCCATACCGGCGAAACCAGCGAACTGCCGCTGGCCGGAGTGTTTATCGCCATCGGCCACAAGCCCAATACCGACCTGTTCACCGGACAACTGGAAATGCGCAACGGGTATCTGCTGGTCAAGGGTGGCAGCGAAGGTGATGCCACCGCCACGGCGATTGCAGGCGTGTTTGCCGCCGGCGACGTGGCCGACCACGTCTATCGCCAGGCCGTTACGTCTGCCGGAGCCGGTTGCATGGCAGCACTGGACGCCGAAAAATACCTCGACGACATTCCTGCCGTTTGAAGGCAAACTTTACGGCGGGCCAACACCCCGCCACTGCCCTCCCCTTCTGCAAGCCCGGATGCCATGCTGACTTGGTTACAACGCAATACCTTGCATTTCCCGCCGCTGGAAAAGGCCATGCGCGACCCCAACGGGCTCCTGGCTGCCGGCGGCGACCTGTCCGCCGACCGGCTGGTCTCGGCCTATCGCCATGGCTGTTTCCCATGGTTCTCCGAGGGCCAGCCGATCCTCTGGTGGTCTCCGGACCCGCGCACGGTTCTGTTTCCCGACGAACTGCACGTCTCGCGCAGCCTGAACAAACTGCTGCGCCAGCAACGCTATCAAGTGACCTTCGACGCGGATTTTGCCGCCGTCATCCGCGCCTGTGCGGCCCCCCGGGATTATGCCGACGGCACCTGGATCACCGAGGCGATGCAGGATGCCTACATCGAACTGCACAGGCGCGGTCACGCGCACTCGGTGGAAGTGTGGGACGGGGACGAACTGGTCGGCGGGCTGTATGGCCTGGCGATGGGTCGGTTGTTTTTCGGCGAGTCCATGTTCAGCCGCGTCGACAACGCCTCGAAATTCGGCTTTGCCACACTGGTGCGCCATCTGAAAGACTCGGGTTTTGTCCTGATCGATTGCCAGATGCCCACCGATCACCTGCACAGCCTGGGAGCGCGGGCGATACCCCGCCGCGAGTTTGCCGGCTATCTGGCCAGATATCTGGATCAGCCTAACGCCGCCACCTGGGTTTGCTGAGCGTCTTTTGCGCACGTGGCTTACAATTAACAAAAGCATTATCCCGAGGGTTGATCATGACCGAGTTGGCGCGCTTGAAGTTCTATGCCACTCAGCCGCACTCTTGCAGTTATCTGCCCGATGAACAGGCCACTACCCTGTTCCTCGACCCTAGCCAGCCCATGGATGTGCATGTCTATGCAGACCTGTCGGAGATGGGGTTTCGTCGCAGCGGCGATCATCTCTACCGGCCGCATTGCCAGAACTGCAATGCGTGCGTACCGGCGCGCATTCCCGTGGGGCAATTCAAGCCCAACCGGCAACAGAAACGCATCTTCAAGCGCAACACGGATTTGCAGGTGCGCCCGGCCAAGCCCCGCTTCAACGAAGAGTACTTCGACCTTTACCAGCGCTATATCGAGCAGCGTCACGCCGATGGCGACATGTACCCGCCAAGTCGCGACCAGTTTTCGACATTCCTGGTGCGGGACCTGCCGTTTTCACGTTTTTATGAGTTCCGCCTGGACGGCCGGCTGCTGGCCGTCGCCGTCACTGACTTGCTGCCGAACGGTATTTCGGCGGTCTACACCTTCTACGAGCCCTCCGAAGAGCGTCGCAGCCTTGGGCGCTACGCAATCCTCTGGCAAATCGCCGAGGCCAGCCGGCTTGGACTGGAAGCGGTCTACCTCGGCTACTGGATCAAAAACTGCAAAAAAATGAACTACAAGACTCAATATCGCCCCATTGAACTGCTGATTAATCAGCGCTGGGTGGTTCTAAACTAGAGCCGGCCCTAAACCCCTTGGCTTAAACCCCACTTTTCGGGCACAATGCACGCCGCTTTTGCCTGGCGCAGTTGCACCGGGCCATTCATTGGACACCGAGGGCTTTACTGCATGTCGAAAGAAGACAGCTTCGAAATGGAAGGCACTGTCGTCGACACCCTGCCCAACACCATGTTTCGTGTGGAGTTGGAAAATGGGCACGTCGTAACCGCGCACATCTCCGGCAAGATGCGCAAGAACTACATCCGTATTCTTACCGGCGACAAAGTGCGCGTCGAGCTGACTCCCTATGACTTGAGCAAAGGGCGCATCACTTACCGCGCTCGCTAATCAGGTCAATACAAGACGCCCGGCTTATGCCGGGCGTTTTTGTTTGCGCACAATTTCCGACCATCACCGCAAAACCCTGTGGGAGCGGGCTCGCCCGCGATTACGATGGATCAGCTTGCATAGATGTTGAACATGCGGCCGTCTTCGCGGGCAAGCCCGCTCCCACAAGGATCAGCTGTGATTACCCAAATTCGGGCAGACAACAAAAAGGCGCCTCTCGGCGCCTTTCTGTTTTGCTTTTGAACGTCAGGCCATCTCGGCCGTGGTCTCGAACTCGAAGGTCAGCTCGCCGTCCTTGATGTCGATGTGCACCACACCGCCATGTTCGGCCAGTTCGCCAAAGAGAATCTCCTCCGCCAGCGGACGCTTGATCTTGTCCTGGATCAGGCGCGCCATTGGGCGAGCACCCATCGCTGCGTCGTAGCCACCTTCGGCGAGCCAGCTGCGGGCCGCATCGGTGACTTCCAGCAACACTCGCTTGTCTTCCAGCTGCGCCTGAAGCTCGGTAAGGAACTTGTCCACCACGCTCTTGATGACCTCATGGCTGAGGCGACCAAACTGGATGATGGTGTCCAGGCGGTTGCGGAACTCCGGCGTGAAGCTCTTCTTGATCACTTCCATCGCATCGGAGGAGTGATCCTGATAGGTGAAACCGATCGAAGCGCGGGCTGCAGTTTCGGCACCGGCGTTGGTCGTCATGATGACGATCACGTTACGGAAATCCGCCTTGCGCCCGTTGTTATCGGTCAACGTACCGTGATCCATGACCTGCAACAGCAGGTTGAAGACTTCCGGATGTGCCTTCTCGATCTCATCGAGCAACAGCACGCAGTGTGGCTGCTTGGTGATGGCTTCGGTGAGCAGACCGCCCTGATCGAACCCGACATAACCTGGAGGCGCACCGATCAGACGCGATACGGTGTGGCGCTCCATGTACTCGGACATGTCGAAGCGAATCAACTCGACACCGAGCGCCTTGGCCAACTGACGCGCCGCTTCGGTTTTACCGACACCGGTAGGCCCGGCGAACAGGAACGAACCGACTGGCTTGTCAGGGGACTTGAGGCCGGCACGGGACAGCTTGATCGCAGTAGCCAGCGAGTCGATCGCGGCATCCTGACCGAACACGGTCAACTTCAGGTCGCGCTCGAGGTTACGCAGCAGCTCCTTGTCGGAACTGGTGACGTGCTTTGGCGGAATCCGCGCGATTTTCGCGACGATGTCCTCGACCTGGGGCACTTCGATGCGCTTGACGCGCATCTCGACCGGCTGCAGGCGCTGGTAGGCCCCTGCCTCGTCGATCACATCGATCGCCTTGTCCGGCATGTGCCGGTCATTGATATAGCGCGAAGCCAGTTCGGCGGCGGCGCGCAGGGCTTCGTCGCTGTACTCGATGTTGTGATGCTGTTCGAAGCGCCCCTTCAGACCGCGCAGGATACCGACAGTGTCTTCCACCGAAGGCTCCGACACATCGACCTTCTGGAAGCGCCGGGCCAAGGCACGATCCTTCTCGAAAATGCCGCGGAATTCCTGGAAGGTGGTCGAACCAATGCAACGGATATCACCCGAGGACAGCAGCGGCTTGAGCAGGTTCGAGGCATCCATGACGCCACCGGACGCGGCACCCGCACCAATGATGGTGTGGATTTCGTCGATGAACAGGATCGCCTGCGGACGTTTTTTCAGCTCACCGAGCAGCGCCTTGAAGCGCTTCTCGAAATCACCGCGATACTTGGTGCCCGCGAGCAGGGCGCCCAGATCGAGGGAATAGACAACGCTGTTAGCCAGCAGATCCGGCACTTGATTGTCGACAATGCGCTTGGCCAGGCCTTCGGCAATCGCGGTTTTACCCACGCCCGCCTCGCCCACCAGCAGCGGGTTGTTTTTGCGACGACGCGCCAGGATCTGCGCGACACGCTCGACTTCCAGCTCACGCCCCACCAACGGATCGATTCGACCCTGGCGCGCGAGTTCATTGAGGTTGCTGGCATAAGCATCCAGTGGATTGCCAGAGGAAGAAGACTCACCGCCCTCGTCGTCCTGCATATCTTGCTCACCTTCAGAATGATCGCCATGCCCCGGCACCTTGGAAATGCCATGGGCGATGTAGTTGACGACATCTATACGGGCGACGCTCTGCTGTTTGAGCAGGAACACCGCCTGACTCTCTTGCTCACTGAAGATCGCGACCAGCACGTTTGCACCAGTCACTTCGCGTTTGCCCGAGCTCTGTACGTGAAACACAGCACGCTGCAGTACACGCTGGAAGCCCAGGGTTGGCTGGGTTTCGCGATCCTCGTCATGCACGGGGATCAATGGCGTGGTGGAGTCGATGAACTCCTGCAGGTCATGCTTGAGTTTGTCGAGGTTTGCACCGCACGCACGCAAAACGGTGGCGGCAGCCTCATTGTCCAATAGGGCCAGCAAGAGGTGTTCGACGGTCATGAACTCATGACGCTTCGAACGGGCTTCCTTGAAGGCAAGATTGAGGGTGACTTCGAGCTCGCGGTTTAACATAGCTTCACCTCATACCCAAGTGGTCGGCGATTAACCGTCCTTCTCGATTTCACAGAGTAGCGGATGCTGGCTTTCCCTGGCGTACTGGTTGACCTGCATGGCCTTGGTCTCGGCGATGTCGCGGGTAAACACTCCACATACTGCCCGCCCTTCCGTGTGGACGGCCAGCATGACCTTGGTCGCCAGCTCGCGATTCAGGTTAAAAAACACCTCGAGCACTTCGACCACGAAATCCATCGGTGTGTAGTCATCATTGAACAAAACCACCTTGTACATCGGCGGCGCCTGTAGTGCAGGCTTTGCCTCCTGAACAGCAATGCCTGTGGAATCGTCGTCGTGTAAATCAGGGTGATCCTGATTGAATGTTAGTCGAATCTGGCTGATTGCATGCATGGAAAGAAAGGTTCGTCAGTTGTGCAAATACAGTGGTGGGGGCGGCTATCAGCGTTTTCAACTCCGAGTGCCTGGTCAGCTTGACTATCGGCAAAACGGTGTTACAACCAATAGAGCCCACAGTGGGTAAAAAAGGTCCGCGGAGTCAATCTTATTTACAGATTCGACTGCGGATGTACTGGATGATACTCCAGTGATGGAGTCTGTTGCAGAGGGAGTTGGGTATGGCTGTCGGCAAGGTGAAGTGGTTCAACAATGCCAAGGGTTACGGATTCATCAACGAGGAAGGCAAGACAGAAGATCTGTTTGCCCACTACTCAGCCATTAAAATGGATGGTTATAAAACCCTGAAAGCCGGGCAAGCTGTCGTATTCGACATCATCCAGGGCCCCAAAGGCCTGCACGCGGTCAACATCGGCAACCCGGTTGACGCTTCGACAGCGACGACACCCCCCGTGCAACAGACCGTTACGGTGTAAGTCCACACTGCCATCCCGCCATAAAAAAACCGCCTGACTCAAATGCTTGAATCAGGCGGTTTTCGTGTGCCTGCGTTTTCTTACATGTGCGAGATCAGCGCATCACCGAAACCGGAAGACGACACCAGTTTCGCCCCTTCCATCAGGCGCTCGAAGTCATAGGTCACGGTCTTGGCGGAAATCGCTCCATTGGTGCCCTTGATGATCAGGTCGGCCGCTTCGGTCCAGCCCATGTGGCGCAGCATCATTTCAGCGGACAGGATCAGCGAACCCGGGTTGACCTGGTCCTTGCCGGCGTACTTCGGCGCCGTACCGTGGGTGGCTTCGAACATGGCCACGGTGTCGGACAGGTTGGCACCCGGCGCGATACCGATACCACCCACTTCTGCCGCCAGGGCGTCGGAGAGGTAGTCGCCGTTCAGGTTCAGGGTCGCGATCACATCGTACTCGGCCGGGCGCAGCAGGATCTGCTGAAGCATGGCGTCGGCGATGGCATCCTTGACGACAACGTTCTTGCCGGTTTTCGGATTCTTGAACTGCATCCACGGACCACCGTCGAGCAGGGTCGCGCCGAACTCTTCAGCCGCCACTTCGTAGGCCCATTCCTTGAAGGCACCCTCGGTGAACTTCATGATGTTGCCTTTGTGCACGATGGTCAGCGAATCGCGATCGTTGTCGACCACATATTGCAGGGCCTTGCGCGCCAGACGCTTGGTGCCTTGCAGCGACACCGGCTTGACGCCGATACCGCAGTTCTCGTCGAAACGGATCTTGGTAACGCCCATTTCTTCCTTGAGGAACTTGATGACCTTGGTGGCTTCCGGCGTACCGGCCTTCCACTCGATGCCAGCGTAGATGTCTTCGGAGTTCTCGCGGAAGATGGTCATGTCGACGTCGCCCGGCTTCTTGACCGGGCTAGGCACGCCTTCGAACCAGCGCACCGGGCGCAGGCAGACGTACAGGTCGAGCTGCTGACGCAGGGCCACGTTCAGGGAGCGGATGCCGCCACCGACCGGAGTGGTCAGCGGGCCCTTGATGGAAACCACGTAATCCTTGACCGCGTCCAGGGTTTCCTGAGGCAGCCAGGTGTCCTGATCGTAAACCTGGGTCGCTTTCTCCCCGGCGTACACTTCCATCCAGGAAATCTTGCGCTCGCCACCGTAGGCCTTCTTAACAGCAGCATCGACAACCTTGATCATGACCGGGCTGATGTCGACACCAATGCCGTCGCCTTCGATGAAGGGGATGATCGGGTTATTAGGAACATTGAGAGAATGGTCTGCATTGACGGTGATTTTGTCGCCGACGGCTGGAACCTGAATCTTCTTGTAACCCATGCTGAACTCCATTGATTGGATTGAACATCTGGCTTGGTTCGAGCGTAACCCAGTTGAATCGGCGCGCAAACCCTATGTTCCGTCCAACTGCCGCAAAGCCTTGCATCTCGCGCGCTACAAGCCTGAATGCAAAGGGAAAAGCGCCAAACTCAAGCACGACGAATGACCTTACGCCCTGCTCGCCCCTGCGACCTTTAGACCAATGGACGACATTCGTTGCGTATGAACCATCGGCAGATTGCCAGCTACCTATGTATAATGCCGCCGCTGACTAAAGGGTCACGACGGGCCGAGCAGCTCTACGATGAGTGTTTACGCCCGATAAGCCGGTCTGTTACCGCAGCCCGGCTGCTTGACACCCTACTGATGCACCCAACATCACAGCAACGAAACCTCGATATTCGGCTCATGGATGACTTTGAACGAACGCGCTTACCCGGCGCCCTCGAGTTTCTGCGCACGCTTTAGCAAAGAAGAGAGAGTTAATCCGAATATGCCCACCCGCTCGAAGATCATCTATACCTTCACCGACGAAGCTCCTGCCCTCGCCACCTATTCACTGTTGCCTATCGTAGAGGCCTTCACCGCCTCGGCTGATATCGCCGTTGAAACCCGCGATATCTCTCTTGCAGGGCGCATCCTGGCCAGCTTCCCCGAGCAACTGGGCGACAAAGCCGTAGCCGACCACCTCGCCGAACTGGGCGCCCTGGCCGTTACGCCTGAAGCCAACATCATCAAGCTGCCGAACATCAGCGCTTCGGTTCCACAGCTGCAAGCGGCGATCAAAGAACTGCAAGCCCAGGGCTACAACCTGCCGGACTACCCGGAAACCGTGACCTGCGACGCCGACAAAGAAGCCAAGGCGCGCTACGACAAGGTCAAGGGCAGCGCCGTGAACCCGGTTCTGCGCGAAGGCAACTCCGACCGTCGCGCTCCGCTGTCGGTCAAGAACTACGCTCGCAAGCACCCGCACAAAATGGGTGCCTGGGCCAAGGACTCCAAGTCCCACGTCGCGCACATGAGCACCGGTGATTTCTACGGCAGCGAAAAAGCCGCCCTGATCGACGCCGCTGACGCCGTGAAAATCGAACTGATCGCTCAGGACGGCACCACCACCGTCCTGAAAGAAAAGACCAGCGTACAAGCCGGTGAGATCCTCGATTGCGCGGTCATGAGCAAAAACGCCCTGCGCAGCTTCATCGCAGCCGAAATCGAAGACGCCAAGGCACAGGGCGTGCTGCTGTCGGTTCACCTGAAAGCCACCATGATGAAGGTCTCCGACCCGATCATGTTCGGCCAGATCGTTGCCGAGTTCTACAAGGACGCACTGGCCAAGCACTCCGACGTGCTGGCACAGATCGGCTTCAACCTGAACAACGGCATTGGTGACCTGTACGCTCGCATCAAGGCCTTGCCTGCCGAGCAGCAAGCCGCCATCGAAGCTGACATCCAGGCGGTCTATGCCGCCCGCCCTTCCCTGGCGATGGTCAACTCCGACAAGGGCATCACCAACCTGCACGTGCCAAGCGACGTGATCGTCGACGCCTCGATGCCGGCCATGATCCGTGACTCCGGCAAGATGTGGGGCACCGACGGCCAGCTGCACGACACCAAGGCGGTGATCCCGGATCGCTGCTACGCCACCATCTACCAGGCCGTGATCGAAGATTGCAAAGCCAATGGCGCTTTCGATCCAACCACCATGGGCAGCGTGCCGAACGTTGGCCTGATGGCGAAAAAAGCCGAAGAGTACGGCTCCCACGACAAGACGTTCCAGATCAAGGCTGACGGCGTTGTTCGCGTCACCGACAGCAAGGGCAACCTGCTGCTGGAGCAGTCGGTTGAAGCCGGCGACATCTTCCGCATGTGCCAGACCAAAGACGCGCCGATCCAGGACTGGGTCAAACTGGCCGTCAACCGTGCTCGCGCCAGCAGCACCCCGGCGATTTTCTGGCTGGACCCGCTGCGCGCCCACGACGGCGTGGTGATCGAGAAAGTTCAGGCCTACCTGAAAGATCACGACACTGCCGGCCTGGACATCCAGATCATGTCCCCGGTCGACGCCATGAAGTACACCCTGCAGCGCACCCGTGAGGGCAAGGACACCATCTCGGTGACCGGCAACGTACTGCGCGACTACCTGACCGACCTGTTCCCGATCATGGAACTGGGCACCAGCGCCAAGATGCTGTCGATCGTGCCGCTGATGAACGGCGGTGGCCTGTTCGAAACCGGCGCCGGCGGTTCGGCTCCGAAGCACGTTCAGCAATTGCTGGAAGAAAACTTCCTGCGCTGGGATTCGCTGGGTGAATTCCTGGCCCTGGCTGCGTCCCTCGAACACCTGGGCGTGACCTACAACAATCCAAAGGCGCTGGTTCTGGCCAAGACCCTGGACCAGGCCACCGGCCAGTTCCTGGACAACAACAAGTCGCCATCGCGCAAAGTCGGCAACATCGACAACCGCGGCAGCCACTTCTACCTGGCGCTGTACTGGGCTCAGGCCCTGGCTGCCCAGACCGAAGACACTGCACTGCAAGCGCAGTTCGCGACCCTGGCCAAGACCCTGACCGAGAACGAGGCGACCATCGTTGCCGAGCTCAACGCCGTTCAAGGCAAGCCAGTGGACATCGGCGGTTACTACCACGCCGACGCCGAGCTGATCAACAAGGCCATGCGCCCAAGCGCAACCTTCAACGCGGCTGTCGCTGCGCTGGTTTAAGGTTGTAAGGGAACATCACAAACCCCGGCCAAGTGCCGGGGTTTGTGTTTTTTAGCGTTCACACAAATTTATCTGTGAAATCCGATCCATGTGGGAGCGGGGGGGGGGGGGGGGGGGGGGGGGGNGCTGCGCTGGTTTAAGGTTGTAAGGGAACATCACAAACCCCGGCCAAGTGCCGGGGTTTGTGTTTTTTAGCGTTCACACAAATTTATCTGTGAAATCCGATCCATGTGGGAGCGGGCTTGCTCGCGAATGCGGTTTATCATTCAACATCGATGTTGACCGACCCACCGCATTCGCGAGCAAGCCCGCTCCCACATTGACCGCATTCCAACATCTGAAGTTGAGGAAACCCCATGGACTGGCAACCCCACATCACCGTCGCCACCATCGTCGAAGACAACGGCCGCTTCCTGATGGTCGAAGAATCCAAGCACGGACGCGTGGTGCTCAACCAGCCCGCCGGCCATCTGGATCCGAACGAAACCCTGACCGAAGCCGCTGTCCGCGAAACCCTCGAGGAAACCGGCTGGGACGTCGAACCGACCGGCGTGCTGGGGATTTACCTCTATACCGCCCCCAGCAACGGCGTAACCTACCAGCGGGTCTGCTTCATCGCCAAAGCAGTGAAACACCACCCCGATTATCAGCTGGACGACGGCATTGTCGGCGCCAAGTGGCTGACCCGCGAGGAATTAATCGAACAGCGTGACAACTGGCGCAGCGAGCTGATCATCCGCTGCATCGATGATTATCTGGACGGCAAACACTTCGGCCTCGAATTGATCCGTCCTTCTCTTTAGCCTTGCAGGCTGGAGCCTGTTAGAATCGCGTCCTTTTTCAAGACACTCATTGAATCCCTATGCGTGATCCAGCCCCTTCTGACACACAAAAGAAGCGCGTCATTGTCGGCATGTCCGGCGGCGTGGACTCTTCCGTTTCCGCCCTCCTGCTGATCGAGCAGGGCTATGAGGTGGAAGGCCTGTTCATGAAGAACTGGGAAGAAGACGATGGAACGGAATACTGCACCGCCATGGACGACCTGGCGGACGCCCAGGCCGTGTGCGACAAGATTGGCATCAAGCTGCACACCGCCAACTTCGCCGCCGAGTACTGGGACAACGTGTTCGAGCATTTCCTGGCCGAATACAAGGCCGGACGCACGCCGAACCCGGACATCCTGTGCAACCGTGAAATCAAGTTCAAGGCGTTCCTCGACTACGCCATGATGCTCGGCGCCGACCTGATAGCCACCGGTCACTACGTGCGTCGCCGCGACATCGACGGACGCACTGAACTGCTCAAGGGCCTGGACCCGAACAAGGACCAGAGCTACTTCCTGCACGCCGTCGGCTTTGAGCAGATCGCCAAGACCCTGTTCCCGGTCGGCGAGCTGGAAAAACCGCAAGTGCGCGCCATTGCCGAGAAATACGAGCTGGCGACCGCGAAGAAAAAGGATTCCACCGGGATCTGCTTTATCGGCGAGCGCCGCTTCAGCGATTTCCTCAAGCAGTACCTGCCGGCGCAACCGGGCGAGATCAAGACTACCGAAGGCGAAATCATCGGCCGTCACCACGGCCTGATGTATCACACCATCGGCCAGCGCCAGGGCCTGGGCATCGGCGGGCTGAAAGATGCCAGCGATGAGCCGTGGTACGTGCTGATCAAGGACCTGGAGCACAACGAACTGATCGTCGGCCAGGGCAACGATCACCCGTGGCTGTTCTCCCGCGCCCTGCTCGCCTCCGATATCTATTGGGTCAACCCGATCGAGCTGAGCCAGCCGCGCAGACTGACCGCCAAGGTCCGTTATCGCCAGGGCGACCAGCCCTGCACCCTGGAAAAGACCGCCACGGGTTATCGCGCCACCTTCGATGATCCGCAACGCGCGGTTACTCCAGGCCAGTCCGTGGTGTTCTACGACGGCGAAGTCTGCCTTGGCGGCGGCGTGATCGAAGTGGCCGAGCCATGGACCAGCAAGGACACGGCTAAGGGCGGGCAGCAATGAGCCCCATTCAGGAGCAATTGACAGCACTGGGCGGCGTGTTTCTCGCTGCCGTGCTGGTGGACAGGATCGCCAAGACCGGCCAGACCAACGAGGCCGGCCTGACCTGCATGCTCGGCAGCCTGCTGATTCGCGACCCCAAGGACACCCTGGAGGTCTACGGCGGCGATGACATCAACCTGCGTGAAGGTTATCGCGCCCTGATCGGCGCTCTCGAACGCGACCCGAGCGCCCTGCAGCGCGAGCCGCTGCGCTACGCCCTGGCCATGCTCGGTCTCGAGCGCCAATTGGCCAAGCGTAACGACATGCTCGACGTGATCGGCAAACGCCTGCCGCAGATCCAATCCCAGGTCGAACACTTCGGCCCGGCGCACGAAAACGTCATCGCCGCGTGCGGCGCGCTGTATCAGGACACCCTGAGCACCCTGCGCCAACGCATCCAGGTGCACGGCGACATGCGCAACCTGCAACAACCGAGCAACGCCTCGAAAATTCGCGCCCTGCTGCTGGCCGGCATTCGTTCGGCACGCCTGTGGCGGCAACTGGGCGGTCATCGCTGGCAGCTGGTGATCAGCCGCCGCAAATTGCTGAAAGAGCTTTACCCATTGATGCGTAACGAATAACCCGCATCGACAGAACCGAACTTAGCAATACGCGTAATACGCCGGTCAGTTGGCGACGGACCGGCGGATTTTTTCATGTATGATACGCGCCCCATTTCGTTGCCCGACTGTCCGAGAACACCCCATGCAGCTCTCTTCGCTCACTGCGGTTTCCCCTGTTGACGGCCGCTACGCCGGCAAAACCCAGGCCCTGCGCCCAATTTTCAGCGAGTACGGCCTGATCCGTGCCCGCGTCCTGGTTGAAGTGCGCTGGCTCCAGCGCCTGGCCGCTCACCCTGCCATCAGCGAAGTGCCGGCGTTCTCCGCCGAAGCCAACGCTGTGCTCAACACCCTGGCGGAAAACTTCTCTCTGGAGCACGCCGAGCGCGTCAAAGAGATCGAGCGCACCACCAACCACGACGTCAAAGCCATCGAATACCTGCTCAAAGAGCAAGCGGCCAAGCTGCCGGAACTGGCCAAGGTCAGCGAATTCATCCACTTTGCCTGCACCAGCGAGGACATCAACAACCTGTCCCACGCCCTGATGCTGCGCGAAGGCCGTGATGACGTGATGCTGCCGCTGATGCGCCAGACCGCCAACGCCATCCGCGAACTGGCCATCCGTTTTGCCGACGTGCCGATGCTGTCGCGTACCCACGGTCAACCGGCCTCGCCGACCACCCTGGGCAAAGAACTGGCAAACGTGGTCTACCGCCTGGAGCGTCAGATCGCCCAGGTCGCTGCCATTCCACTGCTGGGCAAGATCAACGGCGCTGTCGGCAACTACAACGCACACCTGTCGGCCTACCCTGAGATCGACTGGGAAGCCAACGCCCGCGCCTTCATCGAAGACGAGCTGGGCCTGGGCTTCAACCCGTACACCACGCAGATCGAACCGCACGACTACATTGCCGAGCTGTTCGACGCGATCGCGCGCTTCAACACCATCCTGATCGACTTCGACCGCGACATCTGGGGCTACATCTCCCTGGGTTATTTCAAACAGCGCACCATCGCTGGCGAAATCGGTTCGTCGACCATGCCGCACAAGGTCAACCCGATCGACTTCGAAAACTCCGAAGGCAACCTGGGCATCGCCAACGCACTGTTCCAGCACCTGGCGAGCAAGCTGCCGATCTCCCGCTGGCAGCGCGACCTGACCGACTCCACCGTATTGCGCAACCTCGGTGTTGGCTTCGCCCACAGCGTGATCGCGTACGAAGCAAGCCTCAAAGGCATCAGCAAGCTCGAGCTCAATGCCGACAAAATTGCTGCCGACCTGGACGCTTGCTGGGAAGTGCTGGCCGAGCCGATCCAGACCGTGATGCGTCGCTACAACATCGAAAACCCTTACGAAAAACTGAAAGAATTGACTCGCGGCAAGGGCATCAGCCCTGAGGCGCTGCAAACTTTCATCGACGGCCTGGACATTCCAGCCGCGGCCAAGGCCGAGCTGAAATTGCTCACCCCGGCCAACTACATCGGCAACGCTGTAGAACAAGCCAAACGCATCTGATCGACCGCTAGACCCTTTTAAGACGCCCGGCCGCGCCGGGCGTTTTTATTCCCGTCTGAAAAGTGCATTTTTTCAATAGGTTACACATGAATCCTGATATTCCTCTTCAACTTCTGGGCGGCATCACGGCACGGGAATTCCTGCGCGACTACTGGCAGAAAAAGCCGCTATTGATCCGTCAGGCGATTCCTGATTTCGAAAGCCCGATCGACGCCGACGAACTGGCCGGCCTGGCGCTGGAAGAAGAAGTCGAATCGCGCCTGATCATCGAGAATGGCGAGCGTCCGTGGGAACTGCGTCGTGGCCCGTTCGCCGAAGATGAATTCAGCAAGCTGCCCGAGACTGACTGGACCCTGCTGGTTCAAGCGGTGGATCAGTTCGTCCCGGAAGTCAGCGAACTGCTGGAAAACTTCCGCTTCCTGCCGAGCTGGCGCATCGACGACGTGATGATCAGCTATGCCGCTCCGGGTGGCAGCGTTGGTCCGCACTTCGACAACTACGACGTCTTCCTGCTGCAAGGCCACGGCAAGCGCAACTGGAAAATCGGCCAGATGTGCAACACCGAGAGCCCGCTGCTGGCTCACGCCGACCTGCGTATCCTCTCCGAATTCGAAGCCACCGATGAATGGGTGCTGGAACCGGGCGACATGCTCTACCTGCCGCCGCGCCTGGCCCATTGCGGCGTCGCCGTCGATGAGTGCATGACCTACTCGGTCGGCTTCCGTGCACCGAGCGCCGCTGAAGTGCTGACCCACTTCACTGACTTCCTCAGTCAGTTCCTGTCGGACGAAGAACGCTACACCGACGCCGACGCCGTGCCGACAGCCGATCCTCACCAGATCCAGCGCGACGCACTCGACCGATTGAAAGGCCTGCTGGCCGAACACATGAGCGACGAGCGCCTGCTGCTGACCTGGTTCGGCCAGTTCATGACCGAGCCGCGCTACCCGGAACTGGTGGTGGGCCCGGAAGACGTCGCAGAAGACGACTTCATGTCCGCACTGGAGCAAGGCGCGATCCTGATTCGCAACCCGAGCGCGCGCCTGGCGTGGTCCGAAGTCGACGACGACCTGCTGCTGTTCGCCAGCGGCCAGAGCCGTTATCTGCCGGGCAAACTGCGTGAACTGCTGAAGATGATCTGCGCCGCCGACGCGCTGCACGTCGACAACCTCGGCGAATGGCTGAGCGATGAAGACGGCCGCGGCCTGCTGTGTGAACTGGTCAAGCAAGGAAGCCTGGGGTTTGCCGATGAATAAGATTCACGTACGTGTCGCAGACTGGCAAAAGGACAACGCCGAGATCCGGCGCATTCGTGAAACGGTGTTCGTCGCCGAGCAGTGCGTTCCACCTGAACTGGAATGGGATGCCGACGATGTAACCGCCGTGCATTTCCTCGCGTTCGAAGGCGACTTTCCGATTGGCACCGCCCGCTTGCTGCCCGATGGTCACATCGGCCGAGTGTCGGTGCTCAAGGACTGGCGCGGCCTGAAAGTCGGCGACGCGCTGATGCAAGCGGTGATTGGTGAAGCTGAAGAGCGCGGGCTGAAGCAGCAGATGCTCAGCGCCCAGGTGCAAGCCACGGCGTTCTATGAGCGCCTGGGCTTCAACATGGTCAGTGAGGAATTCCTGGAAGCCGGGATTCCACATGTGGACATGGTGCGGCACTCGGCCTGATACCGAGGTGAACTCTTCGCGAGCAGGCTCGCTCCCACAGTAGTTACGCACTACCCTGTGGGAGCGAGCCTGCTCGCGAAGAGGCCCTGAAGAACACCCCAAAACGCCCCGTCATTTCTCAATGCCGGGGCGTTTTGCTGTCTACGATTCAACTTACCCCACCCCGAGCCGACAAACCTGTAGGAGCGAGCCTGCTCGCGAAGAGGCCCTGAAGAACACCCCAAAACGCCCCGTCATTTCTCAATGCCGGGGCGTTTTGCTGTCTACGATTCAACTTACCCCACCCCGAGCCGACAACCCTGTAGGAGCGAGCCTGCTCGCGAAGAGGCCCTGAAGAACACCCCAAAACGCCCCGTCATTTCTCAATGCCGGGGCGTTTTGCTGTCTACGATTCAACTTACCCCACCCCGAGCCGACAACCCTGTAGGAGCGAGCCTGCTCGCGATGGACGTGAACGATAATGCTGGAAGCCTGACACCCCGCGGCGTCCTCAAGACCATCGCGAGCAAGCTCGCTCCTACAAAAAACGCCGGGCCGACAACGTGGCAATATCAAGCCTTTAGAACGCGGAGATAACGGACATGTCCCTACGCACCCTGCTCACCACCCTGCTGCTCGGCTGCAGTTTTTCGGTGATGGCAGCCACAGAAATCATCCCCCTCAAATACCACACCAGTGCCGACCTGCTGCCGGTGGCGCAGGACTTCGTCGGCAAGGAAGGCCAGGTCAGCGCCTACGGCAGCCAACTGATTGTCAACGCCGATCAGCGCAAGATCGACGAACTTAAAGCCCTTCTTTCGCAACTCGACACAGCACCCAAGCGGCTGCTGATCACCGTCGACACCAGCGACAACAATTTCCAGGGTGACCAGGGCCAGACTGTGAACGGCGCCAAGCCAAGCCAGACCCGCATCATCAACTACAGCACCGACAGCCGCGAGGGCGGCATTCAGCAGGTGCAGGCCAGCGAAGGCGCACCGGCACTGATCCAGGTCGGCCAGAGCGTGCCGGTCACCAGCAGCCAGAGCGATTCCTATGGCGGCTACAGCAGCCAGACCGAGTATCGCAATGTCACCCAGGGTTTCTACGTCACCGCAAATGTCACGGGCGACATCGTTCACCTGTCGATCAGTACCAACCGTGACCGTATGAGCCAGGAACGTCCCGATGTAGTGAACGTACAAAGCACCGACACAACCGTCACCGGCCACCTCGGTGAGTGGATCCTGCTGGCCGGGGTCAATGGCCAGACCCAGGCCGACAAACAGGGCCTGGGCCGCAGCTACTCAACCCAGAGCCGCAATGACATGACTTTGCGGGTTAAAGTCGACACCCTGGACTAAAGCACCAAAAACTGACTGCCGAGTCGCATTAGACCAAAGATGTAGTGCTCTAAAAAAAGCACTACAAAACGTTTGACGAGTCAAAAAAGCGAAGGCATGATGGCCTCGCTCCCGCTAATCAGGGGCCCTGGCAAGGGCCTTCGAGGCGATGTTCGCAACCTACCCCCGCGAACCGCTTCGTGTCTGTACCGCCCACAAGGTGTGTTTGACGAGGTTGTCGACTGGAACGAAGTTGTCCCGAGGGACGGAAGCGTAATTAGGTAACCCGGCAGCACACTGATGTTCGTACCAAGGCCCACGACGCCCGAATGCGCCCGCAGTTCGCCTTTACCTGCTCACTTCCCCTCGAGCCGATCGTTCATCCCGTCGCCCTCCCCGCCGAATCCGACTTGACCACTAAAGCTTCTGGTCAGCGAGCGCAGGAATTTTCCACCGCAGAACAACTTTTCATAAAGACGCGACGAGGTTTATCTCCCATGGCACTGACACGCGAACAGCAAATTGCAGCCCTCGAAAAAGACTGGGCTGAAAACCCGCGCTGGAAAGGCGTGACACGCACTTACTCCGCTGCTGACGTCGTCCGCCTGCGTGGCTCGGTTCAACCTGAGCACACCTTTGCAAAAATGGGCGCCGAGAAGCTGTGGAACCTGGTTACCCAGGGTGCCAAGCCAGCCTTCCGTCCTGAGAAAGATTTCGTCAACTGCATGGGCGCCCTGACCGGCGGCCAGGCTGTACAACAAGTCAAAGCCGGCATCCAGGCGATCTACCTGTCGGGCTGGCAAGTGGCTGCGGACAACAACTCCGCCGAATCGATGTACCCGGACCAGTCGCTGTACCCGGTGGACTCGGTTCCAACCGTGGTCAAGCGCATCAACAACGCATTCCGTCGCGCCGACCAGATCCAGTGGAAAGCCGGCAAGAACCCGGGCGACGCAGGCTACATCGACTACTTCGCACCAATCGTGGCTGACGCCGAAGCCGGTTTCGGTGGCGTTCTGAACGCTTACGAGCTGATGAAGAGCATGATCGAAGCAGGCGCCGCCGGCGTTCACTTCGAAGACCAACTGGCTTCCGTGAAGAAATGCGGCCACATGGGCGGCAAGGTACTGGTTCCTACCCAGGAAGCCGTACAGAAGTTGACCGCTGCCCGTCTGGCGGCTGACGTTGCCGGCACTCCGACCATCATCCTGGCCCGTACCGACGCCAACGCCGCTGACCTGCTGACTTCCGATTGCGACCCGTACGACCAGCCATTCGTGACTGGCGAACGCACCCAGGAAGGTTTCTACAAGGTTCGCGCCGGTCTGGACCAGGCCATCGCCCGCGGCCTGGCCTACGCGCCGTACGCCGACCTGATCTGGTGCGAAACCGCCAAGCCGGACCTGGAAGAAGCCCGTCGCTTCGCCGAAGCGATCAAGAAGGAATACCCGGACCAACTGCTGTCGTACAACTGCTCGCCTTCCTTCAACTGGAAGAAAAACCTGGACGACGCGACCATCGCCAAGTTCCAGCGCGAACTGTCCGCCATGGGCTACAAGCACCAGTTCATCACCCTGGCCGGCATTCACAACATGTGGCACAGCATGTTCAACCTGGCGCACGACTACGCCCGCAACGACATGACTGCCTACGTGAAGCTGCAAGAGCAGGAATTCGCTGACGCCGCCAAGGGTTACACCTTCGTGGCTCACCAACAGGAAGTGGGCACCGGCTACTTCGACGACATGACCACCGTGATCCAGGGTGGCTCGTCCTCGGTAACCGCACTGACCGGTTCGACCGAAGAAGAACAGTTCCACTGATCTGCTTCGCTTGAGACATCAGCCGCTGCGGACCGGATAAAAAGCTAACCGCAGCGCTGCACATCTGACGCCCCGACTGGTTCGGGGCGTTTTTTTTGCGCGTGATTGAACAAACACCGCAAAAACCCTTGTAGGAGCGAGCTTGCTCGCGATGACCCTGAGGACGCCACGGGGTGTCAGGCCCCCAGCGTCATCGTTGACCACCATCGCGAGCAAGCTCGCTCCTACAGGTACAGGGGATGGTGGTGACCTGGAAAAACATTGATCCAGAGCGACATCAACGTCAGAAAAATCCGCTAAAACGCACACCGCCGCTACTTGCTGTAACGCCCATATAAGACAACTTCCCGAGTATCCGACGGACAAACAGTTTGAAAACCCACCCAAACAATATTGATTATCATTTAGCTGCAACTATGTTCGTTACATTCCCTACAAAACATTATTTGCGAAAAGCCCCCTAATGCCCGCAACGCAAGGGCTACGGCGCTTTCGTCGCTCGCTATGTCCTTATTCCTATAAATAATTTCGCTATAGGAATTTTACTTGCCGGGTGTTTAGCCATAAAATCAGCTGGATTGATTGCTGCGACATATCGTCACTGCTTTGTTTCTTTTCAAGCTCAGAGACCTTTGCTCTCTGTTAAGGATTACCAGCATGCCCGAAGCGACAGGACTCATGGCCCACAACTGGGGCTTTGCCATTTTCCTTCTAGGCGTTGTCGGCCTCTGCGCCTTCATGCTGGGCGTTTCCAGCCTCCTCGGGTCAAAAGCCTGGGGCCGCAGCAAAAACGAACCGTTCGAGTCCGGCATGCTACCTACAGGTGGCGCCCGCTTGCGGCTCTCTGCCAAATTCTATCTGGTCGCGATGCTCTTCGTGATCTTCGATATCGAAGCCCTCTTTCTCTTTGCATGGTCTGTGTCCGTCCGCGAAAGCGGCTGGACCGGATTCGTCGAAGCTCTCGTTTTCATAGCAATTCTGTTGGCAGGCCTTGTCTACCTATTCCGAGTGGGCGCCCTTGACTGGGCTCCGGAAGCTCGGCGCAAGCGGCAAGCGAAGCTGAAACAATGAGGCTTTGGCAATGCAATACAATCTCACCAGGATCGACCCCGATGCTCCTAACGAGCAGTATCCGATTGGCCAACGGGAAACCGTTTCCGATCCGTTAGAAGATCAAGTCCACAAAAACATTTTCATGGGCAAGCTCGAAGACGTGCTCAACGGCACGATCAACTGGGGGCGCAAGAACTCCCTGTGGCCGTATAACTTCGGTCTTTCGTGCTGCTACGTGGAAATGACCACCGCCTTCACGGCGCCCCACGACATCGCGCGCTTTGGCGCCGAGGTTATCCGGGCATCGCCGCGCCAGGCGGATTTCATGGTTATCGCCGGTACCTGCTTCATCAAGATGGCGCCGATCATCCAGCGTCTCTACGAGCAAATGCTCGAGCCTAAATGGGTCATCTCCATGGGTTCGTGCGCCAACTCCGGTGGCATGTACGACATCTACTCCGTCGTTCAAGGGGTGGACAAGTTCCTGCCCGTGGACGTCTACGTGCCTGGC
The DNA here is from genome assembly GCF_050432945.1 of Pseudomonas sp. 18173. Classification (NCBI taxonomy): domain Bacteria; kingdom Pseudomonadati; phylum Pseudomonadota; class Gammaproteobacteria; order Pseudomonadales; family Pseudomonadaceae; genus Pseudomonas; species Pseudomonas sp. 18173. The sequence goes on from NZ_JBKFTN010000012.1 coordinate 151,816, forward strand.
TGCCCGCCCCGCCCTGAAGCTTTCCTGCAAGGCCTGATGCTGTTGCAGGAGTCGATTGGCCAGGAGCGTCGCCCGCTTTCCTGGGTCGTTGGCGATCAAGGCGTGTACCGCGCCGAGATGCCTTCCGAAAAGGAAAAGCGCCGCGAACAGCGAATCGCAGTCACCAACCTGCGCAGCCCCGACGAAGTCTGATCCAGTTCTGCTGTTTCAAAGAAACGAACAACTGGCTTCATTCTTTACGTTGACCGAAAGCGATAAATAACCATGACTACAGGCAGTGCTCTGTACATCCCGCCTTACAAGGCAGACGACCAGGATGTGGTCGTCGAACTGAACAACCGTTTTGGCCCGGAGGCGTTCACCGCCCAGCCTACCCGCACCGGCATGCCGGTGCTTTGGGTTGCCCGCGCCAAACTCGTCGAAGTCCTGACTTTCCTGCGTAACCTGCCCAAGCCGTACGTCATGCTCTATGACCTGCACGGCGTGGACGAGCGTCTGCGCACCAAGCGTCAGGGGCTGCCGAACGGCGTCGACTTCTCCGTGTTCTACCACCTGATGTCGATCGAACGTAATAGTGACGTGATGATCAAGGTCGCCTTGTCCGAGAGCGACCTCAGCTTGCCGACCGTCACCAGCATCTGGCCGAACGCCAACTGGTACGAGCGTGAAGTCTGGGACATGTACGGTATCGACTTCAAAGGCCACCCTCACCTGTCGCGCATCATGATGCCGCCGACCTGGGAAGGTCACCCGCTGCGCAAGGACTTCCCGGCCCGCGCCACCGAGTTCGATCCGTTCACCCTGAACCTGGCCAAGCAACAGCTCGAGGAAGAGTCTGCGCGCTTCAAGCCTGAAGACTGGGGCATGAAGCGTTCCGGCCCGAACGAGGACTACATGTTCCTCAACCTCGGCCCGAACCACCCGTCCGCGCACGGTGCGTTCCGCATCATCCTGCAGCTGGACGGTGAAGAGATCGTCGACTGCGTCCCGGACATCGGCTACCACCACCGTGGTGCCGAGAAGATGGCCGAGCGTCAGTCCTGGCACAGCTTCATCCCGTACACCGACCGTATCGACTACCTCGGCGGCGTGATGAACAACCTGCCGTACGTGCTCTCGGTCGAGAAGCTGGCCGGCATCAAGGTGCCGGAGAAGGTCGACGTCATCCGCATCATGATGGCCGAGTTCTTCCGGATCACCAGCCACCTGTTGTTCCTGGGTACCTACATCCAGGACGTCGGCGCCATGACCCCGGTGTTCTTCACCTTCACCGACCGTCAGCGCGCGTACACCGTGATCGAAGCCATCACCGGTTTCCGCCTGCACCCGGCCTGGTACCGCATCGGTGGCGTCGCCCACGACCTGCCGCGCGGCTGGGAAAATCTGGTCAAGGATTTCGTCGAGTGGATGCCCAAGCGTCTGGACGAATACCAGAAGGCCGCCCTGGACAACAGCATCCTGCGTGGCCGGACCATCGGCGTCGCCGACTACAACACCAAAGAGGCCCTGGAATGGGGCGTCACCGGTGCTGGTCTGCGTTCGACCGGTTGCGATTTCGACCTGCGTAAAGCGCGCCCGTACTCGGGCTACGAGAACTTCGAATTCGAAGTACCGCTGGCGGCCAATGGCGATGCCTACGACCGCTGCATCGTGCGTGTCGAGGAGATGCGCCAGAGCATCCGGATCATCGACCAGTGCCTGCGCAACATGCCGGAAGGCCCGTACAAGGCGGATCACCCGCTGACCACGCCGCCGCCGAAAGAGCGCACCCTGCAGCACATCGAAACCCTGATCACGCACTTCCTGCAAGTTTCGTGGGGCCCGGTCATGCCGGCCAACGAATCCTTCCAGATGATCGAAGCGACCAAGGGCATCAACAGTTATTACCTGACGAGCGATGGCGGCACCATGAGCTACCGCACCCGGATTCGTACCCCAAGCTTCCCGCACCTGCAGCAGATCCCTTCGGTGATCAAAGGCAGCATGGTCGCGGACTTGATTGCGTACCTGGGTAGTATCGATTTCGTTATGGCCGACGTGGACCGCTAAGCATGAACAGCACGCTTATCCAGACAGACCGTTTCGCCTTGAGCGAAACCGAGCGCTCGGCCATCGAGCACGAGCTGCATCACTACGAAGACCCGCGCGCGGCGTCCATCGAAGCCCTGAAGATCGTCCAGAAGGAACGCGGCTGGGTGCCGGACGGCGCCTTGTACGCCATCGGCGAGATCCTCGGCATCCCGGCCAGCGACGTTGAAGGCGTGGCGACGTTCTACAGCCAGATCTTCCGTCAGCCAGTGGGCCGTCACATCATTCGCGTCTGCGACAGCATGGTCTGCTACATCGGCGGCCACGAGTCGGTGGTCAGCGAGATCCAGAGCAAGCTGGGCATCGGCCTGGGGCAGACCACTGCCGACGGTCGTTTCACCCTGCTGCCGGTGTGCTGCCTCGGCAACTGCGACAAGGCGCCGGCGTTGATGATCGACGACGACACTTTCGGTGATGTGCAGCCAGCAGGCGTTGCCAAATTGCTCGAGGGCTACGTATGACCCTGACTTCCTTCGGTCCTGCCAACCGCATCAAGCGTTCGGCCGAGACTCACCCGCTCACCTGGCGTCTGCGTGACGACGGCGAAGCCGTCTGGCTCGACGAATACCAGGCCAAGAACGGTTACGCCGCTGCGCGCAAAGCCTTCGCCGACATGGCCCAGGACGACATCGTCCAGACCGTGAAAGACTCCGGCCTCAAGGGCCGCGGCGGTGCAGGCTTCCCCACTGGCGTGAAGTGGGGCCTGATGCCGAAAGACGAATCCATCAACATCCGCTACCTGCTGTGCAACGCGGATGAAATGGAGCCGAACACCTGGAAAGACCGCATGCTGATGGAGCAACTGCCCCATCTGCTGATCGAAGGCATGCTGATCAGTGCCCGCGCACTGAAAACCTACCGTGGCTACATCTTCCTGCGTGGCGAGTACACCACCGCCGCCAAGCACCTGAACCGTGCCGTGGAAGAAGCCAAGGCTGCAGGCCTTCTGGGCAAGAATATCCTGGGCAGCGGCTTCGATTTCGAGCTGTTCGTCCACACCGGCGCCGGGCGTTACATCTGCGGTGAAGAAACCGCACTGATCAACTCCCTCGAAGGCCGTCGCGCCAACCCGCGCTCCAAGCCGCCCTTCCCTGCCGCCGTAGGCGTGTGGGGCAAGCCGACTTGCGTGAACAACGTCGAGACCCTGTGCAACGTGCCGGCGATCATTGCCGACGGCGTGGACTGGTACAAATCGTTGGCCCGCGAAGGCAGTGAAGACATGGGCACCAAGCTCATGGGCTTCTCCGGCAAGGTGAAGAACCCGGGCCTGTGGGAACTGCCATTCGGCGTCACCGCTCGCGAGCTGTTCGAAGACTACGCCGGTGGCATGCGCGACGGTTACAAGCTCAAGGCCTGGCAGCCAGGCGGCGCCGGTACCGGCTTCCTGCTGCCTGAGCACCTGGACGCACAAATGTACGCCGGCGGCATCGCCAAGGTGGGCACCCGTATGGGGACCGGCCTGGCCATGGCGGTGGACGACAGCGTCAACATGGTGTCCCTGCTGCGCAACATGGAGCAGTTCTTCGCCCGCGAATCCTGTGGTTTCTGCACCCCTTGCCGTGATGGCTTGCCATGGAGCGTCAAGCTGCTGATGGCCATCGAGAACGGCGAAGGCCAGCCAGGCGACATCGAGACCCTGCTGGGTCTGGTCGGTTTCCTCGGCCCGGGCAAGACCTTCTGTGCTCACGCACCGGGCGCCGTGGAGCCGTTGGGCAGCGCAATCAAATACTTCCGTCCAGAGTTCGAAGCCGGTATCGCGCCTGTCAGCGCCGCCGTCCCGCCTCTGGCAAGGCCGATCGTAGTCGGCGCGTAAATGCTTAAAAAGGCGAAGGGTCCGTGCCCTTCGCTTTTCGTGTGATGACGCCTTTACCGGCTGTGTTGATTCACGCGGATAACAAGATTCCATTAGCCACGCCCGCTGACACCGGGCCAACGAAGAACTTTGAACCATGGCCACTATCCACGTAGACGGCAAAGCGCTCGAAGTCGATGGGGCAGACAACCTGTTACAGGCATGTCTGTCTCTGGGCCTCGATATTCCGTATTTCTGCTGGCACCCTGCCCTTGGCAGCGTTGGCGCTTGCCGCCAGTGCGCGGTCAAGCAGTACACCGACGAGAACGACACCCGTGGTCGTATCGTCATGTCCTGCATGACGCCTGCCACCGACAACACCTGGATCTCCATCGACGATGAAGAGTCCAAGGCGTTCCGCGCCAGTGTTGTCGAATGGCTGATGACCAACCACCCTCACGACTGCCCGGTCTGTGAAGAAGGCGGTCACTGCCACCTGCAAGACATGACGGTAATGACCGGCCACAACGAGCGCCGTTACCGCTTCACCAAGCGCACTCACCAGAACCAGCAACTGGGCCCGTTCATTTCCCACGAAATGAACCGCTGCATCGCTTGCTACCGTTGCGTGCGCTTCTATAAGGACTACGCCGGCGGCACCGACCTCGGCGTGTACGGCGCCCACGACAACGTGTACTTCGGTCGCGTTGAAGATGGCGTGCTGGAAAGCGAGTTCTCCGGCAACCTCACCGAGGTCTGCCCGACCGGTGTGTTCACCGACAAGACTCACTCCGAGCGCTACAACCGCAAGTGGGACATGCAGTTCTCGCCGAGTATCTGCCATGGCTGCTCCAGCGGTTGCAACATCTCCCCGGGCGAGCGTTACGGCGAACTGCGTCGCATCGAAAACCGCTACAACGGTTCGGTGAACCAGTACTTCCTGTGCGACCGTGGCCGTTTCGGTTATGGCTACGTCAACCGCACCGACCGTCCACGTCAGCCGCTGCTGGCCAACGGCGCCAAGCTGAGCCTCGACGAAGCGCTGGATAAAGCCGCCGACCTGCTGCGCGGCCGCAACATCGTCGGTATCGGTTCGCCACGCGCCAGCCTCGAAAGCAACTACGCGTTGCGCGAGCTGGTCGGTGCCGAGCACTTCTACTCCGGCATCGAAGCCTCCGAGCTGGAGCGCATCCGTCTGGTCCTGCAAGTGCTCAAAGACAGCCCGCTGCCTGTACCGAACATGCGCGACATCGAAGACCACGACGCCGTGTTCGTCCTCGGTGAAGACCTGACCCAAACTGCTGCGCGCATGGCCCTGGCCCTGCGTCAATCGGTCAAGGGCAAGGCTGAAGACATGGCCGACGCCATGCGCGTCCAGCCTTGGCTCGATGCCGCTGTGAAGAACATCGGCCAGCACGCGCTGAACCCGCTGTTCATCGCCAGCCTGGCTGAAACCAAGCTCGACGACGTCGCCGAAGAGTGCGTTCACGCCGCTCCCGACGACCTGGCCCGCATCGGTTTCGCCGTGGCTCACGCCCTCGACGCCAGCGCTCCAGCCGTTGAAGGTCTTGATGCTGAAGCCCTCGAACTGGCCAAGCGCATTGCCGACGCCCTGCTCGCGGCCAAGCGTCCATTGATCATTGCCGGCACCTCGTTGGGTTCCAAGGCGCTGATCGAAGCCGCCGCGAACATCGCCAAAGCCCTGAAGCTGCGCGAGAAAAACGGTTCCATCAGCCTGATCGTGCCTGAGGCCAACAGCCTCGGCCTGGCCATGCTCGGTGGCGAATCGGTCGACGCCGCGCTGCAAGCCGTGATCGACGGTCGTGCCGACGCCATCGTCGTGCTGGAAAACGATCTGTACACCCGCACCGATAAAGCCCGTGTCGACGCTGCCCTGGCCGCCACGAAAGTGCTGATCGTTGCCGACCATCAGAAAACCGCCACCAGCGATCGCGCCAACCTGGTCCTGCCAGCCGCCAGCTTCGCTGAAGGCGACGGCACCCTGGTCAGCCAGGAAGGTCGCGCCCAGCGCTTCTTCCAGGTCTTCGATCCGAAGTACATGGATGCAAGCATCCTGGTTCATGAAGGCTGGCGCTGGCTGCATGCCCTGCGCGCAACCCTGCTGAACCAGCCGATCGACTGGACCCAACTGGACCACGTCACCGCTGCCGTCGCTTCCAGCACCTCGATCCTGAACCGCATCGTCGATGCCGCACCGTCCGCCGCGTTCCGCATCAAGGGCATGAAACTGGCCCGTGAGCCGCTGCGTTACTCCGGTCGTACCGCCATGCGCGCCGACATCAGCGTACACGAACCGCGTACCCCGCAGGACAAGGACACCGCGTTCGCCTTCTCGATGGAAGGTTACTCGGGTTCGGCCGAACCGCGTCAGCAAGTGCCATTCGCCTGGTCTCCGGGCTGGAACTCGCCGCAAGCCTGGAACAAGTTCCAGGACGAAGTCGGTGGTCACATCCGCGCTGGCGACCCGGGCACCCGCCTGATCGAAAGCAGCGGTGACTCGCTGAACTGGTTTGCCGCTGTTCCGCGTGCGTTCAACCCGGCCCAGGGCACCTGGCAGGTCGTACCGTTCTTCCACCTGTTCGGCAGCGAAGAGAACTCTTCGAAAGCCGCTCCGGTTCAGGAACGCATTCCAGCCGCCTACGTCGCACTGGCCAAGTCCGAAGCCGACCGCCTGGGCGTCAACGATGGTGCCATGCTGAGCTTCAACGTCGCCGGCCAGACCCTGCGTCTGCCGCTGCGCATCAATGAAGAGCTGGGCGCTGGCCTGGTGGCACTGCCTGCGGGCATCGCCGGCATTCCACCGGCAATCTTTGGCAAATCCGCTGACGGTCTGCAGGAGGCAGCTCAATGACCTGGTTCACTCCTGAAGTGATCGACATCATCATCGCGGTCCTCAAGGCCGTGGTGATCCTGCTCGCCGTGGTGGTCTGCGGCGCCCTGCTCAGCTGGGTCGAGCGTCGTTTGCTCGCCCTCTGGCAGGACCGTTACGGCCCGAACCGCGTGGGTCCGTTCGGTGCGTTCCAGATCGCTGCCGACATGATCAAGATGTTCTTCAAGGAAGACTGGACGCCGCCGTTTGCCGACAAGGTGATCTTCACCCTGGCACCGGTCGTGGCCATGAGCGCCCTGCTGATTGCCTTCGCGATCATCCCGATCACCCCGACCTGGGGTGTGGCGGATATCAACATCGGCATCCTGTTCTTCTTCGCCATGGCGGGTCTGTCGGTCTACGCGGTGCTGTTCGCCGGCTGGTCGAGCAACAACAAGTTCGCCCTGCTGGGCAGCTTGCGGGCCTCGGCACAAACGGTGTCGTACGAAGTGTTCATGGGCCTGTCGCTGATGGGCATCGTGATCCAGGTCGGCTCGTTCAACATGCGTGACATCGTTGAATACCAGGCGCAGAACATGTGGTTCATCATTCCGCAGATCTTCGGTTTCCTGACCTTCTTCATCGCTGGCGTCGCCGTGACTCACCGTCACCCGTTCGACCAGCCGGAAGCGGAACAGGAACTGGCCGACGGTTACCACATTGAATACGCCGGCATGAAATGGGGCATGTTCTTCGTCGGTGAGTACATCGGCATCGTGTTGATTTCTGCGCTACTGGTGACCTTGTTCTTCGGTGGCTGGCACGGCCCGTTCGGCATCCTGCCGCAGATCCCGTTCATCTGGTTCGCACTGAAAACCGCGTTCTTCATCATGTTCTTCATCCTGCTGCGCGCCTCGATTCCGCGCCCACGGTATGACCAAGTGATGGATTTCAGCTGGAAGTTCTGCCTGCCGCTGACCCTCGTCAACATGCTGGTGACCGCTGCGATCGTGTTGCTCAACACGCCCGCCGTCGCGGCTCAGTGAGGATAGAGAATCATGAAGTACATATTTGACATCGTGCATGGCCTCTACACCCAGCTTCGCAGCCTGGTGATGATCTTCGGCCACGCCTTCCGCAAGCGCGACACGCTGCAGTACCCGGAAGAACCGGTCTACCTGCCGCCGCGCTACCGTGGACGTATCGTCCTGACCCGCGACCCCGACGGCGAAGAGCGTTGCGTAGCCTGCAACCTGTGCGCCGTGGCATGCCCGGTCGGTTGCATCTCGCTGCAGAAAGCTGAAACCGAAGACGGTCGCTGGTACCCGGACTTCTTCCGCATCAACTTCTCGCGCTGCATTTTCTGCGGCCTCTGCGAGGAAGCCTGCCCGACCACCGCGATCCAGCTGACGCCGGATTTCGAAATGGCCGAGTTCAAACGTCAGGACCTGGTTTACGAGAAAGAAGATCTGCTGATCTCCGGCCCCGGCAAAAACCCTGATTACAACTTCTATCGTGTTGCAGGTATGGCGATTGCCGGTAAGCCGAAGGGCTCCGCGCAGAATGAAGCCGAACCGGTCAACGTGAAGAGCTTGCTGCCTTAAGGAAGAAAGATGGAATTCGCTTTCTATTTCGCATCGGGTATCGCTGTGGTGTCCACGCTCCGCGTGATCACCAACACCAACCCCGTGCACGCCCTGCTCTACCTGATCATTTCGCTGATCGCCGTGGCGATGACGTTCTTCGCCCTCGGCGCACCGTTTGCCGGTGTCCTGGAAGTGATCGCCTACGCTGGCGCCATCATGGTGCTGTTCGTGTTCGTGGTGATGATGCTGAACCTGGGCCCGGCCTCGGTTCAGCAAGAGCGCGTCTGGCTCAAGCCCGGTATCTGGGGCGGCCCGGTCGCCCTCGCCGCCTTGCTGCTGGTTGAACTGCTGTATGTGCTGTTCTCCCACCAGACCGGCCAGGCCGTCGGCCACACCACCGTAGACGCCAAGGCCGTGGGCATCAGCCTGTTCGGTCCTTACCTGCTGGTGGTCGAACTCGCCTCGATGCTGCTGCTTGCCGCAGCCGTCACGGCGTTCCATCTGGGCCGTAACGAAGCCAAGGAGCAATGACGATGCCTGCTATCCCTATGGAGCATGGTCTGGCGGTTGCCGGCATCCTGTTCTGCCTCGGTCTGGTCGGCCTGATGGTCCGCCGCAACATCCTCTTCGTGCTGATGAGCCTGGAGGTCATGATGAATGCCTCCGCCTTGGCGTTCATCGTTGCCGGTAGCCGCTGGGCGCAGCCGGATGGGCAGATCATGTTCATCCTGGTGATCAGCCTGGCAGCCGCCGAGGCCAGTATCGGCCTGGCTATCCTGCTGCAACTGTATCGCCGCTTCCACACGCTCGATATCGACGCTGCCAGTGAGATGCGCGGATGAACCTACTCTTTCTGACTTTCGTATTCCCTCTTATCGGTTTCCTGCTGCTGTCGTTCTCGCGCGGCCGCCTCTCGGAAAACCTGTCGGCGCTGATCGGCGTTGGTTCCGTCGGCCTGTCTGCCATCGTCGCGGCTTACGTGATCTGGCAATTCAACGTCGCGCCACCGGAAGGCGGTCACTACACCCAGGTGTTGTGGCAGTGGATGGCGGTGGAAGGCTTCAAGCCGAACTTTGCGCTGTACCTGGACGGTCTGTCCCTGACCATGCTGGGTGTAGTCGTCGGCGTGGGCTTCCTGATCCACCTGTTCGCGTCCTGGTACATGCGCGGTGAAGACGGTTACTCGCGTTTCTTCGCCTACACCAACCTGTTTATCGCCAGCATGCTGTTCCTGGTGCTGGGCGATAACCTGTTGTTCCTGTACTTCGGCTGGGAAGGCGTGGGCCTGTGCTCGTACCTGTTGATCGGTTTCTACTACAGCAACCGCAACAACGGTAACGCGGCACTCAAGGCCTTCATCGTGACCCGTATCGGCGACGTGTTCATGGCCATCGGCCTGTTCATCCTGTTTGCCCAACTGGGCACGCTGAACGTTCAGGAACTGCTGGTGCTGGCACCGCAGAAGTTCCAGGCGGGCAATATCTGGATGGTCCTGGCCACCCTGATGCTGCTGGGCGGCGCTGTCGGTAAATCCGCGCAACTGCCGCTGCAAACCTGGCTGGCGGACGCGATGGCCGGTCCTACCCCGGTTTCGGCACTGATCCACGCCGCAACCATGGTGACCGCCGGTGTCTACCTGATCGCCCGTACCCACGGCCTGTTCACCCTGGCGCCGGAAATCCTGCACCTTGTAGGCATCGTCGGTGGCGTGACCCTGGTCCTGGCCGGTTTCGCCGCCCTGGTCCAGACCGACATCAAGCGTATCCTCGCCTACTCGACCATGAGCCAGATCGGCTACATGTTCCTGGCCCTGGGCGTCGGTGCCTGGGATGGCGCGATCTTCCACCTGATGACCCACGCGTTCTTCAAGGCCCTGTTGTTCCTTGCCTCCGGTGCGGTGATCGTTGCCTGCCACCACGAGCAGGACATCTTCAAGATGGGCGGTCTGTGGAAGAAACTGCCTCTGGCCTACGCCAGCTTCATCGTCGGCGGCGCGGCCCTGGCGGCCCTGCCACTGGTGACCGCAGGCTTCTACTCCAAGGACGAAATCCTCTGGGAAGCGTTCGCCAGCGGCAACCACGGTCTGCTCTACGCAGGTCTGGTCGGCGCGTTCATGACCTCGCTGTACACCTTCCGCCTGATCTTCATCGCGTTCCACGGTGAAGCGAAGACCGAAGCCCACGCCGGTCACGGCATCGCCCACTGGCTGCCACTGTCGGTGCTGATCGTATTGTCCACCGCCATCGGCGCGATGATCGTTCCGCCACTGCACGGCGTACTGCCGGAAAGCGTCGGCCATGCCGGCGGCGAAGCCAAGCACAGCCTGGAAATCGCCTCGGGCGCCATCGCCCTGTCCGGTATCCTGCTGGCCGCGCTGCTGTTCCTCGGCAAGCGTCGCTTCGTGACCGCCATCGCCAACAGCGGCATCGGCCGTTTCCTGTCGGCCTGGTGGTTCGCCGCCTGGGGCTTCGACTGGATCTACGACAAACTGTTCGTCAAGCCATACCTGGCGATCAGCCACATCCTGCGCAAAGACCCGCTGGACCAGACCATCGGTCTGATCCCGCGTATGGCCAAAGGCGGTCACACCGCCCTGAGCCGTACCGAGACCGGTCAACTGCGTTGGTACGCCGCCTCGATGGCTGCTGGTGCCGTGCTGGTTATCGGCGCCGTCGTGCTGGTAGCGGTCTGATATGAACCTTGCGAACTTGCGAAAGGAATTGAGCCCGTCATGATTCTGCCTTGGCTAATCCTGATCCCCTTCATCGGCGGCCTGCTGTGCTGGATGGGTGAGCGCTTCGGCGCCACCCTCCCCCGCTGGATTGCGCTGATCACCATGTCCCTGTTGCTCTCCCTCGGCCTCTGGCTGTGGGCCAACGGCGACTATTCGTTTGCACCGGCACCGGGTGCCGATCCGACCTGGGCGCTTGAGTTCAAGCACGTCTGGATCCAGCGCTTTGGCATCAACGTGCACCTGGCCCTCGACGGCCTGTCGCTGTTGATGATCATGCTGACCGGCCTGCTGGGTGTCCTCTCGGTACTCTGCTCGTGGAAAGAGATCCAGCGTCACGTTGGCTTCTTCCACCTGAACCTGATGTGGATCCTGGGCGGTGTCGTCGGCGTGTTCCTCGCCCTCGACCTGTTCATGTTCTTCTTCTTCTGGGAAATGATGCTGGTGCCGATGTACTTCCTCATCGCGCTCTGGGGTCACAGTTCTTCGGACGGCAAGAAAACCCGGATCTACGCGGCGACCAAGTTCTTCATCTTCACTCAGGCTTCCGGCCTGATCATGCTGGTGGCGATCCTGGGCCTGGTACTGGTCAACTTCAACGACACCGGCGTGATTACCTTCAACTACGCCGACCTGTTGAAGACCAAGATGTCGACCACCACCGAGTACATCCTGATGCTCGGTTTCTTCATCGCCTTCGCGGTGAAGCTGCCAGTCGTGCCGTTCCACTCCTGGTTGCCTGACGCTCACGCCCAGGCGCCGACCGCAGGTTCCGTCGACCTCGCCGGTATCTTGCTCAAGACCGCGGCCTACGGCCTGCTGCGTTTCGCCCTGCCGCTGTTCCCGAATGCGTCGGCCGAGTTCGCGCCGTTCGCCATGACCCTGGGTCTGATCGGGATCTTCTACGGTGCGTTCCTGGCGTTCGCGCAAACCGACATCAAGCGTCTGATTGCCTTCTCGTCCGTTTCCCACATGGGCTTCGTCCTGATCGGCATCTACTCCGGCAGCCAACTGGCGCTGCAGGGCGCAGTGATGCAGATGCTGGCGCACGGCCTGTCGGCGGCGGCACTCTTTATCCTGAGTGGCCAGCTGTACGAACGCACCCACACCCGCGACATGCGTGAAATGGGTGGCCTGTGGTCGAAGATCGCCTACCTGCCGGCCCTCAGCCTGTTCTTCGCGGCCGCGTCGCTGGGCTTGCCGGGTACCGGTAACTTCGTCGGCGAGTTCCTGATCCTGATCGGTACCTTCCCGTTCGCTCCGTGGGTCACCATCATCGCGACGTCCGGCCTGGTGTTCGGTTCGGTCTACTCGCTGATCATGATCCATCGTGCCTACTTCGGCCCGGCCAAATCGGACGCGGTGATGCATGGCATGGACGGTCGCGAAATGATCATGGTGGTCGGCCTGGCAGCGCTGCTGATCTACATCGGCATCTACCCGCAACCGTTCCTCGATACCTCTGCCGCTACGATGCATGGCGTGCAGCAATGGCTCGGCACCGCCTTCACTCAACTCGCTTCGGCCCGGTAAGAGCGCTATGGAATTCACGACTCAACACTTTATCGCGCTAGCGCCGCTGTTGATTACCAGCGCCACGATCATCGTGGTGATGCTGGCAATTGCCTGGCGCCGCAACCACTCCCAGACCTTCCTGCTGTCGGTGGCGGGTCTGAACCTGGCGTTGCTGTCGATCCTGCCAGCCTTGAAGGTCGCGCCACTGGCTGTGACCCCACTGCTGCAAATCGATAGCTTCGCTTGCCTGTACATGGCGCTGATCCTGGTCGCCACCCTCGCCTGTGTCACCCTCGCCCACGCCTACCTCGGCGATGGCGGCACGGGTTACCCGGGCAACCGTGAAGAACTGTACCTGCTGATCCTGATGGCCGCCGCCGGTGGCCTGGTGCTGGTCAGCGCGCAGCACCTGGCCGGGTTGTTCGTCGGTCTGGAACTGCTGTCGGTGCCGGTCTACGGTCTGGTGGCCTATGCCTTCTTCAACAAGCGCTCGCTGGAAGCCGGCATCAAGTACATGGTGCTGTCGGCGGCCGGTTCCGCGTTCCTGTTGTTCGGTATGGCCCTGCTCTACGCTGACGCCGGCTCCCTGAGCTTCGTCGGCATCGGCCAGGCACTGGCGGCTACCGGCCTGCCAAGCTCGCTGGCACAACTGGGCCTGGGCATGATGCTGATCGGCCTGGCGTTCAAGCTGTCGCTGGTGCCGTTCCACCTCTGGACTCCGGACGTTTACGAAGGTGCTCCGGCACCGGTTGCAGCGTTCCTGGCGACCGCTTCCAAGGTTGCCGTGTTCGCCGTGATGGTGCGTCTGTTCCAGATCTCCCCTGCTGCGAGCAGCGGCGTGCTGAGCAACGTGCTGACCATCATCGCCATCGCGTCGATCCTGTTCGGTAACCTGCTGGCCCTGACCCAGAGCAACCTCAAGCGTCTGCTGGGTTACTCGTCCATCGCCCACTTCGGCTACCTGCTGATCGCCCTGGTGGCGAGCAAGGGCCTGGCCGTGGAAGCCATCGGCGTGTACCTGGTCACCTACGTGATCACCAGCCTCGGCGCTTTCGGCGTGATCACCCTGATGTCCTCGCCGTACAAAGGCCGTGACGCAGACGCCCTGTACGAATACCGCGGCCTGTTCTGGCGCCGTCCGTACCTGACCGCCGTGCTGACCGTGATGATGCTGTCCCTGGCCGGTATCCCGCTGACCGCAGGCTTCATCGGCAAGTTCTACATCATCGCCACCGGCGTCGAGTCCCATCAGTGGTGGCTGGTCGCCTCCCTGGTACTGGGCAGTGCCATCGGCGTGTTCTACTACCTGCGAGTGATGGTCACCCTGTACCTGATCGAGCCAAACCTGCGCCGCGTCGACGCTCAACTGCACTGGGAACAGAAGGCAGGCGGCGTGATGCTGCTGGCCATCGCGGTACTGGCTTTCTTCCTCGGCCTGTATCCGCAGCCGCTGCTGAACCTGGTTCAGCAATCGGGCCTGGCGGGTTGATCGCTTAGCGACACCTGGTAGCAAACAGAAACGGCACCTTCGGGTGCCGTTTTTGCGTTTGTGGGATTTTTTACCAGCACGCTCCCCTCCTCCGACAATCCCCGAAAGCTCTCGCCGTATTACCCACCTCGTCCTACATCAAGATCGAGCACCTGGTTTTATCTTTAATGACTGCTGGATCGAGAAACCAATACGAGAGCGAACAATGAACCGTGACATCTTTTCCGAACTGGCTCCTGCCACCCTTGAGAAACCACGCATTTTTGCCCTCCGTGAATATTCTGGCTATATTTGTCCAGAATATGGGAGAGAAATCATGATCGTCGTTCCGCTGGCCGAAGCAAAAAACAATCTATCAAAACTCGTTGATGACGCAGCCGCTGGGCAGATCATCACGATTGCCAAACACGGTCGGGCTCTCGCACGTCTGGTTCCGGTGGGGAAAACCTGTGGCCAGCGCATCGGAACGATGAAAGGCAAACTTGTACTTCCCGATGATTTCGACGCGCCACTGTCGGACGACATGTTCGATATGTTTGAAGGCGCTCACGAATGAGGCTTCTGCTCGACACGCACATTTTGCTCTGGACACTCAGTGATGATCCCAGACTCTCCGGAAAAGCCAGAAAGCTCATCGAGAACGCTGCCGACATATATGTCAGCGCAGCGTCATTCTGGGAGATGGCGATCAAGATCGGGTTGGGAAAGCTGAACGTTGATCTGGAGGAAATCCGGCAGTACTGCCTCGAAAGCGGGTTCATCGAATTGCCGGTAACGTCCGAGCATGCCATTGCCGTGAAAGACCTCGAACATCATCATCGTGACCCGTTCGACCGCCTCATTGTTGCGACAGCCATGACTGAACCCATGAAACTTCTCACCGCCGACCCGTTGGTTGCCAAGTACACGGATTTAGCTGTGTTGGTTTGACGGGTTCACCACAACGCTAGTGTTCAGCGGAATGACAAGGTTTTGCTTCGTTATCCTGGGAACTCCCATCGCGATAGCGGACGATCAGGCACAAAGGAAAACGGCACCTTCCGGTGCCGTTCGCGTTTCACATTACAACCACTTTACTTACGCGCCGCCTCCCACGATTTCAGCAATTCATTGTACTCACAGTTTCGCCTTTAGGCTTCTCGTTCGCCAGTTTCGGCTTCGGCGCGCGTGATTGATCGAACCAGTATTGTGTGTCGCGCTCGGGATTCATTTTCGGGGGGCTCGTTCACTGACCTCCGTACAAGCGGCTCCCGCCTCGACGTTACAGACCTCCAAAACACTCAGCCGCAAAGAAAGACATAAAAAAGGCGATTCTCCGCGAAGACGCATTGAAGTCTAAACTCAGGTTGTTTTATTCATGGCTGAGGGCATTCTTCTAATCGATCTGAATCGGTTCCACTAATGGAACTTTCGTCGAGAGTTCCATCCGCACCGATGTAAATGCTGGTCGTCGGCCACTTAGGATTCTTTATCATTATGCATTGACTTTTATTTGACGCCACCCAATCAAACCGCATAAAGAAATTATCATCGGGAAAAAGATGACCGGGCCCTCCTGTAGATTCGCCAGGAGAGATTTCCCCTCTAAAAATATCGTGCTGAGTATTAAGAACAAACTCCAACTTCCCGCTTCCTTTTTCTGAAAAATATATTTTCACCCTCGGAACGGCGACGTACCAGACAAAATATATCAACAGCAACAGCATTAGCAGTCTGCGCTTCAGATATAAGCTGTTCCTTTTATTTGCATCTGTGCACACTTATGCCTTTCCCCCAACCAGCAGGATCACCCGCAAGCACTTCATCCATAATAATCTTGGCGCTGACCCCACCGATTGAATAAATACGGAAAAGGCTCACGCCAATAGCTATCGACTTCCTGTCCGGTATGTCATCCCACGCCCTTAACCCCTTTATGTCCTCTGAGCGATGAGGCCCTGGCTTGTTTTCCCAATCTTGAAGCTTACGTACCGTATCGGAAATGATCTGCTCGGCACCTGCACCATCCAGTAACACCTGCTCCGAAAAACCTGCAGCCATTCCTACATATCCGTAATGAATATTCGACCAAATATCGTAAAAATAATCATATTTTCCCTGCTTGTGGCGAACATCGCCCCCAAAATTAGCCTTTATCTTCGGCTTATGATCCCAAGGCCGATTCTGCCCAACCCGCTCTGTCCATAGTGCAAACGCCTCGGCTTGCTTGACAAGGGCGATGCTGTGGAAGTTGGGCTGATGACCGAGTCGCAGATAAAATGGGATTTCCATATATTTATTTGTTTCAGCCTCCGGGCTATA
Source organism: Pseudomonas sp. 18173 (assembly GCF_050432945.1). Lineage (NCBI taxonomy): Bacteria > Pseudomonadati > Pseudomonadota > Gammaproteobacteria > Pseudomonadales > Pseudomonadaceae > Pseudomonas > Pseudomonas sp. 18173. The sequence continues at coordinate 168,148 of NZ_JBKFTN010000012.1, forward strand.
GCTGTTCAGCTCCTTCATTTTCAGAACCGAAGGGTGCGTGATGTTGCGGTTCATCTCGTTGGCTATGTAGCAAGCCAATTCTTCCATTCGGTCCGGGTGATTGCAGGAAGCTGGATCGACGAGAAAGGCCGTGGCCTTCGCTGCAGGTTTCGGATCAGCCCCCTGCTGTTTCGATGTAAACTTGTTATCAGTTTGGGGCGCCGGTGAGCCAACACCGCTGGTCGCACGCGGTGCGGGGCGTGCCTCGCTTTGATAGGTCGCCGTGACCACAGAAGGGATCAACCGGGCTTTGCAGGGGCAATCGCTGTGGCTGTCCAGCGTGCCCGCCACAGCTTTGCCATGACTGATCATGTAGGAAATCCCGCCGACAATCTTATAAGTCTTGCCGTCCTTGCCACAGGTGACTCGATCACCTTCGCGGGCATGGGCGATGCCGAACATCACGACGCCGGTATGGCCATCCAGGACTCTACCGCCACAGGTGGTCTTGTCATGCAGGCCAATGAAATGTCCTTCGTTCATTGATGTCCGTCCTCCTTGATCGAAGGTAGAAAATCCTCGGCCATCGCTACACCTTCACGCCCTACTAACAAAAAACCGTCTTGTAAGGTGTTGATGATCTCGTCGCCATTGCAAAGATGGCTGCCGACCAGCGCCACATCGCTATTTTCTTGTCCCGCCCCCGTCACGATCTCCGCCGTGCTTCCATCGGCGTACACAACGTGATCGCCTTTCTGTGCCGCACGTACTTTCCGGCCACTCTCCAGGGTGAACTCCAGCGGCGATGTCGCTTGCCGGACTACCCCACCGTCGCGGGTTTGGCTGCCCTCGGTTGCAATTCGGTAAATGGCGTGGGCGGGATGAGCTTCTATGTATGCCTGCCCTTGGCGAACAACGGCCAGAGTTTCGTCGCAAAAGTGCGCAAGCCGCTCTTCAGTGAAGTGGGGGGCGTCAAGACTGCGAAGAAATTCAGCGGAGACTTCGTTGGTATACGAGGGGTGCAATGGTGCATTCATTTGAGAATCCTTCTTCCGGGAATGGTGTTCAGAAATAATGCGGCGGACGCTAACAGCGTCGCGACTCCTCCGGCAGGGTCATCTGAACGATTAGGAAGTTTCGTCAAAAGGAAATGTCTTTTTCCTACAGCATCCTTCAAAGGATGCCTTTGTAGAGAAATGCAAGTTCGTTTTGTGGTTCCAACACAAACAAAAACGGCACCTTCCGGTGCCGTTCGCCTTTCACACTCCCAAACAGTTACTTACGCGCATCCGCCCACGACTTCAGCAGCTCGTTGTAGCTCACGGTTTCGCCCTTCGGCTTTTCGTTCGCCAGTTTCGGCTTCGGTGCGCCCGGCTGATCGAACCAGTATTGCGCATCACGCTCAGGGTTCATTTTCGGTGCGCAGGTGGCCTGGGCCTTCGAACGCTCCAGTCGGCTCATGATTGCATCCTGATCCTTGGCCAGGCCGTCCAGTGCCTGTTGCGGGGTCTTGTCGCCGCTGGCGGCTTCGGCGATGTGGCTCCACCACAGTTGCGCCAGACGCGGATAATCCGGCACGTTGGTCCCGGTCGGAGTCCATTGCACACGGGCCGGGCTGCGGTAGAACTCCACCAGGCCACCGAGTTTCGGTGCCAGGTCGGTCATCGCCTGCGAGTTGATGTCCGACTCGCGGATCGGCGTCAGGCCGACGATGGTTTTCTTCAGCGACACGGTTTTCGAGGTCACGAACTGCGCGTACAGCCAGGCCGCCAGTTTCTGCTTCTCAGGCGTGGACTTCATGAAGGTCCAGGAGCCCACGTCCTGATAGCCCAGCTTCATGCCCTCCTCCCAGTACGGCCCACGCGGCGACGGCGCCATGCGCCATTTCGGCGTGCCATCGCTGTTCACCACAGGCAGACCCGACTTGGTCATGTCGGCGGTGAACGCGGTGTACCAGAAGATCTGCTGGGCAATGTTGCCCTGGGACGGCACCGGGCCGGATTCGGAGAAGGTCATGCCCGCCGCCTCCGGTGGTGCATAGGCCTTGAGCCAGTCGACGTATTTGGTGGTGGCAAAGACCGCCGCCGGGCCGTTGGTATCGCCGCCACGGGTCACGCTGGAGCCGACCGGATGGCAGTCCTCGACCCGGATGCCCCACTCGTCCACCGGCAAGCCGTTGGGGATGCCCTTGTCGCCGCCACCGGCCATGGAGAACCAGGCATCGGTAAAGCGCCAACCCAGGGACGGGTCTTTCTTGCCGTAGTCCATGTGCCCATAGACTCGCTTGCCGTCGATTTCCTTGACGTCTTCGCTGAAGAACTTGGCGATGTCTTCATAGGCCGACCAGTTCACCGGCACGCCCAGCTCATAGCCGTACTTTTCCTTGAACTTGGCTTTCAGCTCCGGCCGCTCGAACCAGTCGGCGCGGAACCAGTAGAGGTTGGCGAACTGCTGGTCGGGCAACTGGTAGATCTTGCCGTCTGGCGCGGTGGTGAAGGAAATGCCGATGAAGTCCTTGATGTCCAGGGTCGGCGAAGTGAAGTCCTTGCCTTCATTGGCCATCAGGTCGGTGATCGCTTCGGTCTTGCCGTAGCGAAAGTGCGTACCGATCAGGTCCGAGTCATTGACCCAGCCGTCATAGATGCTCTTGTCCGATTGCATCACGGTCTGCAGTTTTTCCACCACGTCGCCTTCTTGCAGCAAGTCGTGGGTCACTTTGATCCCGGTGATTTCGGTAAAGGCCTTGGCCAGTACCTTGGACTCGTACTCGTGGGTGGTCAGGGTTTCCGAGACGACCTTGATGTCCATCCCGCGAAACGGCTCGGCGGCCTTGATGAACCACTTCAATTCCGCCAGTTGCTGATCGGCCGTCAGGGTGGATGGCTTGAACTCGCCGCCAATCCATTTCTTCGCAGCGTCTTCATAGGCATCGGCCCAGGCCGCTGCGCTCAACCCGCTGAGTGCCAGCATGGCTGCCAATGAAATGCTATGTCGCAGCTTATTGTTTTTGTCGAACATAGAGACCTCCTGTATGGGATTTCGGAGCAACATTGCCGAGCGACTCGACTAGCCCCAACGCATCACAGCCAACAGCCACACCAGGGACAACGCGAAAGCGACCCAGATGCTCCAGTCGGTGACGCCGATTACCAGCAAATGCAGGTAGGCGCTGCCGAGAAGACCGATAAACAACCGATCGCCACGGGTGGTGGCAATCGGCAGGAAACCTCGCCGAAGCACACTCGGCGAACGCAACTCCCAGGTGGTCATGCCCACCAGGATCAAGGCAATGACGCCGAAGAACGCCGTCGTGGGGACTGTCCAGCTCATCCATTCCATCATCAGCTCCTCATACCCGGCCCAGGGCAAAGCCCTTGGCCACGTGGTTGCGAACAAACCAGATCACCAGCATGCCCGGCAGGATGGTCAGCACCCCCGCCGCCGCCAGCACGCCCCAGTCGATACCGGATGCCGAGACAGTGCGGGTCATCACCGCTGCGATGGGTTTGGCGTTCACCGAAGTGAGGGTGCGCGCCAACAGCAGTTCGACCCAGGAAAACATGAAGCAGAAGAACGCCGTGACGCCGATGCCGGAGCCGATCAGCGGGATGAAGATCTTCACGAAGAACTTGGGAAAGCTGTAGCCATCGATGTAGGCGGTTTCGTCGATTTCCTTGGGCACGCCGGACATGAAGCCTTCGAGAATCCACACTGCCAGCGGCACGTTGAACAGGCAGTGGGCCAGGGCGACGGCGATGTGGGTGTCGAACAACCCGATCGATGAATACAGCTGGAAGAACGGCAACAGGAACACCGCCGGTGGCGCCATGCGGTTGGTCAGCAGCCAGAAGAACAGGTGCTTGTCGCCGAGGAAGCGATAACGCGAGAACGCATAGGCCGCCGGCAATGCCACGCTCAGGGAAATCACCGTATTCAGGCTGACGTAGTACAGCGAGTTGAGGTAGCCGGTGTACCAGCTCGGGTCGGTGAAGATCACCTTGTAGTTGTGAAAGGTGAAATCCTGCGGAAACAGCGTCAGGCCGCCGAGGATTTCGGTGTTGCTCTTGAACGACATGTTCAGCAGCCAGTAGATGGGCACCAGCAGGAACAGGATGTAGAGCAGCAGCGGAACAAGCTTTCTCTTGCTCATGGCGGGCCTCAGCGGTTGGCGTCAGAGTGAGTCATGGCGGTGTAGAACAGCCAGGACACCAACAGGATGATCAGGAAGTACACCAGCGAGAATGCCGCTGCCGGCCCCAGGTCGAACTGCCCTACGGCCATCTGGGTCAGGGTCTGGCTGAGGAAGGTGGTGGCATTGCCCGGACCGCCGCCGGTGAGTACGAACGGCTCGGTGTAGATCATGAAGCTGTCCATGAACCGCAGCATCACGGCGATCAGCAGCACGCTCTTGAGCTTGGGCAACTGGATATGCCGGAACACCGCCCAGGCCGAGGCGCGGTCGATCCGCGCCGCCTGGTAATACACATCCGGAATCGCCCGCAACCCGGAGAAGCACAACAGCGCCACCAGCGAGGTCCAGTGCCAGACGTCCATCACCAGCACGGTGACCCAGGCGTCCATGGTATTGGCCGCATAGTTGTAGCTGATGCCCATGGCATTGAGGCTCGAACCGAGCAGGCCGATATCGGCGCGGCCGAAGATCTGCCAGATGGTGCCGACCACGTTCCACGGGATCAGCAACGGGATCGCCAGCACGATCAACACCACCGAAGACCAGCGGCCCTTGGTCGGCATGGTCAGGGCTATGGCGATGCCCAAAGGGATTTCGATCAGCAGCACACAGGCGGAATAGATGAACTGACGCAGCAGCGAGTCATGCAGGCGCGGGTCGAGCAACACCTGCCTGTACCAGTCGGCGCCGACGAAATAGCGGCTGGACTGGTCGAAAATGTCCTGCACCGAATAGTTGACCACGGTCATCATCGGGATCACCGCACTGAACGCCACCAGCAGGAACACCGGCAGCACCAGCCACCAGGCCTTGTTGTTCTGCACCTTGTTCATGGCTGTGCCTCTTTTTTGTTGGCAGACGCTTCATTAATGCTTTGGGTTTCCAGGAGGAATTCGTCGGCGTAGACCATCAGCCATTGCCCTGGAAAACTGATGAAGGCCGTGCCTTGCGGCACTGCTTTGTCTTCGGCCAGGCGCACCTTCAGCGGCATGCCATCGAGGTTGAGCGTCATGATCTTGTAGGTGCCCAGGTCTTCGACGTGTACGACCTGTGCCCGCAGCGCGTCATCAAAGGCTTCGTCCCACACATGGACGAACTCCGGGCGAATGCCGACCTTCAGGGTTTTCCATTCGGATTCGGCGATACGCTGTTGCATGGCTTCGGACAGTGGCAGGTGGGTCGAGGCAAACCCGACGCCCCCCGGCCGGGGCTGCACTTCGATCAGGTTCATCCCCGGACTGCCAATGAAGTAGCCGACAAAGGTGTGGCTCGGCCGCTCGAACAATTCCCTTGGCGTACCGAATTGCACGATCTGCCCGCCGTACATCACCGCGATCTTGTCGGCGAAGGTCGAGGCCTCCAGTTGATCGTGGGTGACGTAGACCATGGTGATGTTGAACTGCTCGTGGATCTGCTTGAGCTTGCGCCGCAGCTTCCACTTCAGGTGCGGGTCGATCACCGTCAGCGGCTCGTCGAACAGGATCGCCGACACGTCATCGCGCACCAGGCCACGGCCCATGGAGACTTTCTGTTTTTCGTCAGCGGTGAGGTTGCGGGCCTTTTTGCTCAGCAGGTTCTGCAGGTCGAGGACTTCGGCAATTTCCTGCACCTTGGTATGAATCTTCGCCTCGGACATGCCCTGGTTGCGCAAGGGGAAGGCCAGGTTGTCGAACACCGTCATGGTGTCGTAGACCACCGGAAACTGGAAAACCTGGGCAATGTTGCGCTTCTCCGGGGTCAGGTTGTTGACTGCCTTGCCGTCGAACAGCACATGGCCCTGGGACGGGCTGAGCAACCCGGAAATGATGTTGAGCAAGGTCGACTTGCCGCAGCCCGAAGGACCGAGCAACGCGTAGGCGCCACCCTGCTCCCAAATGTGGTCCATCTCACGGATCGCGTAATCCTCGGGACCGCCCGGTGTTTTGGTGTAGCTGTGGGCGAGGTTCTGCAAACGGATTTCGGCCATCAGGCAACCCTCGCGACACGCCGGCCCGGCGCCTGCACCAGCCGTCCCTGCGTATCGAACACAAACAGTTTATGGGTCGGGATGTAGATGCGGATCGGCGCATCGACGTCGTATTCGTGGACACCGGGCAAGTGCAGCACCAGCAGGAAATGCTCGTTGCGCACATGCAGGAAGGTTTCCGAACCGCTGATCTCGGCCACCTCGACGGTCACCGCCAGTTCAAGATCGTCATCGTTGCTCGGCACCAGCGAGATATGGCTGGGCCGCACGCCGAAGCGAAACTCGCCCTCGCCCACCGGACGCAAGTCGACGTTCAGCGGAAAGTGCACGAAATTGGCGAAACTCACTTCGTTGCCGGCAATGCGTCCCGGCATCAGGTTGATCGGCGGTTCGGAGAACAGCTCCGCCGCCAGCACCGATTGCGGCTGGTGATAGACCGAGGAAGACGGGCCGCTCTGGATCACCCGGCCTTCGTGGAGAATGGTCGTGGTGCCACCCAGGGCCAGGGCTTCGTTGGGCTCGGTGGTGGCGTAGATCGCGATGGTATGGCGTGCCTTGAACAGCTCGCGCATTTCCTGACGCAGCTCTTCGCGCAACTTGTAGTCGAGGTTGACCAGCGGCTCGTCGAACAAGATCAGCTCGGCATCCTTGACCAGCGCCCGGGCCATGGCCGTGCGTTGTTGCTGGCCGCCGGAGAGTTCGAGGGGATGGCGCTGGAGGAACTTCTCGATACGCAGCATCTTCGCGGTTTCCAGCACCTTGCTCTGGATCAACTCGCTGGACACACCGGCCTGGCGCAGCGGCGAGGCGATGTTTTCGAAGACGGTCATGGTCGGATAATTGATGAACTGCTGATACACCATCGACACATTGCGCAAGCGCACCGGGCGTTGAGTGACGTCGACGCCATTCATCAGGATGCGACCACTGTCGGGCTTGTCCAGCCCGGCCATCAAGCGCATCAGGCTGGTTTTGCCGGACAGCGTGCGACCGAGCAGAACGTTGAAGGAACCGGGTTCAAAACTCAGGTTGGCATCGTCGATCCAGGTCTGGCCCTCGACGGTGCGGCTGACATGCTCCAGGGTTAATGACATGGCTCGGCCTTTTTTTATTTTTGGAATCAAGCGACCGGAGCTGTATAGCGACATTTGTGCCAGAAATTGCAAACGATTGATTCAGTTTGAAATTCTTGAAAATGACTAGGGAGTCACGTTCGTTGCTGAACACAAATGAACAACCGTGACTGAACAACTGAACACTTCAACGGTTGACAATGAACATTAGTGAACAACACTCTACAGACCGTTTTCCGGCCCCTTGTAGGAGCGAGCTTGCTCGCGATGGAGGTCAACGATGACGAGGGCTGCCTGAAGCAACGAGGCGACTTCACGTCCATCGCGAGCAAGCTCGCTCCTACAGTGTTGTATGTAGTTGATGTATCCATAACAACAATAAAAGCGTTAACCAGAGGCTGACTTGAATGGCCGTACCTGCCCCCGCGTTATCCCACGACGCCATCATCCAGGACTCCTGGTCCCGATGCCGCGCCTTCGGTCTCGACCATCAGAGCACACCGGCATTCGATCAATTACCGGCCGCGGGCATCGCGCAACTGCTGGAAAGCCAGCATTCACTGGTGCAAACCACCCATCAGGAAGTGCTGCCCTACTACGAGAACATCCTGAGCAATTCCAATTGCCTGATCATGCTCGCCGACCATCAGGGCCAGGTGCTCACGTCATGGGGCACGCAGCGCTTCATCGAGCCCAAGCTGGCCCGGGGTTTCAGCGCCGGCGCCAGCTGGATGGAACGCTGCACCGGGACCAACGCCATTGGCACCGCCCTGGCCTGCGAACAGGCCGTGCACATCGAGCACGACGAACACTTCCTCAAGGCCAACCGCTTCATGACCGGTTCCGCCGCGCCGATCTTCGATGCCGAACGCAAGGTGATCGCGGTGCTGGACGTTTCCAGCGACAGCTACCTGCCACCCTCCCACACCCTGGGCATGGTCAAGATGATGAGCCAGACCGTGGAGAACCGGCTGATCCTCAACCTGTTCCGCGGCCAGCATTTCCAGCTGACCTTCAACACCGGCCTGAACAACCTCGACAGCCAATGGGCCGGCTTGCTGATTTTCGATGAAACCGGTCTGGTACTGTCGGCCAACCGCCGGGCCGACAATCTGCTGGGGGTGCGTCTGTCGCGGGTCAGTGTCGAGAGCCTGTTCAAGGTCTCGTTGCTGGAATTGTTGAATCAACCCGAAGGCCTGCCCTTCTCCTTGCAAGCCTCGGGACGCAATCGCTTCCAGTGCCTGCTGAAAAGGCCGAAGCAGGTTCCGATCCAGCCGCGGCTATTTTCTGAAAACAAAAGCGCCGAACCTGCGGTGACGAACCCGACACCGGCGACGATCAGTCTCAACACCCTGCACTTCGGCGACAGCCGTGTGGAAAAGGCCGTGCGCCAGGCCGAACGCCTGCTGGAAAAAGACATCCCGCTGTTGATCCACGGCGAAACCGGGGTCGGCAAGGAAGTCTTCGTCAAGGCACTGCACCAGGCCAGCTCGCGCAGCAAACAAGCGTTCATCGCCGTCAACTGCGCAGCGATCCCCGCCGAACTGGTGGAATCCGAGCTGTTCGGCTACGAGAAAGGCGCGTTCACCGGGGCCAACCAGAAAGGCAGCATCGGCCTGATCCGCAAGGCCGACAAAGGCACGTTGTTCCTCGACGAAATCGGCGACATGCCGCTGCCGACCCAGGCCCGCCTGCTGCGCGTGTTGCAGGAACGTTGCGTGCAGCCGGTGGGCAGCAGCGAGTTGTTCCCGGTGGACATCCGCATCATTTCCGCGACCAACCGCTCCTTGCGCGAACAGGTGCAATTGGGGCGTTTCCGCGAAGATCTGTACTACCGCATCGGCGGCCTGACCCTGGAGTTGCCACCGCTGCGCGAGCGCAGCGACAAGCAGGCGTTGTTCAAACGTCTATGGGAACAGCACCGGGAGCCGAGCCAATGGGCCGGTTTGAGCCGTGAGGTGCTGGAGTTGTTCGACCGCCATCCGTGGCCGGGCAATTTGCGGCAGGTCAGTAGCGTGATGCAGGTGGCGCTGGCCATGGCCGACGAACAACCCGTGCGATTGGAGCATTTGCCGGATGATTTTTTTGTCGACCTGGAGATGGAGCCGGTGGAGACACAGGAGCCACTGGCGGTTGATCTTGATGATGCCGAGGAGTTGAACCGGCAGTTGCAGGCGGTTGGGGGGAACATTTCCCATCTGGCGCGCAGGCTCGGAGTAAGCCGTAATACCCTTTACAAGCGACTGCGCCAGACGGAATGACGGGGGATCCGCACCGGTGGCGTTCGGTTTGAGACCTTCGCGAGCAAGCCCGCTCCCACATTTGATCTGCGGTGTGTCTGAGTTTTCAGTACGACACAAATCCAATGTGGGAGCGGGCTTGCTCGCGAAGGCGACAGCACTGCTGAAACAGCATTTTCCGCCATACCCACAAACAAAAACCCGCACAAGGCGGGTTTTGTTTTCAAGCACTACAGCTATCAGTCAGCCAGACGCCAGGTCGTGCCGCCCTTGCCGTCTTCCAGCACCACGCCCATGGCGGTGAGCTGGTCGCGGATACGGTCGGATTCGGCCCAGTCCTTGCCGGCACGGGCTGCCAGACGCGCAGCGATCAATGCTTCGACTTGCGCGGCATCCACCCGCCCTTCGGCACCGGCCTGCAGGAAGTCATCGGCTTCAAGCTGCAACACACCCAGCACACTGGCCAGTTCTTTCAAACGGGCTGCCAGACCGGCCGCTGCGTTCAGATCGCTCTCGCGCAGGCGGTTGATCTCGCGGACCATCTCGAACAGCACCGCGCAGGCTTCCGGCGTACCGAAGTCGTCGTTCATCACCTGGGTGAAGCGCTCGACGAAGGCTTCGCCGCCCGCCGGCGCCACGTTCGGCAGACCTTTCAACGCGTGGTAGAAACGCTCCAGGGCGCCCTTGGCGTCCTTGAGGTTGTCTTCCGAGTAGTTGATGGCGCTGCGGTAGTGGCTCGACACCAGCAGGTAACGCACGACTTCCGGGTGGTACTTGTCGAGCACGTCGCGGATGGTGAAGAAGTTGTTCAAGGACTTGGACATCTTCTCGCCATTGATCCGGATCATGCCGCAATGCATCCACGCGTTGGCGTAGGTCTTGCCGGTGGCCGCTTCGCTCTGGGCGATTTCGTTTTCGTGGTGCGGGAACTCGAGGTCGCTGCCGCCGCCATGAATATCGAAGGTCTCGCCCAGGCAGCAGGTGGACATCACCGAGCACTCGATGTGCCAGCCCGGACGCCCGGCGCCCCACGGCGATTCCCAGCTCGGCTCGCCCGGCTTGACGCCTTTCCACAGCACGAAGTCCAGCGGGTCTTCCTTCGCTTCGTCGACCTCGATGCGCGCACCGATACGCAGGTCTTCGATCTTCTTGCGCGACAGCTTGCCGTAGCCCATGAACTTGCCGACGCGGTAGTACACGTCGCCATTGCCCGGGGCGTAGGCATAACCCTTGTCGATCAGGGTCTGGATCATCGCGTGCATGCCCGGGATGTGATCCGTGGCACGCGGCTCCATGTCCGGCTTCTTGATGTTCAGGCGCGCTTCATCTTCGTGCATCGCCGCGATCATGCGTTCGGTCAAGGCTTCGAACGACTCGCCGTTCTCGTTGGCCCGGTTGATGATCTTGTCGTCAATGTCGGTGATGTTGCGCACATAAGTCAGGTCGTAGCCGCTAAAGCGCAGCCAGCGCGTCACCAGGTCGAAGGCGACCATGCTGCGGCCGTGGCCCAGGTGGCAGTAGTCGTACACGGTCATGCCGCACACGTACATGCGCACCTTGTTGCCATCGAGCGGCTTGAAGACTTCTTTGCTCTTGGTGAGCGTGTTGTAAATCGTAAGCACGTTAACTTCCTTGAATCACTGGCCCCACGAATCACGCAGGGTCACGGTACGGTTGAATACCGGCTGACCTGGTTTCGAGTCCTTGAGATCGGCGACGAAGTAGCCTTCGCGCTCGAACTGGAAACGGTCTTCCGGCTGTGCGTTGCCCAGCGAAGGCTCGGCACGACAACCGGTGAGTACCTGCAGCGAGTCAGGGTTGATGTTGTCCAGGAAACTGGCGCTGTCTTCGGCCTTCTCCGGGTTCGCAGAACGGAACAGGCGATCGTATAGGCGCACTTCGCACTCGACGCTGGCAGCGGCCGGCACCCAGTGGATCACGCCCTTGACCTTGCGGCCTTCCGGGTTCTTGCCCAGGGTGTCCGGATCGTACGAGCAGCGCAGTTCGACGATGTTGCCATCGGCGTCCTTGATCGCTTCGTCGGCACGGATCACGTAGCTGCCACGCAGGCGCACTTCACCGGCCGGCTCCAGGCGCTTGTAGCCCTTCGGCGGCTCTTCCATGAAGTCTTCACGGTCGATGTAGATTTCACGGGCGAATGGCAACGCGCGAACGCCCATGTCTTCTTTCGGGTGGCACGGCAGCTCGAGGTTCTCGACCTGGCCTTCCGGGTAGTTGGTGATCACGACTTTCAGCGGACGCAACACGCACATGGCACGCGGGGCGCTGTGGTCGAGGTCGTCGCGGATGCTGAATTCGAGCATGCCGAAATCGACCACGCCGTCGGAACGGTTGGTGCCGATCATTTCGCAGAAATTGCGGATCGATTTCGGCGTGTAGCCACGGCGGCGGAAACCCGACAGCGTGGACATGCGCGGGTCGTCCCAGCCGTTGACGTGTTTTTCATCGACCAGCTGCTTGAGCTTGCGCTTGCTGGTGATGGTGTAGTTCAGGTTCAGGCGGCTGAACTCGTATTGGCGCGGGTTGGCCGGCACCGGCAGGTTGTCGAGGAACCACTCGTACAGCGGACGGTGGCTTTCGAACTCCAGGGTGCAGATCGAATGGGTGATGCCTTCGATGGCGTCCGACTGACCGTGGGTGAAGTCGTAGTTCGGGTAGATGCACCACTTGTCGCCGGTCTGGTGGTGATGAGCGTGGCGAATGCGATACATGATCGGGTCGCGCAGGTTCATGTTCGGCGAGGCCATGTCGATCTTGGCCCGCAGCACGCGTGCGCCGTCCTTGAACTCGCCGGCCTTCATGCGCGCGAACAGGTCCAGGTTCTCTTCCACCGAGCGGTCACGGAACGGGCTGTTCTTGCCAGGTTCAGTCAGGGTGCCACGGTATTCCTTGGCCTGCTCCGGGCTCAGGTCATCGACGTAGGCCTTGCCGGACTTGATCAGTTCCACCGCCCAGTCGTGCAACTGGTCGAAATACTGCGAGGCGTAGCGCACTTCGCCGGACCACTCAAAGCCCAGCCATTTGACGTCGCTTTCGATCGCGTCGATGTATTCCTGGTCTTCCTTGGCCGGGTTGGTGTCGTCGAAACGCAGGTGCGTGACGCCGCCGAACTCCTGGGCAAGGCCGAAGTTCACGCAGATCGACTTGGCGTGACCGATGTGCAGGTAGCCGTTGGGTTCAGGCGGGAAACGGGTGACGATTTGCGTGTGCTTGCCCGAGTCCAGGTCTGCCTGGATGATCGGCCGCAGGAAGTTGACCGGCACGGCAGGGCCGGTCTTGGCATTCGAGGTAGGGTCGACAGTGGGCTTGCTCATAGGATCCTTGAACGTACAAGTGCGTGGCCGTAATGAAGGCCGGACAAAACAAAGCCGCTATCATAGCCGATGCCGTCAAGTACCTGACAGAGCGCGCTCTGTAAACCGTCGCATTTAATAGGCCGTAAATGAAAAAACAGCCTCGAAATTCGTGCCTGTCACGCTAAACTGCGCACCTTGGCCGAGACAGGCTGAACCGGTTGCGGGATGGCATGTCCCAAAACCACGAATTCCTTAAATGAGTAACGATCATGACCCAAGTCAAACTGACTACCAACTTTGGTGACATCGTCATCGAACTGAACGCCGAAAAAGCCCCGATCACCGTGGCCAACTTCGTCGAATACGTCAAAGCCGGTCACTACGAAAACACTGTTTTCCACCGCGTCATCGGTAACTTCATGATCCAGGGCGGCGGTTTCGAGCCAGGCATGAAAGAAAAGAAAGACAAGCGTCCAAGCATCCAGAACGAAGCTGACAACGGTCTTTCCAACGACAAGTACACCATCGCCATGGCCCGTACCATGGAACCGCATTCGGCTTCCGCCCAGTTCTTCATCAACGTGGCGGACAACAGCTTCCTGAACCACAGCGGCAAGAACGTACAAGGCTGGGGCTACGCGGTATTCGGCAAAGTGACCGCCGGCACCGACGTTGTCGACAAGATCAAAGGCGTGGCCACCACTTCCAAGGCCGGCCACCAGGACGTACCGGCAGACGACGTGATCATCGAGAAAGCCGAGATCATTGAGTGATACTGCTGATTTCAGACTTGCATCTGGAAGAGGAGCGCCCGGACATTACCCGGGCGTTTCTGGATTTGCTCGCCGGACGCGCCCGCTCGGCGAGTGCGTTGTACATTCTGGGCGACTTCTTCGAGGTGTGGATTGGCGACGACGCCATGACCCCCTTCCAGCGTTCCATCTGCCAGGCCCTGCGCGACCTCAGCGACAGCGGCACGGCCATTTTCCTGATGCACGGCAATCGCGACTTCATGCTCGGCAAGGCGTTCTGCAAGGAAGCCGGCTGCACATTGTTGAAGGATCCGAGTGTCGTGCAATTCAACGGCGAGCCGGTACTGCTGATGCACGGCGACAGCCTCTGCACCCGCGACGAAAGCTATATGAAGCTGCGTCGCTACCTGCGCAACCCGATCACCCTGTTCATCCTGCGCAACCTGCCGCTGCGCACCCGGCACAAGCTGGCGCGCAAGCTGCGCAGTGAAAGCCGCGCGCAAACACGGATGAAAGCCAATGACATCGTCGATGTCACGCCCGAAGAAATTCCGCGGATCATGCAGGAGTTCGGCGTGAAAACCTTGATCCACGGGCATACCCACCGCCCTGCGATTCACAAGTTGCAGCTGGGCGAGCAAGCAGCCCGGCGCATTGTGCTGGGGGATTGGGATCGCCAGGGGTGGGCGTTGCAGGTCGACGAACAAGGGTTTGCCCTGGCGCCGTTCGACTTCGCCCCGCCACCGCAGTTGGCTGCACCCGCCACATAACTGGCAAACACAAAACCCTGTGGGAGCGGGCTTGCCCGCGATGAGGCCAGCCCATTCAACATCTATGTTGCCTGTCAGGCCGCCATCGCGGGCAAGCCCGCTCCCACAGGGACAGTGTTTGGCTTAGTGCCCCGCGGACGCCGCAGGCCCGGCCTTGGCGGTAAACGGCGGCTTGGCCAGCCAGACGATCAGGATCAACCCCATGAACATCCAGCCCAGCAAGGTGAAGTAATCCACCGTGGACATGATGTACGCCTGGCTGATCACCGTCTGCTCCAGCTGCGTGTAGGCCTTGGCCCCTGCCCCGCCCAGCTGGGTCAGCGCTTCGCGGGTTGCCGGGTCGAACGGGGTGATGCTTTCGGTCAGGTAGGCATGGTGTTGATCGGCCCGGCGAATCCAGATCCAGGTGGTCAACGACGCCGCGAAACTGCCGCCCAGGGTCCGCAGGAACGTCGCCAGCCCGGAACCGTCGGCGATCTGGCTCGGTGGCAGGTCCGACAGCAGGATGGTCAGGGTCGGCATGAAGAACAGCGCCACGCCGATACCCATGAACAACTGAACCAGCGCGATGTGCTGGAAGTCCACTTCATTGGTGAAGCCGGCGCGCATGAAGCAGCTCAGTCCGATGGCCAGGAACGCCCCGCCCGCCAGCAGGCGCATATCGAATTTCGGTGCGTATTTACCGACAAACGGCGCCAGCAGCACCGGCAGGATCCCCAATGGTGCCACGGCAAAACCGGCCCAGGTCGCGGTGTAGCCCAGTCGCGTCTGTAGCCACTGCGGCAGGATCAGGTTGATCCCGAAGAACCCGGCATAACCCAGGATCAGCACGATGGTGCCGTAGCGGAAGTTGCGATGGGCAAACAGGCGCAGGTTGACCACCGGGTGTTCATCGGTCATTTCCCAGATGATGAAGAACGCCAGGGCCACCACCGAAATCACCGAGCCGATAATGATGAAGTTCGATTCGAACCAGTCAGCATCGTTGCCCTTGTCGAGCACAATCTGCAGCGCCCCGACGCCGATGATCAGCGCGATCAGGCCGACATAATCCATCGGTTGGCGGCTGGTGACCACCGGGCGCTTTTTCATCTGCTGCGTCACCACCCAGGCAGCGAACAGGCCGATCGGCACGTTGATGAAGAAAATCCACGGCCAGCTGTAGCTGTCAGTGATCCAGCCGCCGAGAATCGGCCCGGCAATCGGCGCGACCACCGTGACCATCGCCAGCAATGCCAGGGCCAGCCCCCGTTTCGCCGGGGGGTACACCGCAATCAGCAGGGTCTGGGTCATCGGATACAGCGGCCCGGCCACTACCCCTTGCAGCACCCGGAAGCCCACCAGCTCGGGCATGGACGTGGAAATCCCGCACAAAAACGAGGCCAGCACGAACAGCAGTGTCGCCCAGACAAACAGCTTTACCTCGCCAAAACGCCGGCTGAGCCAACCGGTCAGTGGCAAGGCGATGGCGTTGCTCACCGCAAACGAGGTGATCACCCAGGTGCCCTGCTCCGAACTCACGCCCAGGTTGCCGGAGATCGTCGGCAACGCCACGTTGGCGATGGTGGTGTCGAGCACTTGCATGAAAGTCGCCAGCGACAGGCCGATGGTGCTGAGCAACAGGCTGGGCGGTGTGAAAGACGCGTTATTGCTCATCGAAAATCCTTTGAATCCAGACGGGCGCAGCTAACCCTGTGGGAGCGGGCTTGCCCGCGAAGAGGTCGGCACATTCAACATGGATGTCGCCTGACGCTCCGCCTTCGCGAGCAAGCCCGCTCCCACAGGGTCGATGTGATGGCATATCAGCGTTGCGCGGTCTTGCTGACCGCGGCGCTGTTGTCGTGGATCAACTGGGTGATCATCGCGTCGGCCTCGGCCAACTGACGGTCGTAGACGTTGGTGCTGAACGAAGCCTTCTGCGGCGGCTGTTGCGCCAGCACCGGCCCGCTCTGGTCGCGCAGGTTCACCTCGACCATGGTCGACAGGCCGACCCGCAGCGGGTGATTGGCCAGCTCTTCGGCGTTGACGTGGATGCGCACCGGTACGCGCTGCACGATCTTGATCCAGTTGCCGGTGGCGTTCTGCGCCGGCAGCAAGGCAAAGGCGCTGCCGGTACCGGCGCCGAGGCTGTCGATGGTGCCGGTGTATTTGACATCGCTGCCATAGAGGTCGGTTTCGATCTCGACCGGCTGGCCAATGCGCATGTCACGCAGCTGGGTTTCCTTGAAGTTGGCGTCGATCCACAGCTGATCCAGCGGAATCACCGCCATCAGCGCGGTGCCCGGTTGCACGCGTTGGCCCAGTTGCACAGAACGCTTGGCCACGTAACCGGTGACCGGTGCAATCAGGACGCTGCGTGAGTTGTTCAGGTAAGCCTGGCGCAGTTGCGCCGCGGCAGCCATCACGTCCGGGTGCGATGAAACCACGGTGTCATCGACCAGTGCGCTGGTGGTCTTGAGCTTCTGTTCGGCGTTGGCCAAGGCGTTTTGTGCCGAGGTCAGGTCGTCGCGGGCGTGGGACAGTTCTTCCTGGGAAATCGCCCCGCCGGCAGCAAGATTCTTGCGTCGGTTGAAGTTGTCCTGGGCCTTTTGCACTTCGGCTTTCTGGGCGTTGACCTGGGCTTTCATGCCGTCCACATCGCTGTACAGGCCACGCACCTGGCGCACCGTGCGGGCCAGATTGGCCTGGGCGTTTTGCAGGCCGATTTCGGCGTCGTTCGGGTCGAAGTTCACCAGCACCTGGCCTTCATGCACCAGATCGCCGTCATCGGCGCCGATGCTGACCACGGTGCCGGTGACCAGCGGCGTGATTTCCACCACGTTGCCGTTCACATAGGCGTCGTCGGTGCTTTCGCTCCAGCGCCCGTAAAACTCGTGGTAGGCCCAGACGCCCGCGCCGCTGAGCACGACAGCGGCAGCCAGCACCAGCAGCATGAACTTGCGCTTGCCCGAGTTGGGGTTGCCCTGGGTGTTTTCAGGAGGTTGAGTTGTATCGGCAGTGGCCATGACAAGTACCTTGAATTAGTGGGTCAGCGTGGCTGGAGTGGCGTTGGCCGAGGCAATGGCCTCAGGCTGGAAACCGCCGCCCAGCGCCTGCATCAGTTGGATCGACAGGTCAATCTGCTCGGCATTCAGGTTGGCCAGCTGACGCTGGGCCTGGAGCAATTGCTGCTCGATGCTGAGCACGTCCAGGTAGTTGCCGATGCCGGAACCGTAACGCTGGACCACGGTGTTGTAGGAATCCTGGGCGATGTCGGTGGCGTGCTGCTGGGCAGCGATTTGCCGGCCGATATCGCGCAACTGGTTGATGCTGTCACTGACATCCCCCAGCGCCTTCACCAGGCTTTTGTTGTACTGCGCCACAGCGAGGTCGTAATCGGCGTCACGCGAGTCGAGGTCGGCGCGCAAGCGGCCACCGTCGAAGATCGGCACAGAGATCGTCGGGGCAATGTTGAAGAAGCGGCTGGCCGAACCAAACATCGCATCGCCCAACAAGGATTCGGCACCGGCAGCGGCGCTGAGGTTCAAATTGGGATAGAAGCGGGTCTTGCCGGCGTCGATGCTTTTGCTTGCCGCCTCGACCCGCCAGCGCGCGGCCACCAGGTCCGGACGACGCCCGAGCAGTTCGGCCGGCAGCACCGAAGGTAGCGCTACCACGCTCGGCTGAAGAATGTTGGGGCGGGCAATTTCATTGCCGCGGTCAGGACCTTTGCCGAGCAGCACCGCAAGGGCGATTTTCGCGCTGTTCAGGCGCTTTTGCGCGTCGATCAGGTTGGCCTGGGAGGTGGCTTCCAGGCTTTCGGTCTGCTGGAACTGGTACTGGCTGTCGATCCCGGCAGTCAGGCGCCGCTGGCTCAGCTCGAGCATTTGCCGGGTGCGCTTGAGGTCTTCGCTGGAGAGGTCATGGACGATGTGCGCCTGTCCGAGATCGCTATAGGCCCGGGCGACATCGGCGGCCAGCGTCAGTTGCGCAGCCTGCTGGTCGACTTCGGCTGCACGGGCCTCACCGAGGGCGGCTTCCCAGGCGTCGCGCTGGCCGCCCCACAGGTCGAAGTTGTAATTGAAACCGGCGCTGATGTTGCGAATGGTGGCGTAAGCGTCACCCTGCCCGCGCGGGTCCTGGTCCCGGGCCAGGCGCGAGCGGCTGACACCGGCGCTGGCATCCAGGGTCGGCATCCGTGCGGCGTCGGCGGCATAGGCCGCGGCACTGGCCTGATGGGCGCGGGCGTCGGCAATTTGCATGTCCGGGCTGTCGCGCAGGGCCTCGCGGATCAGCCCGTCGAGTTGCGGGTCGCCGAGGCTTTTCCACCAGTCGCTTTTCGGCCAGGCGGCCGGCGACAGGGTCACGCCACCCAGGGATTGCCCGGCCTTGAGGCTCTTCGCGTCAAGGCTGACACCTTCGGTTTTCAGGCCGCTGTAACTGGCGCAACCGGCGACGCTCATGGCCAACAGCACCAGGCTCAAGCCGGTACGCAAGGGTTTACTGCTCATTTGTCACCTACTCGCAGCAGGGTGATCGCGTCACCGGCTGCCAACAAAATTTTCTTCAGGATCAGCTCCAGGGTTTTCAACTCTTCCGGAGTGATGGCACCGGCCAGTTCATTCATGGCTTCGGCGCCGATATGCGGCAACAACCCGGCGAGCTTCTGGCCCTCCTCCGTGAGCACAAGTTGCACCTGGCGGCGATCCGCGTCGGAGCGTTGGCGGGCCAGGAACCCTTTCTGTTCCAGACGATCGAGCATGCGCGTCATCGAGCCGCTGTCCAGGGACAGGTGGCGGCACAGCTCACCCGGCGAATCGACGCCGTACTGGGCCATGATGATCAACACCTTGAACTGCGCGGCGGTGATGCCGTGGGGTTCCATTCGGGTGTCGAGGATCCGGTCCTTGAGCAGCGCGGCACGCCCGAGCAGCAGGCCGAGATGGCAATTGTGGAAATCGTCCGGGGAGAAATGTTTCATCTGACCACCAATTAGCTGCCTAGGCAGTGAATGTATGTCGAGATGTTACTGCCTAGGCAGCGAATGTCAACGCAATAGTTAGCAGGCTTGGTAAATAGTTGACCAATGGTGTCGGGATTTGTGGTCATAGACGGATGTCACCGCTTTTTTGACCTTATTGTTGATGGTGTACATATCCATTGCTGCGGTAACGGCCGCTAACGGTTCCGCTTTTACAGCGGGTCACTTTGGAAAAGCGCCAAAGTAACCAAAACGCTCTGCCCCTGACGTTCGGTGCCTCGCCAAGCTCGGCATTCCCTCGCTCCGGTCCTGCTCCGTGGGCCCGGCCTCTCGAGGGGGCGTACACCGCAAAAGCCAAAGCGAGGCGGCCTGACAGCCGACCTGACCACAATTGGACGCGCCCCCCCCTGTAGGAGCGAGCTTGCTCGCGAAAAACGCCAGGACACCACGGGCATTCAGGCAGCCCGCGTTATCGTTGACGACCATCGCGAGCAAGCTCGCTCCTACAGGGCCGAGCGTTAGCTCGCCTGCCGCTCTTGATCTACCCGCCCCCTCGGCAGGCTGAGTGGGTGAGTCATACCCGAGCGTTTTTTTGCTTACTTTTTTTAGGCGCTTGTAAAAAAAGTGAGTCGCCGTAAGGGCGAAACCACCAGTCGCCATAACCCAAAAAACGGATATGTACTCAGTCAACAAAGCGAACGCCGGCTATCAGGCCGCCTGAGCAGGCAAACCGGATTGCCGAGCCGCCGCTTGATTGAGAATTAGAAATCCCGCTTGTAGAAGATGTCCAGCGAACTGGCCACACCGCCGGCGGCTTCGAGGTAGACCTTCTTGCTCAGCTTGTAGCGCAAGGCAATGGTGTTGGCAGGTTCAAACACGCCAACGCCATAGCGCAGGCTGAGCTTCTCGGAAATATTTCCGCTGGCCACCACACTGGTGGTGGTGCCGCTGCCCTGGGTGTCGAGCTGGAAGTCCTGGATCCCCAGGTTCTTCGCCAGATCGCCCGTCACCCCGGCACTGCCCATCAGGCCCAGACCGAGGGCTGCCTGGGCGAGCATGTTGTTGTCTTCGCCATTGCTGCTCAGCGGACGCCCGAGCACCAGATAGGACAGGGCCTGCTCCTGGCTCATGGCCGGCTCGGAGAAGATCTGTGTGGTCGGCTGCTCGGCGCTACCACTCAAACGGATGCCGGCAATGATGTCGTCGGTCTTGCGAATGGCCTCGATGTCCAGGTACGGCTGGTCGATAGGCCCGGCAAACAGCAAGCGTGCCCGGCGCACCGAAAGCCGCTGGCCGTAGGCGCGATAACGGCCGTCGTTGAGCCACAGCTCGCCACGGGTGTCCATGTTGTCGCCGATGTGCACATGCCCCTGCACATTGGCCGTCAGGCCAAACCCGGCAAAGCTCAGCTTGTCTTCGCCCACCAGCACTTCGATGTCCATCTTCATGGCCAGCGGCGGCTTGCCCTGCTCGGTTTGCTGGCCGACGATCACCGTGTCATCGGAGACCTTGACCGTCGACGGCGGCAATTCGCGAATGGTGATATCACCTTTGGGCACCAGCACTTTGCCGGCGATGGCCAACTCGTCGCCCTTCATCGATATCTTCAGGTCCGGTGCGACTTCAAGCTTGGCGTAAGGCTCGACGGTGACCGGCAATTGCGTCCCCTTGAGCGCCAGATCCACCACCAGCGCCTGGCCCCAGGCAATGTTGCCATTCAGGCTGCCCTGCCCGGCCTTGCCGCTGTTCCAGCCACCATTGAGCTGCACGCTTTCACCGGCGATCAGCGCTTGAACGTGCAGGTTCTGCAGCTCCATCGGCAACTCAGGCCCGGCCACTACGCCGTCGCTGAGCTGCAGGCTGCCATTGACCTGCGGCGCCAACAGTCCGCCGGAAATCGTGCCACTGCCATTCAGGCGCCCGCCCAGCTTTTCGACCATGGGCACAAACGGTCGCGCCACCGACAGGTCCAGCCCGCTCAAGCGGAACGAGCCGCTCAGCGGTTTGTTCTTCGGCAACGGATTGAGCTGCGCCTGCACCATCAGTTCACCGAGCTTGCCACCGACGAAATCGAGTTCGGTGTCGATGCGTTTGGGCGTGAGTTTGCTGGTGAGCTTCAAGGTCTGGTAGGGGAAGTCCAGCCACTGGTCCTTTTCCTTGATACGCAATGTGCCGCCACCGGCATCGACGCTGATCTGGCCGTTCGGGCCACTGGCCGGCAGGTCCAGTTGCAGGTCGGCATTGAGTCGGCCCTGCCAGGCGAAATCCTTCGGCAACCACTGTGCAAGGCTGTCGATCGGGAATTGCTTGAGGTGATAACGCAGCTTGGGGTCGGGCATCAGGCGCGAGTCTTCACCGCACAGGCTGGCCTGGCCGGATGCCCAGCAATGGGCACCGAAGTTAATTTTGCCGTCCGCCAGGCGTTCGAGTTTCGCCGGCCCTTGCAGCTTCCAGTCCTGACCACCGGCCTGGATATCACCGCTGGCCAGACGTCCGCGCCAATTGCCCTTGTCCAGCGCACCGTCCAGGCCCAGGGCCAGTTTCAACTTCGGCCCTTGCAGGTCGAGGCTCAGCTTCTGGTTTTTGATGTCGCCCTGGCCGCTGGCGGTCAGCGTTCCCAGCGCAGTGTCGCCGGCCTGGATGCCGCTGCCCTTGAGGTCGATTTTCGCCCGTTGCGCACTGTCCAGCGTGGCGTCGAGGTTCAGGCTCTGCAGGCGATTGTCCTGGAAGGCCAGTTGCGAGCCTTGCAGGTCAAGCTTGCCTTGGGGCGCCTTGAGGGTGCCGGCGACATCCACGCGGCCATTGAGTTGGCCGCGCAGTTGCGGCCAGAGCTGGGCCAGGCGCGGCAGCTTGAGATCGATCTGCCCGACGAGCTTCTGTTGCAGGCTGCCTTTGCCGCTGATGCTGTTATCGCCGAGGCGAACTTGCAAGGCGTTGAGGTTCCATTGCTCGCCACGGCCATCGGCCTTGGCCTGGATCACCGCCGGTTGACCGCGCAGTTTGCCCTTGAGGTCCAGGTCGGCATTGAGGCTGAGCGTGTCGTTCTTCATCTCGCCCTGACTGCGCAACGGTCCGGCCAGGGTGCCCGGCAGCTCCCCGACCCAGTACGCCGGGTTGATCGCCGACAAGTCCAGCGCGGTATCCCAGGCAATGCCGTCGGCGAATTGCAGGTTCAGGTGCCCCTCGGCCTTGCCCTGCCCGGCCTGGAGTTGAATCTGTTGCAGGTAGATTTTCGTCAGGTCGCCCGCGAACGGGCTGGCCAGGGTGAACGCGCCGGCCGGACCATCCGCCGCCGCTTCAAAATGACCGAGGTACTTGCCGTCGGTGTAGGACACCTCGCCATTGAAGCGGCGCAACGCCACTTCCGGCTCGTCGATCAACGGATAGAGGCGGTGCCACGGGAAGTCCAGCCAGTCGATCTTCGCCTCGGCACTCAGGCCTTTGCTCCAGTCCAGCTGCCCGGTGAGCTTGAGGCTTTGCTTGTCGTTGGCGGTCAGGTCCAGTGCGGCGATCTGTGCGCCCCTGGCGTCGACCTTGCCTTGCAGCGCCAGGGCGACCGGCCCTTGCTCGGCGGGCAGCGTGGCTTTGCCGAGCAACGCGTAGCCGTTCTTCAAGTCGCCAGCACCCGTGAGCTCAAGCTGATTGAGTTGCAGGGTGTCCGGCAGATCGGCACCGGGCTTGAAGCCATCGGCGGTGATTCGTACCCTGGCCGGCAGGTTTTCCACCAGCGGTTGCAGTTCACCGGTCAATTGTCCGTTGAGGTAACCGCTGCTGTCGGCTTTCAGGTTCAGGGTTTTCAGCAGGTCGCCGTCGATCTTCAGCGCCAGTGCCAAGGGCTCAGGCGTCGACAACAGGGTCAGTTTGCCTTCGGCGCTGAGCGGCCAGTGGCCGCTCGGTTGCAGCAGGCCGGACAGGTCCAGGCTCAGGTCTTCGCGCTGCAGCGATACCGCGTCGATCTTCAACCCGGCCGCTGTCCAGTGCGCCACCAGTTGCAACCCCTTGAGTTCTTCACTGCCGTTGAACAACAGGCTGCCGACCTTGATCGCGCCAAACTCGATGGCCAATGGCAACTTCAGTTCCGGCAGCGTGATCGGGCCGCTGCCTGGTTCTTCCGCACCCGGCGGGAAGGTCAGGCTGACCTGATCGGCCTGCAATTGCTCGATACACAAGGTCATGCGGGTCAGGCACAGCGGCGACCAGGCAAAAATCACCTGGCTCAGCTCGACCCGGTTGCTGTCCTGTTGCCACAGCACCCGGTCGGCGCTCCACTGCCCGCCCAGCCGGCCCTGGAAGTTGTCCAGGGTCAACCCCGGCACGAAGCCCAATGCCCAGCGGCTGCCCGTCGCCGTGCCCAACACCGTGGCCAGTGTCAGGACAACCAGCATCAACAGCGCCGCCATCGCCAGCAGCGTTACTTTCAAACCACGCTTCACAGCTCAGGCCCCATGGAAAAGTGCAGTCGAATGCCGCCATCGTCGTCCAGCGCATGCGCCAGGTCGAGGCGGATCGGCCCCACCGGCGATACCCAGCGCACGCCGATACCAACCCCGGTCTTGAGGTTCGGCAGTTCGAGTGTATTGAAGGAGTTGCCCTGATCGACAAAGGTCGCGACCCGCCATTTTTCGGCGATGGAATACTGATACTCCGCGCTGGCGGCCACCATGTAGCGCCCCCCGATGCGGTCACCGTCGGAGTTCTCCGGGGACAGGCTCTGATAGTCGTAACCGCGCACACTCTGGTCGCCACCGGCGAAGAAGCGCAACGACGGCGGCACCGATTTGAAACCGTTGGTGGCACTGCCGCCGACCTGCACCCGCCCGAGGAAGCGATGGTTGTCGAACACCGTGGTCAGGCCTTTGACCAATGCCGTGCCGTAGATCAGGTTGCTGTCGGAGCCCAGGCCTTCCTTGGCCACTTTGCTTTCGAATGCCAGGCGATAACCGTTGTGCGGGTCGATGCGGTTGTCGCTTTTGAGGTACGAATAGCTCACACCGGGCATCAGCAAGTTGCTGAGCCCCGAATCGTCTCCCAGTTGGTAATCCTCGCGCTGCCACTTCAGCGACACCACCCGCTGCCAGCCGCTGGGCAACTTGCTGTGCCACTCGGGGCCCAGGGTCAGCAGCTTGCTGTGGGTGTCGGTGCCCGCGATGTCCTCATTCTGATAGCCACCGGCAAAACGCAGTTTGTCTGTCAGTGGCGGGTCCAGCGGAATGTCGTAGAACAGCCCGACGTTTTGCCGCGGCGCCGAGATTTCGGCCTCCCAGCCGTAACTGTGCCCTTGTGCGTTGACCCAGTGCCGGGTCCAGTTGGCCTTGGCCCGTGGGCCGACGTCGGTGGAGAACCCCAGGCCCAGGCCCATGGTCCGTGGCTTGCGGGTTTCAAGCTTGACGTCCACCGGGATCGCATCGCCCTTGGACGCCGTGGGCGCCGCGTCCACGCGCACGCCCTCGAAGTAGCCGCTCGATTGCAGGTTCTGATTGAGTTCGGCGATCAGTTCCGAGTCATAGGGCGTACCGGCCTTGAAGGGCACCATGCGCTGCAGCAGCTCGTCATCGAACGGCGTATCACCCTCGAAACTGACCTTGCCCAGGGTATAGCGCGGGCCACTTTCATAGATCAATTCGATGTCGGCAACGCCGGCTCGCGGGTCGACCGACAGTTTTGAACGGGTGAAGCGGCCGCTGAAAAAACCATAGCGCGAAGCCTGATTCTGGATCAGGCGCTTGGCGTCCTCGTAGTGGCCATGATTGAGCACGGCACCGGGCTTGAGCGCGTCGCTCTTGGGGACTCGAAAGGCCTTGAGGGAGGCTGCCGGACCATCGACGCGCACCGTGACATTGCGCAGGCGCACCGGCTCGCCGGGGTCGACCTTCAATACCAGGCGCGGCGTGTCGCCGCCCTTCACCTCGCTGTCGATCTGCGGCTGGTAATAACCCAAGGCCTGGGCGGCCTTGCGAGCCTGTTCCTCAGCGCCACGGCTGAAGCGCAGCAACGCCTGTTCATCGCGATCGCCGAGGCTGCCGATATAGCCTTCTATATTGGCCTTGAGCTCATCATTGGACGGTTTGACCCGTACATCCAATTCACTTTGTGCCAGCGCCGCGCAGCTGATCATCAGCATCAGCACACCGCTGGTATTTCTTCCTGGAAACTTCATAGGCGCGGATGCTATCACGAGCTTGAGAGCGTGATAGAGCATGACATCCCCGGAAAGTTCGCGGTTCAGGCCGATGCGCTGTGCAACACCTGTGGATTGGGGTGAAAAAACACGTGTTCGCGAACTGGTCCTACGGCGACCTCGCCGATTTCCTCATAGCCCTGACGCTTGTAGAACTCCAGATAACGCGGATTGCCGGTGTCGAGAATCACGCCCTGTGAGTTTTCATCCACCGCGCACCAGTTGTGCACGGCCTGCAGCAACTGCTCGCCGAAGTGTTTGCCCTGGAACTGCGGATGTACCCCCAGCAATGGCAGGACGTGCACCGAGTCGTTTGGCACGCAGGCCTCTACGGCCGCGTGATATTCGAGGTAGCGACGGGTGCAGCGAAATCCTGTGCTGAGCACCATGCGCAGGCGCCAGGCCCAACTTTCGGTGACGCCAAGACGACGTTGCGGCGGTGCGATCAGGGCGATGCCGATCACGCGGTCGTTGACCAGCAGGCCGATCGCCGGCAGGTCCTGGAGAAAGTGCTGTGTCACCAGTTCGCGCACGGTGGCGCGAACCCGCTGTTCGTAACCGGGGCGCTCGGCTTCGAACAGATAACCGAAGGTCGGCTCGTGTCGATAAGCCTGGTACAGCAGCGAACGCGCTTCGCGGGCGTAGCCGCTGTCGAGCATGTGAATATCGGCGATAACGGTCGAAGTTTCGGGCATGACGGTCGATCTCCCCGGCACAGCTCGGATGGCTGTGCTCTTGTTGTTACGAGCTGATCGGTGCTGACACAGTTCCTTACAGATCCGCAATCAGTGTAGGCAATGAAATCGCCTTCGCGAGCAGGCTCGCTCCCACAAAGGTACAAACCACATCCATTCCCTGTGGCAGCGAGCCTGCTCGCGAAGGGGCCATTACTGCCCACATAAAGCTGACAGGCAAAACCCAATCCCCTCACCCCACACTGGCCCGATTCCCACATGTCAGCTAGCATCGCCCTTTTGCCAGGACTGCCGACCATGAAGATCGTCTCCTTCAACATCAACGGGCTGCGCGCCCGTCCCCATCAGCTGGCGGCGCTGATCGAAAAGCACCAGCCCGATGTGATCGGCCTGCAGGAAACCAAGGTCCACGACGACCAGTTCCCCCTCGATGAAGTCAAGGCCCTGGGCTATCACGTGTATTTCCACGGGCAAAAGGGCCACTACGGCGTCGCCCTGCTCTCGCGCCAGGAGCCGCTGGCCCTGCATAAAGGTTTCGCCACCGACGAAGAAGACGCCCAGCGACGCTTCATCTGGGGCACCTTCGCCGACGCCAACGGCGTGCCGGTGACCATCATGAACGGTTATTTCCCACAGGGCGAAAGCCGCGACCACCCGACCAAATTCCCGGCCAAGGAACGCTTCTACAACGATTTGCAGCAATTGCTGGAAAGCCAGTTCAAGAACGACCAGCCACTGGTGGTGATGGGCGATGTGAACATTTCCCCGGAAGACTGCGACATCGGCATCGGCCCCGACAACATGAAGCGCTGGCTGAAAACCGGCAAATGCAGCTTCCTGCCCGAAGAGCGCGAGTGGATGGCCCGCCTGAAAAACTGGGGCCTGGTCGACAGTTTCCGTCACTTGAACCCGGACGTGACCGACACCTTCAGCTGGTTCGACTACCGCAGCCGTGGCTTCGAAGACGAGCCCAAGCGCGGTCTGCGCATCGACCTGATCCTCGCCTCCCACGGCTTGCTGCCGCGGGTGAAGGCCGCCGGGGTGGACTACGAACTGCGCGGCATGGAAAAACCTTCGGACCATGCGCCGATCTGGCTTGAGCTGAGCTGACTTTTCAAGTTCACATCAAGCTCCGGAGGGAGTGAGCCTGCTCGCGAAGGCGGTGTGTCATTCAACAAGGATGTCGACTGACATGTCCTCTTCGCGAGCAGGCGGTGCTGGTGACGGTTTACATCCTGCGGCAGAAGACTCTGCAAAGCCCTTGAAGTGGCACCCTCGCTATCCACTCAAAGCCCCCCTTCCCCCCTGACAGCCGAGCTCGCTACCACTCATCGGAAACCCCACCCGACCTGTCAGATCTGACAGT
>NZ_JBKFTN010000013.1:0-27973 GCF_050432945.1 Pseudomonas sp. 18173
GGCGTGGTAGAGCGAGGTGCTCTGCCCCAGCGAACGCTCGTGATGGAGGATGCGCAGGGTGTTGAGGCCGTCGTGGCGCATCTGCCGCAACTCCTGCAGGGTCGAATCGGTGCTGCCATCGTCGACGACGATGATTTCGTAGGATTCATCGGCCAGCGCCACGCGGATTTCCTCAAGCAGCGGCTTGAGGTTGTTCGCTTCGTTCTTGGCGGGAATCAGTACGGATACAAAAAGGTCTTGGCTCATGGAGTCACTCTCGCCTTTATTGGATTTCTTTTATCAGAGGCGAATGAAGGTGTAGTACACCGGCCGACTCGATGCAGGGTTCAGCAGTTCAGGGCGATGACGCCAACAATACCCGCCCTGATGGACGCGCTCGCGCGCGACCCCGCATACGGTGCCCGGCCAATTGTAAAAATGGCGTTAATATTTCATACACTTTTTGTCATCATTGCGCGAATGACGCAGCGAATTCTGTTGCGCTTGGCGCCTGCCCATCTAAAGTGCACCCACGCAAGTGAAAAACATGAATCGGGTAAGGATGCAGAACCATGAGCGCTGAGCAAGAGACGACTTTCGATGAGCCCCGGCTCAACACCACGGAAATCCGCATTCTGGGCTCGTTGATCGAGAAACAGGCCACCAGCCCGGAAACCTATCCCCTGACCCTCAATGCCCTGGTGATTGCCTGCAACCAGAAAACCAGCCGCGAGCCGGTGATGAACCTCACACCAGGCCAGGTCGGCCAAAGCCTGCGTGCCCTCGAAGGGCGCGGTTTCACCAGGCTGGTGATGGGCAGCCGCGCCGACCGCTGGGAGCACAAGGTCGACAAGGCCCTGGAACTGGTGCCGGCGCAGGTCATCCTGAGCGGGCTGATGTTCCTGCGCGGCCCGCAGACCGTCAATGAACTGCTGACCCGCAGCGGCCGCATGCATGAGTTCGAAGACGCCGAACAGGTTGTACATCAACTCGAACGCCTGATCGCCCGGGGCCTGGCCGTGCTGATACCGCGCCAGGCCGGCCAGCGCGAAGACCGCTATACCCACGCCTTGGGCGACCCGGCGGATATCGAGGCGATCATGGCGGCACGGCACAACCCGACCGAGCGTGGCAGTGGCGGGGTTTCTGTTGAACGGATCGAAGAACTGGAAGCGCGGATTGCGGCGCTGGAAGAGCGTTTGGCGCGACTGGAATAGCCTGCATGTTTGCCTGACACAAGACCTGTAGGAGCGAGCTTGCTCGCGAAAAACGTCCAGATGACGCGCTCATTCAGACAGTACGCGTTTTCGTTGACGTCCATCGCGAGCGAGCTCCTACAGGGGTTTGACGGTGCCTGTGGTTACTCGCCGTCCCAGTAATCCACGCCATCGGCCTGGCGGGCCACCGCCACAAAACCCGAGGCATTGCCCTCGGCATCCACCTTGAAATCATCCATCACGGCGTATTTGCCGGAATCGGGATATTCACAGATCTCCGGTGATTGCTGGGTGCTGACGGCCAGGTAGCGCAACTCGCCATTGCTGGTATTGATGATCTGGTGCGCCTTTTCAGGCCCGCCCGGCGGGCAGGCGATCACATCACCGGCGCGGATTGGAAAGCGTTCCGATCCCAGGCGGACCTCCCCTTGCCCGGCCACGACGTAGAACATCTCCTCATTGACCCGATGACTGTGAAACGGGCTGCCACGCATGCCCGGTTCCAGCACATACAAGCGGTAACCGAGCTTTTGCGCTCCCAATTGCTGGCCGACGCGGGCCAGGCGCTGTTGATAGCGACCGGCGGTTTCACCCGTCGGCGCAAACGCTTCGGGCAGCGGTTCAAGCTCGACCGAATCCAGATTGAGAATGGGCGGATGCATGGACACCTCCTAGCTGCGGGCGAACGCGACGGCCTTGTGGAATTGCTCGTCTGTCGGGCGTACGCCGGTATAGAGCACAAATTGCTCCAGTGCCTGGATGGCGATCACCTCCAGGCCGGTAATGACCCGCTTGCCTTCGGCACGAGCACGCACGATCAGCGGCGTTTCCGAGGGGATCGCCACCACATCGAACACAGTTTCCGCTTTTTCGATCACCTCGGGCGCAAAGGCCATTTGCTCGGCCTCCGGTCCTCCCGTCATGCCGATCGGGGTGACGTTGACCAGCATCTGCGGGCGGCGACTGCCCAGTTCGGCTTGCCACTCATACCCCAACGACTGCGCCAGCGCCTGCCCGGCGCGCTCGTTGCGGGCCACGATCAGGCCGTGTTCATAACCGCCGTCGCGCAGGGCGCTCGCCACGGCCTTGGCCATGCCGCCACTGCCACGCAAGGCAAAGGTCGAGTCCTTGGGCACCTGGTGTTTTTCCAGCAACTGGGCAACGGCGATGTAATCGGTGTTGTAGGCCTTGAGATGCCCGTCGGTGTTGACGATGGTGTTGATCGATTGAATGGCGGCGGCAGAGGCGTCGAGTTCATCGACCAGGGCAATGCAGGCTTCCTTGAACGGCATCGACACACCACAGCCACGAATCCGCAGGGCGCGAATGCCGGCAACGGCCCCTGGCAGGTCCTCGCTGGCAAAGGCCTTGTAGTAAAAATTCAGGCCCAGCTGTTCATACAGATGATTATGAAAACGCAGGCCAAAGTTCCCGGGACGCCCTGAAAGGGACATGCACAGCTGGGTGTCTTTGTTGGGGTTCATCTGCATGGGGAAGCTCCTTGGAATGCACTTTTCGGATGGACGGGATTAGCCCCCCATCGGGTTCTGACCGATCATATAAGCCTGTTCGCACGGACTTGAACGGGTCGGTAAGAAAGTCGGTACAGACCTTACACAAAATTTACCCAACGGCCGTGCCGATTTTCGAAAAAACGCTGTCTTAGAAGTATCCCCGCGACAATCCTTGGGTCTATTGCAGACACAAGCGCCGGGCTGAAGAACCGAGGAACTATCATGATCCGTAAAGTCCCCACAGTAGCCTTGCTGATCGGCGCCCTTGCTATCGCAGGACAGGCGCAAGCCCATGGTGGTGGTAATTACTGGCAAGGCCCGGCGGTGTTTGGCGCGATCGTCGGTACTGCCATTGTCGGCTCGGCCCTGATCAACGCCAATCGCCCGGTCTATGTCGCACCGCAACCGGTCTACGCCCAACCTGCGCCGGTCTATTACGCACCACCGCCACCGGTTTACTACCAACCGGCACCGGTTTATGTCCAGCAACCGGTCTACTACGGCCCGCCACCGGTTTATTACGGCCCACCCCGTGGCTACTACGGCCATCACTACGGCCGCTGGTAACGCAATCATCAAGCCCCGCTGAAACAGCGGGGCTTTTTTTATGCCCGTTTGTCGTTGCCGGTCTGGAAAAATCTTTCCAAGGTCGCTATCGGAACAGTGCGCGCGGTGAAAAAGGGCAATATGGACTGACCCGTTTTCTGCCGTGCGGCGAAAAACGGTCATATTTTTGTCATGACAGTTGCGCAAGCTCGGGGCTGTCCGTCGATAACAGGTTGATAACAACAAGGACGACCACATGCCAACGCAAAACCCGCACCGCATCGTCGGTCTGTGCACCTCCAGCAAGGTGTACAACGCACTGACCGAACTCAAGCACCTGGAAGGTCATCGCAGCGCCAAGTTTCTTTCGCTGCTGACGCAAAACCTGGTGCGCAAGGGCCTGCTCAACGAGCAGGAAGTGGTACATATGCTCGATCAGGTGGTCAACTGACCGACCAGCGGTCGTTTGCCCCCGCTGGCATCAATGACCACTATCAAAAGCGTTGATTACTCCTCAAGGCACCCGGACCTTAAAGTGACTCCACAGATTGATGGAGGTACTTGTCATGTCCCAGGTTCAGATCATGTCCGTTATCGGCAGCGCCGTCCCCCCGCAGCTCAGGGAGCTGGGCATGCTCGCCTGCTGGTATCTGGTGCAGGACGGCGTGCAGATCAGCGGTCCGCTCACTTCGCTGCCCGCGGCCCAGGCACTGTCGCAACGCATCGGCACCGGCCAGTCCGGCAGGTTCAGCGCCTAGGGCAGCTGCACCCGCGGTTTGGTTTCGATGAAAATCGCCCAGCTCGACATGAACAGGGCCGCGATCAACGGGCCGATGACAAAGCCGTTCAAGCCGAAAACCGCCAGGCCGCCGAGGGTCGAGATCAGGATCATGTAGTCCGGCATCCGGGTGTCCTTGCCCACCAGCAACGGCCTGAGCAGATTGTCCACCAGCCCGATCACGAAGATCCCGAACAGCCCCAGCACCACGCCCTGCCAAATCGCCCCGGTGAGCAGGAAAAACGCCGCCACCGGCGCCCAGACGATTCCCGCCCCCACCGCCGGCAGCAATGACAGAAACGCCATCAATACCGCCCAGAGCAATACGCTGGGAATGTCCAGACACCAGAAAATCAGCCCCCCCAGCGCGCCTTGCGTGATGGCCACCAGCAGGTTGCCCTTCACCGTGGCCCGCACCACACGATTGAACTTGAGCTGCAAACGGCGCTTCTGCTGCTCCTGCAACGGCACCGCCAGGCGCACCTTGCGCGCCAGTTCCGCACCGTCGCGCAGGAAGAAGAACAGCAGGTACAGCATGATGAAGAAACTGACGACGAACTCGAACGTGCCCTGGCCGAAACTGAAGGCCTGAGAGGCCAGCACCTGCCCGCCGGTCATCGCACTTTTGACGATTTTCTCACGCAGCCCGTTCAACTCACCCATGCCGAAGCGATCCAGCAGGTGTTGGAAATACACCGGCAGGCTGTGCTTGAACTGCGCCACGTAGCCGGCAATGTCCAGTTCGCCGCTCTCGACGCTTTTGTAGAGTGTCGCGCCCTCCTGAACCAGCAAGGCGCTGATGACGATCACCGGCAAAATCGCAATCACCAGGCAGATGCTCAATGTGCACAGCGACGTCAGGTTGCGCTGCCAGCCGAACTTCAGTTGCAGCCGACGCTGCAGTGGCGCAAAGACGATGGCGAGGATCACCGCCCAGAACACCGCGCCGTAGAACGGCAGCAGGATCCAGATGAAGGCCGCGCTCACCAGCACCAGCAAAACCGTCAGCGTTTTGTCCTGCAGGGTCGTTTCGTTCATGTCCGTTCCGTGCCGCTCGGGACGAAAAACTTCCGCCCTGATGTTTAGTCCGCTGCGGCTCGCGCGAGTGCCATCGATTTGTTGATCAGGCATGGATCCAGGTCAATAAATCCCCGGCACAGGACGTTTACCCTGTTCGGCTTTTGCGACCGACACCGCCATGAACCTCACCGCCCCAGAACTGCTCGCCCCCGCCGGTACCCTGAAAAACATGCGTTACGCCTTCGCCTACGGTGCCGATGCCGTGTATGCCGGCCAGCCGCGCTACAGCCTGCGGGTGCGCAACAACGAATTCGACCACGCCAACCTGGCCCTTGGCATTCGCGAAGCACAGGCCCAGGGCAAGCGCTTCTACGTGGTGGTGAACATCGCGCCGCACAACGCCAAGCTCAAGACCTTCCT
This sequence comes from Pseudomonas sp. 18173, assembly GCF_050432945.1. NCBI lineage: Bacteria > Pseudomonadati > Pseudomonadota > Gammaproteobacteria > Pseudomonadales > Pseudomonadaceae > Pseudomonas > Pseudomonas sp. 18173. The sequence continues at coordinate 5,475 of NZ_JBKFTN010000013.1, forward strand.
CAAGGACCTTGAACCGGTGATCGCCATGGCCCCGGATGCGCTGATCATGTCCGACCCTGGCCTGATCGTGCTGGTGCGCCGGCACTATCCGCTGATGCCGATCCACCTTTCAGTGCAGGCCAATACGGTGAACTGGGCAAGCGTCGAGTTCTGGCAGCAGCAGGGCCTGAGCCGGATCATCCTGTCGCGGGAGCTGTCGCTGGAGGAAATCGCCGAGATTCGCCAGCAAGTACCGGCCATGGAACTGGAAGTGTTCGTGCACGGCGCGTTGTGCATGGCCTATTCCGGCCGTTGCCTGCTGTCGGGCTACATGAACCGGCGCGACGCCAACCAGGGCACCTGCACCAACGCCTGTCGCTGGAAATACTCGGCGCAGCCGGCCACGGAAAACCAGCTCGGCGAGATTGTCCAGACATACGACCCCGAACCGACCCTGGGCATCGGCGCGCCCACCGACCAGGTGTTCCTGTTGCAGGAAGCCAACCGTCCCGGCGAACAGATGCCCGCCTTCGAAGACGAGCACGGCACTTACATCATGAACGCCAAGGACCTGCGCGCCGTGCAGCACGTCGAACGCCTGACGCACATGGGCGTGCATTCCCTGAAAATCGAAGGCCGGACCAAATCCCACTTCTATTGCGCACGCACCACCCAGGTCTATCGCCAGGCCATCGACGACGCTGTGGCGGGCCGGGCCTTCGACCGCGGCCTGATGACGGACCTGGAGTCCCTCGCCCAGCGCGGCTACACCGAAGGCTTCCTGCGTCGGCATGTGCATGACGAGTACCAGAACTACCAGAACGGCAGCTCGGTGTCGGAGCGGCAGCAGTTTGTCGGTGAATTGACCGGGCGGCGCCAGGATCGCCTGGCCGAGGTCAAGGTGAAGAACCGCTTCGGCCTGGGCGACCACATGGAACTGATGACGCCCAAGGGCAACTTCCACTTCGATCTGCATCAGTTGCTAAACGCCAGGGGTGAAGCGATCGACGTTGCACCGGGCGACGGGCACACCGTGTACCTGCCGATCCCGGATGCGGTGGACCTGGAGTTCGGGTTGTTGATGCGGGATGTGAGTACGACCTGATCTCCAAATACACACATAACCCTGTGGGAGCGGGCTTGCCCGCGAAGTGGGCGGCACATTCAAAATCAATGTCGTCTGACACACCGACTTCGCTGGCAAGCCAGCTCCCACAGGTACTGCGTTACGCAAACTCCTCCCGCAGCATCGCCACAAACGCCTCTCGCGCCGGGTGAACCCCGGCGTTTTCGTGCCAGTAAAACAGGCTCTCGATGGCCGTCAATTCGGGAAACTCGAACGCCACGCACCCGGCGCCCTTGGCGTATTGATCGAATACCCCTTTAGTCACCAGCGCCACGCCGGCCCCGGCGCTGACGCAACCGACAATCGCGCCATAGCTGGCCAGGCTGACAATCGGCAGCGCCAACCCGTTGCGCAATAACCAATGCTCCATCGCCGCCCGGTACGGACAGCCCTGGGGCCAAAGGAACATCGTCTTGTCCTGCAGGTCCGTGACGTCGCGCAGCGGTCCGAGAGAGGTCGAGGCGATCAGCAGCAAGTCTTCGCGGTACATCGGCGTGCGTTTGAGGTGCGAACGCTCGACATCCACCGCCACGATTGCGCCGTCGAGCTTGTGATTGAGCGTGTCATCGAGCAACTGGGCCCAGGTGCCGGTGGTCAGTTCCAGCGCCACCTGCGGGAAACGCTTGTGGAATTTCGCCAGCAGACGCGGCAAACGCCCGGTGGCCGATGACTCGATGGCCCCGATGCGCAACGGCCCGGAGGGTTCGGCCGAAGGGTCGACCGCGCGCTTGGCCTCGGCGGTGAGGGCAAGGATTTTCGAGGCGTAGGCCAGGAAGGTCTGCCCCGACGGGCTGATGCGCAGCCCTCGCCCTTCGCGCAGAAACAGCGCGACCCCCAGCTCGGCCTCAAGGGCCTTGATCCGTGCAGTGATGTTCGACGGCACGCAATGCAGTACCTCGGCGGCACGGGCGATGCTGCCGACCTCGGCCACGGTCTTGAACATGCGAATTTGTGCCAGCTCCATACATCACCAAAAGTGAACGGTTTACGCAGTATAAGTCAGTTGTGGCGAACGATGCGCTTTCTGATACTCGCTGCATCCGCCCACAGGTGCATGACCATGACGCCGCTCACACCCTCCCCCGTTTCACCCTGGAAAATCATCCTGGCCATGGCGTTTGTCGTGGCCTGCTGGGGATACTCCCCGACCGGCATTCATATCGGCTTGCAGGCCTACGACCCCGTGCACCTGGCACTCCTGCGCTTCCTGCTGGCCTCCGCGTTCATGGCCGTGGTCGCGATATTCAAGGGCATCCGCCTGCCCGGCCTGCGCGACCTGCCGCTGATGTTCGGCCTGGGATTCTTTGCCGTGAGCCTGCATCACGTGGCGATCAACTTCGGGCAACAGGGCGTCAGCGCCGGCGCTTCGAGCGTCCTGGCGCAGACCACGCCGCTGTTCAGCACACTGATCGCGCGCTTCGTGCTCAAGGATCAGGTAAGCCTGTGGCGCTGGGGTTGTGTGCTGCTCGGGTTGTTTGGCGTGGTGATTGTGGTGGCGGGCGATCATGGCTTGGGCAGCCTCGATGCCCACGGCTTGCTGATCCTGCTGGCGGCGGTGTCCTGGAGTCTCTACTTCGCCCTGCAAAAACATCACACCGGGCGGTACGACGGGCTGACGCTGGTGTGCTACACGGTGTGGTCCGGCACAGCACTGTTGTTGATCTTTCTGCCCGGCCTTATGGAGCAGGTCGCCCTGGCACCGCTGCACGTGCAGTTCGCCGTGTTCACCCTGGGGATTTTCCCGAGTGCCCTGGCGTACCTGGCGTGGGCCTATGTACTGGCGCATGTCGATTTGAGCCGGGCGACGATGACCCTGTATCTGACCCCGCCGACGGCGATGGTGATTGCGTCTTATGCGCTCGGCGAACGGCCGACGCTGATGATCGTGGTCGGCGGGCTGGTGGTGTTGGCGAGTGTGCTGGCGTTGAATCTGGAGCGGCGGGCTGTTGTTGTTCAGGTTGCTCGGGTCTGATCCATGTTTTTTGCTGCCTGGACTGACGTCTTCGCGAGCAGGCTCGCTCCCACATTGATCATGTGAACACTACACATCTCCTGTGGGAGCGAGCCTGCTCGCGAAGAACGATGACTCGGTGCTTCTGAAAAACAGACAACCTCAGCTAGCCGAAAACCGGTCGCGACTGTTGGTCAGGTGCAGCCACATGGCCGCTCGCGCCGCGTCCGGGTCCTGGCGCTTGATGGCGTTGAGGATCGCCTCGTGCTCGAGGTTGGCCAGTTCGCCGAGCTTGCTCAAGTCCACGGCACCACGCTCGGTCGCATTGACCCGGGTGCGCGGGATCATGGCACTGCCCAGGTGCTGCATGATTTCGGTGAAGCACAGGTTGCCGGTGGCTTCGGCGATCAGCAGATGAAAACGCCGGTCGGCTTCGACGCAACTGTCGTTGTTGGCCAGCAGGCTTTGATAGTCATCCAGCGCTTCACGCATCTGCACCAGTTGCAGATCGGTACGGCGAATCGCCGCCAGTGCGGCCGCCTGGGTTTCCAGGCCCATGCGCAGCTCCAGAATGCTGCGCACCCCCAATGCCGTGTCGACATTCAGCCGCAGCCCCTGCTCCGGTGCGCGCTCGATCACAAAGGTGCCAATGCCATGCCGGGTTTCCACCAGCCCCGAGGCCTGCAACTTGGAGATCGCCTCACGCACCACCGTACGACTGACCCCGTGCTCCCGGACGATGGTGTTCTCCGACGGCAACTTGTCGCCGGGCAACATCTGGCCGAGCAGGATGCGCTGGGTCAGTTTCTCCACCAGGTCATGGGCCAGGTTGTGGCTGCGCTTGCGGGCCGGTGCTTCTAAGTCTTCTTGCATGAGGGTGTCCGGAAATCAGGGCTATCGAATCGTAGCACCGCGCCTGACGGGAATCCTGAAAAATCTCGCCTATCTTGTATGACAACACTCAACAACAAGCCCATATCCGGTCACCAAAACAGCCAAAAGACATCAATCACGGAATAAAAAACCTCTGCAATCACGCTATTTTGTTGAATAAACGTGGTTGCGCGATGAAAAAATCTAGTTGTATGATGTCTATCAACAACGCAGCACCCAGCCTTACCCCGCATAAAAATAACGAGTGGGAGAAAACGCAGTGAATACATCCATCCCAGGGATGCAGGACGACGCCAGTTCAGCGCTGAAGTCCGCCATCGCCAAAGTCAAACGTCACGTCTTGCCGCTGTTCGTCATCATGTTCATCGTCAATTACATTGATCGCGTGAACATCGGCTTCGTCCGTGCCCACATGGAACACGACCTGGGCATTGGCGCTGCCGCCTATGGCCTCGGTGCCGGTCTGTTCTTCATCGGTTATGCCCTGTTCGAAGTGCCCTCCAACATCCTTCTGCAAAAGGTCGGCGCGCGCATCTGGCTGACCCGCATCATGCTGACCTGGGGCCTGGTCGCCGCAGGCATGGCGTTCATCCAGAACGAAACCCACTTCTACGTCCTGCGTTTTCTGCTGGGCGTGGCCGAAGCCGGGTTCTTCCCCGGGGTGATCTACTACTTCACCCGCTGGTTGCCCGGCGCGGAGCGTGGCAAGGCGATTGCCATTTTCCTCAGTGGCTCGGCGGTCGCCTCGCTGATCTCCGGCCCGCTGTCCGGCTTGCTCCTGCAAATCGAAGGGCTGGGCCTGCACGGCTGGCAATGGATGTATTTCATCGAGGGCATGTTCTCGGTGGGGTTGTGCGTGTTCGTCTGGTTCTGGCTGGACTCCAGGCCCCACGATGCCAAATGGCTGAGCCGTGAGGAGCAGGACGCGCTGGTCAAGGCCATTGACGACGAACAACTGGCCCGCGAAGCCGCTACGCCGATCAAGCCGTCACTGGGCAAATTGCTCAAGGACCGCCAGATCATCCTGTTCTGCCTGATCTACTTCTTTATCCAGCTGACCATCTACGCCGCGACCTTCTGGCTGCCGAGCATCATCAAGAAGATGGGCGACCTGAGTGACATCCAGGTCGGGCTGTTCAACTCGATTCCGTGGTTGCTGTCGATTGTCGGCATGTACGCCTTCGCATCGCTGTCGGCCAAGTGGAAGCATCAGCAAGCCTGGGTTGCCGCGGCCCTGCTGATCGCCGCTGCCGGAATGTTCATGTCCACCACCGGCGGGCCGGTCTTCGCCTTCGTTGCAATCTGTTTTGCAGCACTGGGTTTCAAATCGGCCTCATCCCTGTTCTGGCCGATTCCCCAGGCCTATCTGGATGCACGTATCGCCGCTGGCGTCATCGCGCTGATCAACTCGGTGGGCAACCTCGGTGGCTTCGTTGCGCCAACCACCTTCGGACTGCTCGAAGAGCACACCGGCTCCATCCAGGGCGGGCTGTACGGCCTGGCCGCGACCTCGATCATCGCCGCCATCATCGTGTTTGCCGCCCGCAACACGCCGAAATCCGCACCTGCCGTGGCGCCGGGCAAACCCATGCCCAACCACGCCTGAACTCCGCCTTTCAAGGATTGCAAAATGAACGCACAAGACACCGCAAAAGCCCCGGTCATCACCAGCATGCAAGTGGTTCCGGTGGCCGGCCACGATGGCATGCTGCTCAACCTGAGCGGCGCCCACGGCCCGTTTTTCACCCGCAATATCGTGATCCTCAAGGACAACGCCGGGCACACAGGCGTTGGCGAAGTGCCGGGGGGCGAGCGCATTCGCCAGACCCTCGAAGACGCACGCAGCCTGGTAGTCGGCAGCCCGATTGGCACGTATCAGAAAATTCTCAATCAGGTACGCCAGACCTTCGCCGACCGCGATGCCGGCGGCCGTGGTCTGCAGACCTTCGACCTGCGCATCACCATCCACGCCGTCACCGGCCTGGAAGCCGCACTGCTCGACCTGCTCGGCCAGCACCTGGACGTGCCGGTGGCCGCCTTGCTCGGCGAAGGCCAGCAACGCGATGAAGTGAAGATGCTTGGTTATCTGTTTTATGTCGGTGATCGCAACGCAACGGACCTCGCCTACCGCAGCGAGCCAGACGCCGACAACGACTGGTTCCGCGTGCGTCACGAAAAAGCCATGACCGCCGAGGCGGTGGTCCGGCTGGCCGAGGCGGCCCACGCCCGTTACGGTTTCAAGGACTTCAAACTCAAGGGTGGCGTGCTCAGCGGCGATGCCGAAATCGAAGCGGTCACGGCCCTCGCCGAACGTTTCCCCGAGGCGCGCATCACCCTTGATCCAAATGGCGCCTGGTCACTGAAGGAAGCCATCCGCCTGTGCCGCGACCAGCATCGCGTCCTGGCCTATGCCGAAGACCCGTGCGGGGCGGAAAACGGTTACTCGGGACGCGAAGTCATGGCTGAATTCCGCCGCGCCACCGGGCTGAAAACCGCGACCAACATGATCGCCACCGACTGGCGGGAGATGGGCCACGCGATCCAGTTGCAGTCGGTCGACATTCCCCTGGCCGACCCGCACTTCTGGACCCTGCAAGGCTCGGTGCGCGTGGCGCAGATGTGCCACGAATGGGGCCTGACCTGGGGTTCGCATTCCAACAACCACTTCGACATCTCCCTGGCGATGTTCACCCATGTCGCGGCGGCCGCGCCGGGCGAGATCACCGCCATCGATACCCACTGGATCTGGCAGGACGGCCAGCGCCTGACCAAGGCCCCGCTGCAAATCGTCGACGGCTGCGTGCAAGTGCCACAGAAACCGGGGCTGGGGGTCGAACTGGACATGGATCAGCTCGCCAAGGCTCATGAACTGTACAAAGGCATGGGCCTGGGCGCCCGGGATGACAGCATGGCGATGCAGTTCCTGATTCCGGGCTGGAAGTTCGATAACAAGCAGCCTTGCCTGGTGCGTTGAAACGGCAGTTGCGCGTGGCCGCCTGTTGGCGGCCGGTTTAAAAAGCGCTCGGAGCAGAGCGCTTAACCCCCTAAAATGACGTGCAACTGAATCAACGACGGAAACATTCAACATGGACAGGCTGAAAACGATCGCGGCGTGCATGGTGCTGCTCGCCTCAGGCCAGTGCTTTGCACAGGATCAAATCGAAACAGTGGTGAACGACGCTGTACTACCGGTGATGCAAGCCCAGGGCATTCAGGGCATGGCCGTAGCAGTCACCGTCAATGGCCGGGCGCGTTACTTCAACTATGGCGTCGCCTCGAAAGAAACCGGCAAGCCCGTCACGCGAGACACCCTGTTCGAGATCGGCTCCGTCAGCAAGACCTTCACCGCCACCCTCGCCGCTTACGCCCAGGCCACGGGCAAGCTGTCGCTGTCGGACAAGGCCAGCCAGGTCCTGCCGGCCCTGCGCGGCAGTGCGTTCGATAACATCAGCGTGCTGCAACTGGGCACCTACAGCGCGGGTGGCTTGCCGCTGCAATTCCCTGCCGAATCTGATTCGGCCGACAAAATGCTCGGCTACTACAAACATTGGAAACCGCTCTATGCCCCCGGCAGTCACCGACTTTATTCGAACCCCAGCCTCGGCCTGTTCGGCTACCTCGCTGCCCACAGCATGGGCCAGCCATTTGATGACCTGATGGAGAAGACCCTGTTGCCGAAACTGGGCCTCAAGCACACCTATGTGCATGTGCCGCAGGATCAGATGGCGCTGTACGCCCAGGGCTACAACAAGGACGGCAAACCGGTGCGGGTCACCCCAGGCGCGCTGGATTCCGAGGCCTACGGGATCAAAACCAGCGCCGCGGACTTGCTGGGCTATGTCGACGCGAACATGAAACCGGCGTCTCTGGAAAAGCCGTTGCAGCAAGCCATCGCCTTGACTCACAGCGGTTACTACACCGTGGACAACATGACCCAGGGCCTCGGTTGGGAGATGTATCACTACCCGATCACACTGGATCATTTGCTGGACGGCAACTCCACACCGATGGCCATGGAGGCGCATACCGTCCAGTGGCTGAACCCACCGCAAACGCAGCCGGAGAGCGTACTGATCAACAAGACAGGTTCAACCGGCGGCTTCGGCGCTTACGTGGCGTTCGTGCCATCGCAGGACATCGGCATTGTGATTCTGGCCAACAAGAATTACCCCAATTCAGAGCGAGTGAAGATCGCGCATCAGGTACTGAGTGCACTCTCCCGATAACACTGATCCGCGCTTGCGAAAAAAGGGCGACCGCTTGAGGTTGCCCTTTGCCGTGACTGTAAAAGCCCCATCCACGACCGCCGACCAATCCCGTTAACCCGCCTTGTCGACCGCTGCCAGCCTGTCGACCCACCTTGCATAGCCTCACAAACCAAGTAGGATTCGCGCCTCTTTTTTACTGCGCCAGGCCATGCATCTGGTCTGCCGGGTCCTTTTGGACGGCAGGACTATGCTGAAACAGGACATGAGGATTGATCCATGAAAGTGCTGTTGGTCGATGACCACGCTGTCGTGCGCATGGCGATCGGGATGATTCTGTCCCGTGAAGGCCATGTCATTGTCGGCGAGTGCGACAACGGTGTGGACGCGTTGAGCAAGGCATTCGAGCTCGAGCCCGATGCCATAGTGCTCGACCTGGACATCCCGCAGATCGACGGCATGGCGGTGATCGACCGCCTGCGCATCGGCGGCAGTACGGCGCATGTCCTGGTCCACACGGGGCTGAAGAGCCAGGCGTACGCCGCGCAATGCATGCGGGCCGGCGCAGCAGGCTTTTTATCGAAGGTCGATGACCCGGTGGAAATCGTGACTGCACTCAAGGCGGTCGCCAGTGGCAAGTCCTGGTTTCCGGTCGGTACGCTCAATTCGGTGCGTCACAGCGATTTCGCCCGCAACGATGCGCAACTGCTCAGCGGCATTACCCGGCGCGAACTCAAGGTGTTGCACGGACTGGCCCAAGGCCTGAGCAACAAACAGATCGCCGACGACATGTTGTTGAGCAACAAGACGATCAGCACCTACAAGACCCGCCTGATGCAAAAGCTCAATGCCAGCAATTTGCTTGAGTTGATCGAGTTCGCCAAACGCAACGACCTGGTCTGACCCATGAATCGACTGGTCCGGCGGTTGTCGGGAATACTCGGCCTGTTACTGGTGGCCCTGACCGCCTGCGCCGATCCCCTGACGCTGCTCAGCCGTGCGACCACAAGCGACATCAGCCTCTCGCTCAACACGACCCAGCGCCAGTGGCTGAAACACAAGGACCAATTACGTGCCGGTGTTTACCTGCCCGACCGTCCGCCACTGGACATCACTGCCAGCCAAAAGGATTACGAAGGCCTTTCGGCTGACTACCTCGACCTGCTGACGCGCGCCTTGGGCGTACGTGTGCATGTCGAACGCTATGCCCGTCAGTCCGATGCGTTGAGCGCATTGCAGCGGGGCGAAATCGATCTGGTGCCGGGGATCAATCACCTGGAAACGGAGCACGACGACCTGCGCCTGAGTGCGCCCTACGCCTACGACCAGGCCGTGCTGATCAGCCGCTTCGGCACGCACTGGCTGAACAATGAACTGCCAACGGGAACCACGGTGCTGTTCGACCCGGACTGGATTCAACGGGATCGGGTGATCTCGCTGTTTCCCGAGCACCCGGTGCAAACCGTCGAATCGACCCAGCACGGCCTCGGCATGGTGGCCTATGGCGAAGGCCTGGTGCTGCTCACCGATGCTATTTCCGCACAGTATCTGCTCGAGCGCAGTTACCAACAGAGCCTGAAGCAAACCATCCAGCGTGACTCCGAAGGCCTGGGATTCAGTTTTGCCGTACAGCGCCAGAACAGCCAGCTACTGACCCTGCTCAATAGCGCGCTGGCAACCCTGTCGCCCCAGGAGCGCGAAGTGATCGCCCGTCGCTGGGGTATCGGCGCCAACCCGGGGCTTGGCTACAACCGCTTGCAACTGACCGCCTCCGAGCAGCAATGGATCAAGGACCATCCGCAGATCGAAGTGCTGGCCAACGACCTGTATTCGCCCTTCAGCCTGTTTGATTCGCGCGATCAGTTGCGCGGCATGGCCGCCGATCTGCTGGAAATGATCAACGACCGCACCGGCCTGGTGTTCCGCCCGCGCAAGGTGTCTTCGGTGCAAGCCATGATCCGCCGCACCGCACGCGAGCCGCCCGCCCTGATCGCTGCGCTGACCATCAGTGAGCGGCGCGAGGAACGGCTGGCGTTCTCCCGGCCCTATATGATCAACCCGTTCGTACTGGTCACCCGAGTGCAGCCTGAACACCTGGGCCTGGCCCGCCTCAAGGGGCAGTCGGTGGCGATCATCAAGGATTCCGCTGCGGCCAACTGGCTGGAGCGCGAATGGCCTGACATCAAGGTGATACAGGTCGATACACCTATCGAGACGTACGAGCTGCTGGCCGAAGGTCAGGTCGAAGGTGTGATTCAACCGCAACTGGGCGCCGGCTACCTGATCGACCGGTTCTTCCGTGACCAGCTGCAAATCGACTCGGTGCTGGGCGCACCACCGGCGCTGATTGCCTTTGCCAGCGGCAAACAGAACACCGAACTGGCATCGATCATCGACAAGGCCTTGCTCGACATCTCGCCCGATGAATTGAGTGCCCTGGCCAACCGCTGGCAGAACCCACAGGAAAGCCACGGCGGCTGGAGCGCCTACAAAAACTGGTTCTTCCGGGCAGTGCTGGGGATGGTGCTGGTGCTGCTGGTGGTGGTTGCCTGGAACTTCGGACTGCGCCGGCAAATCGCCGAACGCCTCAAGGCGCAAAAAGCCCTGAACGACCAGCTGGAGTTCATGAAGGTGCTGGTGGACGGCACACCGCACCCGATCTACGTCCGCGACCGCAAAGGCTTGTTGCTGACCTGCAATCGCGCCTACCTGCAAACCATGCAGGTGGAGCTGGATCAGGTGCAGAACAAAGGCTTGATCGAAGCCAATATCCTGCCCCTGGATGACGCCCACAGTTACAAGCGGATTCACCGTGCAACCCTGGAGAGCGGGGAGCCGTCCTTCGACAACTTCACCATGACGGTCAAAGGCCAGACGCACCACGTCTACCATTGGGCGCTGCCGTACCGCGACTCCAATGGCGCCATGACCGGCGTCATTGGCGGCTGGATCGACCTGACAGAACAACATCACCTGCAACAGGCGCTGATCCAGGCCAGGCAACAGGCGGAGGCGGCCAATCGCGGCAAAAGCCATTTCCTGGCGGTCATGAGCCACGAAATCCGCACGCCCATGAGTGCGCTGGTGGGTGTACTCGAACTGCTGCGCGAGCATCAGCCCGAGCAAGACGCCGACGCCGAACTGATCGACATCGCGCAGAAATCCGCCGACGGCATGATGGAGCTGATTGGCGAGATTCTCGACCTGTCGAAGATCGAGTCGGGGCAGTTTGAATTGCGCAACACCCCTGGCTACCCGCAACACCTGGCGCGCATGGTTTTGCAGAGCTTCGCCAGCCTCGCCCAACAGAAAAACCTCACTCTGGAGTTTGTCAGCCACGGTCCCGACCACGCGGTGCAGCTCGACGCGCTGCGCTTTCGGCAAATCCTGTCCAATCTGGTGAGCAATGCCATCAAGTTCACAGCGCAGGGTACGGTGACCGTCGAACTGAACCTTGGTAGCGATACGCCGCTCGCCCCACTGCGACTGGCGGTGCGAGACACCGGCATCGGCATGGACGAACAACAACGCCAGCACCTGTTCCGCCCCTACACCCAGTTCGTCGGCCAGGACTGCGAATTGCAGACCGGCAGCGGTCTCGGCCTGGCCATCTGTCAACAACTGACCCGGCTGATGGGTGGCCGACTGGACTGCACCAGCACCCCGGGCCAAGGGTCATGCTTTACGCTGACACTGCAGGTGACATCAGTCAGCGAAGGTGACGCGCCCTCGCCCATCGATGCCGCGCCGTTGCCGCCACTGCCGCTACGCAACGTGCTGATTGTCGAGGATCACGAATTCAATCGCGTGGTATTGCAGCGCCAGCTCGAATCCCTTGGACTGCATGTCACCTGCGCCGAGAACGGCCTGGAAGGCCTCAATCTGTGGCGCCAGGGCACTTTCGACTACCTGATCACCGACTGCAGCATGCCGCTGCTCAACGGCGACAGGATGACCCGGCAGTTGCGCGCCATTGAAGCGGCCGAAGGTCGCACACCGACCCATGTGGTGGGGCTGACCGCCAATGCCCAGGCCGAGGAAATCCAGCGCTGCCTCGAAGCCGGCATGAACGCCTGCCTGTTCAAGCCACTCACCCGCAGCGCGCTGGAACGTTACCTGCACGAGGCCGAACGGGCACGCCAGGCCAGCGCGCCGTGTTTCGACCTGTCCAGGGTTACCGACATTACCGCCGGCGATGCGGCCATGACCCGCCAGTTGCTGACGACCGTGCTGCGCACCAACCAGGAGGATTACGACGCCATGCAGGGCCTGTTTTGCGCGGGCGAATTCAGCGCCATGGGCCGCCGATGCCACAAAATCCTCGGCAGCGCGCGGATCATTCAGGCAACTTCATTGATCGGGGCCTGCGAACGCCTGGAATCAGGCTGCGAGGCAACGACCACACGACAGGAAGTACATCGTTTGTTCGAGGCTTTCGTCCAGCAGATGAAGCAATTGCAGGCGCACATCCAGCGCGTCATCGACAGCGATAACTTGTAGGACCATTCCTACAAAAACTTGGGATTCTCCAGCGTTACCCCACCCTCGCGCCTGCGCAGAATTCGCCGCCTCTTCTCCCTGTTGTCGGCGGATCATTATGTTTGCTTTGGGTGTGCGATTTTCTCGGGTTTCGGTCTCGGGTGCCTTGCTGTTGCTGGGGACCACGTCAGGTCTGGCGAATGCCGCCAGTTGCGATGCAATCGCATGCCAGACCACAACACAGGCCAATGTGCTGATTGACGACGGCAACACGCTGAACATCGGTACCGGCGGTGTGCTCAGGGACAGCACGGTCAACCATGGCAGCGTTGCCATCTGGGATTGGGGCCAATCGGTCGGCACCACGGTCAATGGCAACGAAACGCAGCTGGGATGGCTGATGGTCAACGATGCCGGCTCGGCCCAGGACAGCGTCTTGAATGGTGGCCAGATGGTCCTGCTGGATTCGGCCACGGCCCTTGGCACGACGGTCAATGACGGGTTTATCGATGTGACGCACAACGCGGTGGTCAGCAATACCCGGCTCAACAGTGGTGGCATGTTCGTGTACATGGACGGCAAGGCCGAAAACACCTCAGTCGACCACAGCGAACTGAATGTCTATCAACGGGGATTTGCCCAACTCACGACGGTCAACAACGGCGGCGTCCTGTCGGTAAACGAATCCGCGTCGGCCATCGACACCATCGTCAATCAGGGCGGGAGGATGGAAAGCGTCGCGGGCACCCATGTGCACTTCTCCACCATCAACCAGGGCGGGCTGATGGTCCTGGGCGCCGGCGCCGACGCCAGCGACACAACCCTCAACAGCGGCGGCGTCCTGCAAATAAAGGGCGATGCGATTCTCGGCGGGTCAAACCATATCGACGGACAGGTCCGGTTCGCCGATCCCGCGATCAACGGCTTCCATACCCTGACGATCAAGGGTCCGCTGACGGGAAATGGCTCGTTCCTGATGAATACCGACCTGGCCGCCTTGCAAGGCGACTTGATCGAGGTACTGGGACCGGTCAGCGACACCCCCACACTGGTGGTTGCCGATTCGGGTCGTTCTCCTGCGGGTCCGCAACAGCCGCTGATGCTGGTCAACGGCAGTGGTGGCAGTGGTGGTTTCAAGCTCTTTGGCCAGACCATTGATGTCGGCGCCTATCGTTACCAGTTGCAGCAACAGGGCAATGATTGGTACCTGGCCAATCTGGCCGTGATCGACCCGGTCACCCCGCCGGTAGAGCCACCTGTAGAGCCGCCGGTACTGCCGCCTGTTGAACCGCCCGTGCTGCCACCTGTAGAACCACCCGTGCAGCCGCCGGTACTGCCGCCTGTAGAACCGCCCGCGCAGCCGCCGGTACTGCCGCCTGTAGAACCGCCCGCGCAGCCGCCGGTACTGCCGCCTGTAGAACCGCCCGCGCAGCCGCCGGTACTGCCGCCTGTAGAACCGCCCGCGCAGCCGCCGGTACTGCCGCCTGTAGAACCGCCCGCGCAGCCGCCGGTACTGCCGCCTGTAGAACCGCCCGCGCAGCCGCCGGTACTGCCGCCTGTAGAACCGCCCGCGCAGCCGCCGGTACTGCCGCCTGTAGAACCGCCCGTGCAGCCGCCGGTAACGCCGCCTGTAGAACCGCCCGCGCAGCCGCCGGTACAGCCACCGGTAGAACCGGTTTTTCCTGTGGACCCTGCTGAGCCGGTCAGCCCTGTCCAGCCTCCTCGCCTGCCCCAGCCCGAGGTCTTGAGCAAAGGCGCCAACGCCGCCATCGCCAGCCAGATTGCCGCTACGGCCCTGATCAGCGCCCAGATGCACGCCACCACGGGCCATTTCGGCGATCTGCGTTCGGGCAAGGACAAGGGCGGTCTCTGGACCCGCGGCTATGGCGCCGAACAACGCCTGGACACAGACACCAGCCGCGCGCTCCAGCAACAGGTCAACGGTATGGAAATCGGTGCCGACAAGGCGCTGCCGCTCGCCGACGGAACGCTGTACGTCGGCGGTCTGTTCGGCCAGGGCCAGGGACGCCAGGATTTCGGTGAGGCCAGCAAAGGCAAGATCGACAGCCTCAGTGTCGGTGCCTATGCCAGTTATCTGGATCACAGCGGGCTGTACCTTGATGGCGCGCTGAAATACAGCCGGCTGGACAACGACATCGACATCACCAGCAACCTGGGTGAGCCAGTCAAGGCGCATTACAAGACCCACGCGGTGAGCGCCGATGTTCAAATCGGCCAGTCCATCGGACTCGGCCAGGGCTGGTTTGTCGAGCCTCAGGCGGGGCTGCAAATGGCCAGCGTCAGCGGTGGCAGCTATACGGCGAGCAACGGACTGGACGTTGAACAGGATTCGATAAAATCACTGCAAAGTCGTGTCGGCGGCCTGTTCGGTCGCGATGTGCAACTGGATAACGGCATTGCGATAAGACCCTATGCCAAAGCGGCGTGGATTACCGAGCACGCAGGCGAAGGTCATGTGAAGGTCAACGGCGCGAAACTCGACAGCCGCCTGCCAGGTTCAAGGGCCGAAATCGGGGGTGGAATGAAGGTGTCGATGGCGCAGCAACACAACCTTTTTGTCGAGGCCGGTTACACCAAGGGCAGTGAGATCGAACAGCCCTGGGCGGCCACCGTGGGTTATCGCTACAACTGGTAAAAACCGGTCGGTACAAAGAACCAATGTGGGATCGACGCACTGTCGCTCCCACAGGTTTCGTAATCTCGCCGAAAGCGGGCCGGCGCTGGATCAGTCATCCGGCATTTCAGGTGGTTTGGCGGGCTTCGTCGGCTTGTTGTTTTTCCCGGCCTTGGTGCCTTTGACCGCCGGTTCGGCCTCAGCGACGGGAGCGGCCACGGTGGCGGTAAATTCTTTCTCGGCCGCCGGCAGTTGATCGACGGCGCTGAAAATCTCATCCAGCTTGATGGTGTCCGATTGTTCAAGTTTCTTTTCGCCGTCCTTGCCAACCAGAATCACTTTGGTCTTGGCGCCGGCACCCAGCTTGAGCGAGCGGATCAGCGCCGCCGTGTCTTGCGGCCCAAGGTCCTTGCCATCGCGCTGGCCCATCAGGTTGAGCACCGTGTAGAGCACCAGGTTGCGGTCGGTGAATCCCTTGCGATTGGCCGGTTCATCCAGTGACTTTTTCAGGCTGACCCAAGCCGGATCAACAGTGCTCGGAGCAATGACAATCAGTGGCCGGACCCTGCCCTTGTCCATGTCCAGCGGTGAGCCGTCATCAGCGGCGAACAATGGGCCGGCAATCGCCAGCAAAGTAGCCAGGGTCAGTGACCTGATGAGCATGCGCATCTCCTTTCTGATATCCACGCTCTAATGATTGCGCATCGCGGCGATCGTTCCGGGTAACGTACCGCAAATGTTTTTCGCCTTGTCCCAAGCTTAGGTCAGGGCGGTCATAGCGCAACAGGCTGAGCTAATCTGAAGACTCATGACAACCCGCCCGATCCATCGTGAGGACTTGCGCATGAGTGCCCAGTTGAACCACACCATTGTCTGGTGCCGGGACAAACAGGTTTCGGCGAATTTCCTGTCCGGCCTCCTTGGCCGGCCGGCCCCGCAGCCCTTCGGGCCCATGCTGATCGTCAAGTTCGATAACGGCGTGTCACTGGATTTCTACGACAACGACCCGCCGATAGCGTCCCAGCACTACGCATTCCTGATAGGCGACGAGGATTTCGATGCGGCCTTCGCACGCCTGCAATCCAACGGTCAGCCGTGGTGGGCCGACCCGGGCAAGCAGCGCCTGAGGGAGATCAATGATTACGCGGGAGGACGGCGGGTGTATTTCGATGACCCGGACGGGCATCTGCTGGAAATATTCACCCGCGAATGAAGCTGGCGTTGCGGATGGAATCAGAACGCCAGTTTGTAACCGATCAACAACAGCATGGTCGCCAGGCAAGGGCGCAGCAGTTCGTCGGAGATGCGCCCGGTCAGGTGGCTGCCCAGGTAAATCCCCGGCAACGAGCCCACCAGCAGGTAACCCAGGACGTGCCAATCCATGTTGCCCATGCTGGCATGGCCAAGGCCCGCGACCAGGGTCAGCGGCACGGCGTGGGCGATTTCAGTCCCCACCAGGCGGCGGGTCGGCAGCATCGGATAGAGAATGAACAGTGCCACGGTGCCCAGTGCACCGGCGCCGATGGACGTCAGCGCGACCATGGTGCCAAGGACCAGCCCGGTGACGACCGTCATCGCATTCAGGCGCAATCCGCTGGGGTTGTAGTTGCCGCCCGCGCGTTTGTGGGCGAAGTCGAGCAAACGCTTCTTGAACAGGATCGCCAGCGCCGTGGCAAACAACACAAAACCGAGAGCCTGCTTGATGATCGCGTTCATCGCCTCGGGGGCGCTGTGCAGGGTGCTGAGAAACCACAGCGTCAACGCCACCGCAGGCACACTGCCCAAGGTCAGCCAGCCGGTAATCGCCCAGTCGATGTTGTTGTTCTTTCGGTGAACCAGTACACCGCTGGATTTGGTGATGGCGGCGTACAGCAGATCGGTACCGACCGCAGTCGCCGGGTTGATGCCGAACCATAGCAGGATCGGCGTCATGAGCGACCCGCCACCCACGCCAGTCATGCCGACGATGAAGCCGACAACCAGCCCGGCGACGACCAACCCGATGTTCACTAATTCCATGAATACGTCCACAACGATCGCAGGGGAAATCTGGCCCGCAGCATAGCGATATTTCTTATAACCAGCTATAACGATGCGATCTATCTTTATGCCTTAAATGCAACCTGCCCGATGACCAGAAACAAAAATGCCAGGCGCTATGCCTGGCATTTCTGTTAGCCGATCCGACGCGCTTCCGCGAATCAGAATGGCAGCTTCATGCCCGGCGGCAGTTGCATGCCGGCAGTCATGCTGCCCATCTTGTCCTGGCTGTTGGCTTCGATCTTGCGCACGGCATCGTTGACCGCGGATGCGATGACCGCTTCGAGCATTTCCTTGTCGTCTTCGCTCATGCCTTCGACCAGGCTTGGGTCGATGGTCACGCTCTTGACGTCATGACGACCGGTCATCACCACGGTGACCATATCGCCACCGGCCTTACCGGTGACTTCGGCGTTGGCCAGTTCTTCCTGCATCTTGGCCATTTTTTCCTGCATCTGCTGCGCCTGCTTCATCAGGCCGGCCATGCCACCTTTCATCATGGTAATCACCTCAAAAGTACTTGGATCAAAACAGCGCCCGGCCCATGCGGCCGGACACCTTCAGTTATTAGCCCTGAGTGACCAGGGCGTCGACAGGTTCAATAGTATCGTTACGGATCACCGCACCGAACTGCTGCATCATTTGCTGGATGAACGGATCACCGTGGATCGATTCCTCCGCCTCGCGCTGGCGGTCGGCGCGACGACGTGAAGCCGCCTGTGCCGGGGTTTCCTGCTCGGGCTTGATCAGCTCGATGTTCAGGGTCAGCGTGCGCTGGTGATACTGGTTCAGCGCATCGTTGAGGCGACGCTGCTGAGTGGCGTTGAACAAGGCACTGTGGGCCGGGTCCAGGTGCATCAGCCAATTGTCGCCATCCACCGCGATCAGCGTGCAGTTGGCGGCGATACTGCCGGTCATGCCGGAAATCGGCAATTTCGGGAACAGCTCCAGCCATTGCAGGGCCAGGCCGGTGGCCGGCATGGCCGCGGGCTCTGGCTCGGGTTCCGGAGCCGGGTCGGCGGCATGCTCGCTGGCCAGTTCGTCGAGGTAACTGTAGGCCGAATCCATGTCCGGCTCGATGTAATCCTCGTCCAGCGGCGGCTCGTCATCCAGGTCCATGCCCGGCGTTGCGGCATCGACCTCGGCCACCGAAGGTTCCGGGATCGGCGCGGCGGCCCACTCCGGGGCGTCCGGCACCACGCTGTCCGGCGTCGGCAACGGCATCGGTGGCAATTCGGGTTGTTCGCTGGCGGTTTCCAGTACAGGCTCCACCGCCGATTGCTGAACAGGCGCAGGCTCGACCGGGTCATTCCATGGCAGGTCGACAACCTCTTCGACCACCACCGCTTCAACCTCAGGCGCAGGTTCTGGCGCAGGTTCTGGTACAACGACAGGCGCTACCGGTTCCGCTGCAGGGGCTGGAGCTGCCACGGGTGCAGCCGCCATCGGTGCAACGGCCGCAGCGACTACCGGCGCAACAACCGGCGCGGCAGCCACTGAGTTTGCGGAATCAACTGTGGCCTGGCTGATCCCCACTGGCTTTAGCGGTTGCCTCGGGGCATCCGCGGTGTCTGCGGGGCGGAACGCCAGCATCCGCAGCAACACCATTTCAAAACCGCCCCGGGGATCCGGCGCCAGCGGCAAGTCGCGGCGGCCGATCAGGCCCATCTGGTAGTAGAACTGCACGTCTTCGGCCGGCAACGCCTGGGCCAGTGCCAGCACGCGATCACGGTCGCCATGACCGTTATCGACACCTTCCGGCAACGCCTGGGCGATGGCAACGCGGTGCAGCACATTGAGAATTTCCGAAAGCACGCCGTTCCAGTCCGGGCCCTGTTCGGCCAGGTGGCGGACGGCTTCGAGCAACGCCTTGGCATCGCCTTCGATCAGCGCATGCAGGACGTCGTAGACCTGCCCGTGATCGAGGGTCCCGAGCATCGCCCGCACATCGGCGGCCAGGACCTTGCCTTCACCGAAGGCAATGGCCTGGTCGGTCAGGCTCATGGCATCGCGCATCGACCCGTCGGCGGCACGGCCCAGCAACCACAGTGCATCATCTTCGAACGGCACATTCTCGGCACCCAGCACGTGGGTCAAGTGCTCGACAACGCGTTCCGGCGTCATGTTCTTCAGGGAGAATTGCAGGCACCGCGACAGAATCGTTGCCGGAAGTTTCTGCGGGTCAGTGGTCGCCAGGATGAACTTGACGTAGGGTGGCGGCTCCTCGAGGGTTTTGAGCAGCGCGTTGAACGAATGGCTGGAAAGCATGTGCACTTCGTCGATCAGGTAGACCTTGAAGCGCCCGCGGCTCGGGGCGTACTGCACGTTGTCGAGCAATTCGCGGGTATCTTCGACCTTGGTGCGGCTCGCGGCGTCGATTTCGATCAGGTCGACAAAGCGGCCTTCGTCGATTTCACGGCACACCGAACATTCGCCGCAGGGGGTCGAAGTGATACCTGTTTCACAGTTCAGACATTTGGCAATGATCCGCGCGATGGTGGTCTTGCCGACCCCACGGGTACCGGTAAAGAGGTAGGCGTGGTGCAGCCGCTGGCTGTCCAAGGCATTGATCAGAGCCTTGAGCACATGGGTCTGGCCGACCATTTCGCGGAACGAGCGCGGACGCCATTTACGTGCAAGAACCTGATAACTCATCGAAAACCGTCGCAGCGAAGGAAGCAGAAGCGGCTAATGCTAGCGGAGCAAGGCACAAATTGCATCCGGTGCGCTCGTGTATTCTGGCTAAGCTGCACATCGGGGGCTTTTAACGGAGTGTTTATGAGGCTGGCCTTGGGGGCATTGCTGTTGATCAGCCTGGACGGCGCGGCCGCACCAGCACCGCTACGCTTCGCGATAACCGACAGTTGGACCATGCCCATGGTGCAACTGGAAAGGGGCAAACCGACCCAGGGTATCCTCTATGACCTGATGCTCAGTCTCGCGACCCAGGTCGGCGTACCGGCCGAATTCCATGTGTTGCCTCGCGGGCGAGTGCAAAACGCCATGGAACAAGGCGAGATCGATGTCCGCTGTTATGTCGCGCAATCGTGGCTGCCCCACCCGTCCGGCAACTACATCTGGAGCATCCCGCTCTTTACCCAGCCCGACCTGTTGATCGCCCGGCATGCGCAGCCCGTCGCCGTGAACCCGGCGGATCTGCCACACCAGTCCGTGGGCACTGTGCTGAGCTACAGCTACCCGACCCTGCAACCGCTGTTCGACACCGATCAGTTGCATCGCGACGACGCACGCAACCAGGAACAGGTGCTGGAAAAACTCCTCGCCGGCCGCAACCGCTATGCCGTCAGCAATCAATGGAGCCTGGACTGGTTCAACCAGCGCCTGCTCCCGGAGCGGCAACTGCACAGCGTCGCGGTGCTGCAGGAGCAGAATGTCGGCTGCTACGTACGCAACGACCCGCGAGTGCCGGTGGAGCGCATTCTGCGCACCCTGGTACGGATGAAGACGTCCGGGGAGATCGATGAGACTGTTCGGCTGTATGTCGGTGGCGAGCCTGCGGCTGTGGATAAATCGGAAACGACAAAAAACCGCCCCGGACAAGATCCTGGCAGCTAGAGAAGGTTTTTTTCAGAAGAATAACGCGAGAGAGCACTCGCGTGGCGTTAAGGTGGTAACCCCACCAGCCACACCCCGGCACACAATGTCACCGCTGCGGCTGCTCCCTTCCAGGCCTGACCGGGTTCACGGCTGATCGTTGCGGGGGGACCGATGGGGTCACCATAACGACGCTCACCTGTCGGCGAGCCGCGCCATTGTACCTATCTGAGGCGAAGTTACAACCGTTGGTTTCGGATTAAAAAAATGAGGGGGTTCAAGCACTTGCTATTGCGCCTCAAGCAACTCATCCGCCCTGCCGCCCTCTTGCTGAATCACCAGGTGGATAAAGTGCAGCCTGGTGATCACCGCAAGCGGCAGGACGAACGGATAGAAATCCGGCTGCCCCATGCTGCGTGAGAGTTCATTGAGCATGCCGGCCAGTTCGATCCATGCGTTGACGAACGACAGAAAAGCCGCGCCTCCGGGATGCCGGGGATCGTAGAGGGCTTCAGGCGCAAACGGCTGATAGTCGAAGTCCAATTCCCGGGCGCTCATGCCAAAGCCCAGTGCGGTGTCCACGGCGTCCATCATGTGCAGGTAATGCGCCCAGGTTTCCGCCCAGTCTTCCCACGGGTGCATGGTCGCGTAGGTGCTGACGCAGTGCTGCTGCCAGTCGAGCGGCGCGCCTTGCTGATAATGTCGCTCGAGGGCTTCGGCATAGCTGGCGCGCTCATCGCCGAACAACCGGCGAAAGGGTTCCAGCCAATGGCTGTTGGCGATCAAGCGGTCCCAGTAGTAATGCCCGACTTCGTGACGGAAATGCCCGAGCAGCGTGCGATAGGGTTCGTGCAATTGCGCCCGCACCTGTTCGCGGTGCGCGTCGTCGGCTTCCTTGATATCGAGGGTGATCAGGCCATTGGCGTGCCCGGTGGTGGGCGGCTTGCCTTCGAAGTCCATGCCGATGAAATCGAAGGCCAGGCCTGCCTCTTCATCAACTGTCCTGGGAACCACCTGCAATCCCAGGCTGACCAGTTGCGCGACCAGACGCCGCTTGGCGGTTTCCACCTTGCGCCAGCGCTCGTGATTGGCGGCTATCGACAGATCGGGAATGGTGCGATTGAGACTGCAGGCAACGCACAAGGCCTCATGGTCATTGGCAGGCAGCAACCAATTACAGGCCGCCGGGGAGTCCAGATTGGCGCAACGTCGAAACAGGCCAGCCTCCGGATCGACATCAAGCAGCCAGGTGCCCGCCTGCTCCCCCGGCTGCAGTGAGGACAAGCGACTTTGCTCTGGCTGATAACCCAACGCCGCCGAACAGGCCAGGCACTGGCTGTTGCGAAAGAACAGCGACTGCCCGCAACGACACGGCCAGACCTTGCTGTTGCGTGAACTTTCGCCCAAGAACGGCGCGGCGATGCGCGAGCTGAGCTGTTCGAAGAAGCGGTGCATGGCGATCTCTCCCTGGGGCGTGCCAAGACTAGATCATTCCCGGGATGAGATCGTTCCTGCTTTTTGCGGGGCTATTGAGATCGCCTTCGCGAGCAGGCTCGCTCCCACAGGTATTTCAGGCGGCCCCAGGATTGGCATTCACTGGAGATCAAACTGTGGGAGCGAGCCTGCTCGCGAAGG
>NZ_JBKFTN010000013.1:28079-194678 GCF_050432945.1 Pseudomonas sp. 18173
GGGAGCGAGCCTGCTCGCGAAGGCGGAGTGCCTGGCGATGTCGATGTTGGCTGTGCGGACCTCTTCGCGAGCAGGCTCGCTCCCACAATGGAACTGGGCGTTCCCGGCAGCTGTATCTGACCGAGATCGGCCGGGGGAGCGGGCTTGCGAATGGTGTCAGATCGAAATGCCGTGATCCTTCAGGAAACCGACAAACGCCTCCTCATCCAGCACCTTCAACCCCAGCTCATTGGCCTTGGTCAACTTGGAGCCCGCGCCCGGCCCGGCCACCACGCAATGGGTCTTGGCCGACACCGAGCCGGCGACCTTGGCCCCCAGGCTTTCGAGCTTGTCCTTGGCCACATCGCGGCTCATCAGCTCCAGGGAGCCGGTCAGCACCCAGGTCTGCCCGGCCAGTGGCAGGCCTTCGACGACCTTTTTCTCGCTCTGCCAGTGCATGCCGAAATCAAGCAATTGCTTCTCGGCCGCTTCGGCCAATTGGCGATTTTCTTCGAGCGCAAAGAACTCACGTACGGAGTTGGCTTGTTTCTCCGGCAGCGCCTGGCGCATGTCGAGCCAGTCAGCACCGATCACCGCCTGCAGCGTGCCGAACTTGTCCGCCAGCTTCTGCGCCCCGCCCGGCCCTACCGACGGAATGTGCAGTTTGTCGAGGAAACCACCCAATGTCGTACTGGCAGCAAACTCGGCGCCAAGCTCGCCCTGATCCTGAATCTGCAAACCATGCTTGAGCAAGTCGGCGATCACCTGCTGGTTATGCGCGTCCTCGAAGAAGCTGTGGATTTCGTACGCGACTTCCAGGCCAACATCCGGCAAGTACGTCAGCACTTGTGGCAAGGCCTGCTGCACTCGCTCCAGCGAACCCAGGGAGCGGGCCAGGACCTTGGCGGTCTCCTCGCCGACATCGGGTATGCCGAGCGCATAGATGAACCGCGCCAGACCCGGCTTCTTGCTGTCTTCGATGGCGCTGAGCAGGTTCTTGCTCGACAGCTCGGCAAAGCCTTCCAGATCGACGATCTGCTCGAACGTCAGGGCATACAGGTCGGCCGGCGAACTCACCAGGCCTTCGTCCACCAACTGCTCGACGCTCTTCTCGCCCAGGCCTTCGATGTCCATGGCGCGCCGGGACACGAAGTGAATGATTGCCTGCTTGAGTTGCGCGCCACAGGCCAGGCGGCCGACGCAGCGGTACACCGCGCCTTCGCTGACCGTCTCGCGGCCCTTGCTGCGCTTGATCAGTTGCGTGCGCTCGACATGGGAGCCGCACACCGGGCACTGCTCGGGAATCTGCACCGGCCGGGCGTTTTCCGGACGGCGCTCGATGACCACCTGTACCACTTGCGGAATCACGTCGCCCGCACGACGGATGATCACCGTGTCACCGATCATCAGGCCCAGGCGCGCCACTTCATCCATGTTGTGCAGCGTGGCGTTGGCCACCGTGACACCGGCGACCTTGACCGGTTTCAGACGCGCCACCGGCGTCACTGCACCGGTACGGCCAACCTGGAATTCCACATCGAGCAGTTCGGTGAGCTCTTCCATCGCCGGGAATTTGTGGGCGATGGCCCAACGCGGCTCACGGGCGCGAAAACCCAGTTCGCGCTGGGAGGCGATGCTGTTGACCTTGAACACCACGCCGTCGATTTCATAGGGCAGCGCGTTGCGCCGCTCACCGATGTCGCGGTAGTAATCCAGGCACTCGGCGATACCCTGCGCCAGTTTCAGCTCGTGGCTGATCGGCATGCCCCAGGCCTTGAGTTGCTGCAGATTGCCGATGTGCGTGTCGGCAATGTCCGCCGACACCTGGCCGATACCGTAGCAACAGAACTCCAGCGGACGATTGGCGGTGATCTTCGAATCCAGCTGGCGCAAACTGCCTGCCGCCGCGTTGCGCGGGTTGGCGAAGGTCTTGCCGCCGACTTCCAGCTGCGTGGCATTGAGCCGCTCGAAACCGGCCTTGGACATGAACACTTCGCCGCGCACTTCCAGGGTCGCCGGCCAGCCGGTACCGTGCAGCTTGAGCGGAATGTTGCGTACCGTGCGCACGTTGACGCTGATGTCTTCGCCAGTCGTTCCATCGCCGCGAGTCGCGCCGCGCACCAGAACGCCATCCTGATACAGCAGGCTGACGGCCAGGCCATCGAGCTTGGGCTCACAGCTGTATTCAACGGTGGCACCACCACCGAACAGGTCGCCCGCCGGCAAATCCAGGCCTTCGCTCACCCTGCGGTCGAACTCGCGCATGTCGGTTTCCTCGAAGGCGTTGCCAAGGCTGAGCATCGGCACTTCGTGACGCACCTGGGTAAACGCCGACAGCGCCGCGCTGCCCACTCGCTGGGTGGGCGAGTCGCTGGTGATCAGTTCGGGATTGGCCGCTTCCAGCGCCTTGAGCTCGCTGAACAAGCGGTCGTATTCGGCGTCCGGAATGCTCGGCTCGTCGAGCACGTGGTAGCGATAGTTGTGCTGATCCAACTCAGCGCGCAGCTCTAAAATGCGGTTCTTGGCGGCGGTCATGGGTGTTCTCTCATAAAGCAAAAGAGCAGCCGAGGCTGCTCAATCTGTTTTGCCGATTATCCCGCGCGCCGCGCGGGAGTAACCATTTCAATCAACGTTTCTGGGTCAATGCGCGGCGTTCGAATTCCACGATGCGCTGACGGTAGTGCTCGATCGTCTGGGCGGTCAGTACGCTGCGCTGGTCGTCCTTCAGTTCGCCGTTGAGCTCCTGGGACAGTTTACGCGCCGCGGCCACCATCACGTCGAAGGCTTGCTTCGGATGGCGAGGGCCTGGCAGACCGAGGAAGAAGCTCACCGCCGGAGTGCTGAAATGGTCGATGTCGTCCAGGTCGAATATGCCCGGCTTGACGGCGTTGGCCATCGAGAACAGGACTTCGCCGTTGCCCGCCATGCTTTCGTGACGGTGGAAAATATCCATCTCGCCGAAACGCAGGCCGCTTTCCAGGATGTTCTGCAACAGTGCCGGGCCCTTGAAGCCGGCAGGGTCGCGGCAGATCACGCTGATCACCAACACTTCTTCGGCTTGCGGCTGATCCTTGTCGGCGACCGATGGCGAGGATTTGGCTTCGGCCGGGAAATCGTCGTCGCGGCTACTGAAGCTCGGGCCACCATCCAGATCCAGGCTGAGGTTCATGTCGCCCTGGGAAGGCTCGCTGTGGCTACGCTTGCCGCGCTTGGAACCCGACTCGCGAGGCTCCCGGGCCGGCATGCTCACCGACGGCAGGTCCTGCTCGTCCAGTTGCGGCTCTTTATGGGTGTCCAGCACTCGTGGCGGGCCCAGCAGCTCGGCGCTGCTGTCCTCGTCCGGCAAGTTGGACAGATTTCGATCAAGACGGAACTTCAGTTTTCCCTTGCCGCCGCGCATACGGCGCCAGCCATCGAAAAGAATACCGGCAATGACAATTATGCCGATGACGATCAGCCACTCGCGCAGACCGATTTCCATGTAATCCCGTGCCTCTATAAAAAATGCTGAAAAATAAGGGGTTTACAACCTGTAAACCGCTTTAAAACGTGGCGCCAACTCTATGTTCTGACAGGCGTTTTGCCCACGTATACGAAAAATTGACATTAAACTAGCACGACCAAAGGCAACTTTACACCGTCTACCACGTTGGCTAGCGCGAATATGTCGATTGGCCAGCAAGTCGAAGCGTGGAAAAGAGTCCTACAAGCCATAAACACCCCTTCCTGCTGCCACGACTCAGGCGTCCACCATCGCCATCGCCTCCTCGACATCCACGGCCACCAGACGCGAACAACCGGGTTCGTGCATCGTCACACCCATCAGTTGCTCGGCCATTTCCATGGCGATCTTGTTGTGGGTGATATAGATGAACTGCACTGTCTGTGACATCTCTTTTACCAATCGCGCGTAGCGTCCAACGTTAGCGTCATCCAGTGGCGCGTCAACCTCATCGAGCATGCAGAACGGCGCCGGGTTCAACTTGAAGATCGCAAAAACCAGGGCCAATGCGGTCAGGGCTTTTTCGCCGCCGGAGAGCAAATGGATGGTGCTGTTCTTCTTCCCGGGCGGCTGCGCCATGATTGTTACCCCTGTATCGAGTAGATCTTCGCCCGTCAGTTCCAAATACGCGCGGCCTCCACCGAAAACTTTTGGGAAAAGCGCCTGTAAACCGCCATTGATCTGATCAAAGGTATCCTTGAAACGGTTGCGGGTTTCCTTGTCGATCTTGCGAATCACGTTCTCAAGGGTTTCAAGGGCTTCCACCAGATCGTCGTTCTGGGCATCCAGATAACGCTTGCGCTCCGATTGCTGCTGGTACTCATCGATGGCCGCGAGGTTGATCGCGCCCAGGCGCTGAATCCTCGCGGCGATGCGCTCGAGTTCTTCCTCGGCGTCTTTCTCGCTGGCCTCGGCAGTCAAGGTCGCGAGCACGCCGTGGAGATCGTAGCCGTCTTCCAGCAACTGGTCCTGCAAGGTCTTGCGGCGCACGGTCAGGGCTTGCCATTCCATACGCTGGGTTTCGAGCTGACCGCGAATCAACTGGGATTGTTGTTCGGCCTGGCTGCGGCGCTTCTCGGCGTCGCGCAACTCGCGGTCGGCGTCTTCGAGGGCGATCTGTGCGGTCTTGAGTTCCTCGTCGACGGTCATGCGTTTGTCGAGCAACTCCTCGAGCTTCAAACGCAGTTCTTCCAGTGGCGCTTCGCCCTCCTCCAGATTGAGGCTCAGTTGTTCGCGCTTTTCGGTCAGCCGCTCGGACTGCATCTCCAGCCGCTCCAGCGCCTGGCGCGTCGAATCATGCTGTGCCTTGAGCGAGCCCAAACGCACCGCCAACTGGTGCGCATGATCCTTGTGTTGCCGCGCCTCCTGACGTACCCGGTCCAGGCGCTCACGCAAGCTGTCGCGCTGCGCCAACAGCAGCTCGCGCTGCTCGGTGTCCAGCGCCATGCTGTCGAGGGCTTCCTGCAATTGCAGGCGCGCTTCACCGATGTTTTCGTGCTCCAGGGCGCGCTGCTCGTCCAGCTCGCTGAGCTCTTCGTCGAGGCGGGTACGGCGCAGGGTCAACTGTTCGGCCTTGGCTTTACCGGCCGACAACTGAGCCTTCAATTCACCTTGCTGACGCGCTTCGTCCTGCAGCAAGCGGCGCAAATGTTCGCGACCGTTTTCTTGCTGACGCTGCTGCGCCCTGAGATTCTGCAGCTGGGTTTCGAGGGTTTCGACAGCGGCTTCAAGCGTTTCGCGCTCAAGGCCCAGTTGCTGGATTTCCTGACCTCGGGCGAGCACGCCGCTTTCCGCTTCACTGGCCCGGCGCACACGCAGAAAATGCCGACCGACCCAGTAACCGTCACGGCTGATCAGGCTCTGCCCGGCAGCCAGTTGCCCGCGCAAGGCCAAGGCCTGTTCCAGGCTGTCGACCGGTTTGACCTGCCCCAGCCATGGCGACAGGTCGATCTGCGCCTCGACCTTGTCCAGCAAGCTGCCCGGCACTCGTACGCCATCGCTGGCCGGGCTGAGCAAACGCAGATCGCCCTGGGCAAAGCCCGACAGATCGAAATGGTTGAAATCGTCCACCAGCACCGCTTGCAGGTCGGCACCAAGCACGGTTTCCACCGCCAGTTCCCAACCGGCTTCAACCTTGAGGCCTTCGGCCAGGCGTGGACGATCCGCCAGGTGCTGTTCGCGCAGCCACTCGGCGGTGCCGGTGCCCGGGTCGAGCGCGGCTTGCTGCAAGGCTTCGAGCGAAGCCAGCCGACCGTTGAGCCGCTGCAAATCACCCTGGGCCTGCTGTTGCGCCGACAGAGCCTGCTGCAGCTCCTGACGCAATTGCTCAAGTTTTTCGACCTGCGCTTCTTCGCTGGTCTGCAAATCCTCGAGGGTCGCTTCGGATTCAGCGAGCTGCTCGCTGAGTTCCATGATCGCCGCGTCTTCCGGGTCCGCCGAGAGCAAGGCGCGCTCTTCGCCAAGACGCTTCTGCCGATCGGCCAGGCGCTCAAGGCTGGTTTCCAGCTGCTGGATCCGCGATTGCTGCACTTCGGCCTGACGGCGCGGCTCGGCGGCGGTGAGGTTGAACGTATCCCACTGCTCCTGCCAGCCATGCATGGTGGTTTCGGATTCTTCCAGCGCGGCGGCGGCCTCTTCGGCAGCGGCGCTGGTGACTTCCTGTTCCGGGGTGAGCATGTCCAGCTCTTCACCTAGGGTCAGCAGCAGCGTGCGGTCGTGGCCGAGGTGAGATTCGGTTTCCAGGCGCGCGCGCTCGGCCTCTTTCAGGTCGTCCTGCAATTGCCGCAGACGCTGCTGGCCATGCTGGATGCTCTGCTCGACCCGGGCAATGTCGCCGCCGACCGAGTAGAAGCGCCCTTGCACCAGATTGAAGCGTTCCGACAGGTCGTGATGCCCGTCACGCAGGCGCTCGATGCTCGCGTCGGCATTGCGCTGTTCGGCCACCAGGGCTTCGAAGGAAACTTCCTGGTTACCGATGATCGCTTCACGCTGGCCGACCTGATCGTTCAGCGCCTGCCAGCGCAGGGCCGACAGCTGGGCCTTGAGCTGGCGCTCCTCGCCCTTGAATTCCTGATACTTCTTGGCGGCCTCGGCCTGGCGGTGCAGGCGTTCGAGCTGACGCTCAAGCTCTTCACGCAGGTCGGTGAGGCGCTCAAGGTTTTCGTGGGTGCGGCGGATACGGTTTTCCGTCTCGCGCCGGCGCTCCTTGTACTTGGAGATGCCCGCGGCCTCTTCGATGAAGTTGCGCAAATCCTCGGGCTTGGACTCGATCAGCTTGGAGATCATCCCCTGCTCGATGATCGAGTAGCTGCGCGGACCAAGGCCGGTGCCGAGGAAGATGTCAGTGATGTCGCGGCGCCGGCATTTGGTGCCGTTGAGGTAATACGTAGTCTGGCTGTCGCGGGTCACCTTGCGGCGAATGGAAATTTCCGCGTAGGCAGCGTACTCGCCGAGCAGTGTCCCGTCGGAATTATCGAACACCAGTTCGATGCTGGCCTGGCTCACCGGCTTGCGGCTGGTGGAGCCGTTGAAGATGACGTCGGTCATCGACTCGCCGCGCAGGTTTTTCGCCGAACTTTCGCCCATCACCCAGCGCACGGCGTCGATGATGTTCGACTTGCCGCAGCCATTGGGCCCGACCACTGCCGCCATGTTACTGGGGAAGTTCACCGTGGTCGGGTCGACGAAGGACTTGAACCCCGCCAGCTTGATGCACTTTAAGCGCACGCTCAGGCGTCCGTCAGAGCGGAGATCACCAGATCGCAACTGCGCTGGGCGTAAGCCGTCAGCACCACGCGAATCTGCGCAAAGTCACGGGCAATCACGGCCGCGAGCAAGCGTTCGAACAGTTCCAGGAACTCGCTCATCGACGCCTTGCGCTGGTCCAGGGCAAGGAAATAGGCGCGACTCATGGCCGGCTGCAGGTTCTCGACGGTTTCCTGCAGGTACGGGTTGTTGGCAAACCCGTAGGTGGCACGCATCACGCTGAAACTGTCGTCGACGAAGGTGTGGATGTCCTGGCGCTCGTAGCTGGCGGTCAGGCGCTGCTGGATCTGCACGAACGGCGCCAGGTCAGCCTGGACTTTCCAGCCGCTGGCCACGGAGTTGGCCAGCAGGATGTACATCTCGCTCATCAGCGTGCACAGGCTCTGCACCTTGTGTGGCGTGAGCTCGGTGACATGGGCGCCACGTCGCGGCAGGATCGCGATCAGGTGCCGACGCTCGAGGATCAGCAAGGCCTCGCGGACCGAACCACGGCTGACATTGAGGGCCAGCGTGACCTTCTGTTCCTGGATGCGCTCCCCGGGCTTCATTTCACCGCGAATGATGCGTTCGGCGAGGTGGTGAGCGATTTGCTCGGCGAGGCTGTCCGGCGCCTTGAACGTCATGGTTGTCCTTCAAACTCTTCGATCTGTACGAGCGGCGCAGTGTAGCGCAATTGCTGGCTCAGGGCGGAGTGCCCGCCCGGAGGTTTTTGGCACGATTCAAGCTAATTCAAGCAAAAAGGCAGGCTATCGAACCTACGACAATAATTAAGGAACAGGTGGTTGATCGACAAAATGCATTTTCCTGACCTTTAAGTCAGAAAATCATTGACCGAAAAGTCAGACCTGCTAAATTCGGTCCTATCGGTTAACAACAATAATGAGTCTGCGAGGCCTTCCGTGATCCAGTTTTTACTAAACCAGGAACTCCGTAGCGAGCACGCCCTGGACCCGAACCTGACCGTGCTCAATTATCTGCGCGACCATGTGGGCAAGCCCGGCACCAAAGAAGGCTGCGCCAGCGGTGACTGCGGTGCCTGCACCGTGGTGGTCGGCGAATTGCAGACGGATGATGACGGCCGCGAACACATTCGCTATCGCAGCCTCAACTCGTGCCTGACCTTCGTCTCGTCCCTGCACGGCAAACAACTGATCAGCGTTGAAGACCTCAAGCACAAGGGTCAACTGCACAGCGTGCAGAAGGCCATGGTCGAGTGCCATGGCTCGCAATGCGGCTTCTGTACCCCGGGTTTCGTGATGTCGCTGTTTGCCCTGCAAAAGAACAGCGATGCACCGGATCATGCCAAGGCCCACGAGGCACTGGCCGGCAACCTCTGCCGCTGCACCGGCTACCGCCCGATCCTGGAAGCCGCCGAGCAGTCCTGCTGCGGCAAGCAACCGGACCAGTTCGACGCCCGCGAGGCCGACACCATCGCGCGCCTGAAAGCCATTGCCCCTACCGATATCGGCGAGCTCAACAGCGGCGACAAACGCTGCCTGGTGCCGCTGACCGTGGCCGACCTGGCCGACCTCTACGACGCTTATCCACAGGCCCGCCTGCTGGCCGGCGGTACCGACCTGGCGCTGGAAGTCACGCAGTTCCACCGCACCCTGCCGGTGATGATCTACGTCGGCAACGTCGCCGAGATGAAACGCATCGAACGTTTTGACGATCGCCTGGAAATCGGCGCCGCCACGGCCCTTTCCGATTGCTACGAGGCCTTGAACGCCGAGTACCCGGACTTCGGTGAATTGCTGCACCGCTTCGCCTCCCTGCAGATCCGCAACCAGGGCACCCTCGGCGGCAACATCGGCAACGCCTCGCCGATTGGTGACTCGCCACCCCTGCTGATCGCCCTCGGCGCGCAAATCGTGCTGTGCAAAGGCGAAACCCGCCGCACCCTGGCGCTGGAAGATTACTTCATCGATTACCGCGTCACCGCGCGCCAGGAAAGCGAGTTCATCGAGAAGATCATCGTGCCGGGCGCCAGCGTCGAAAAACTGTTCCGCGCCTATAAGGTTTCCAAGCGCCTGGACGACGACATTTCCGCCGTGTGCGCCGCCTTCAACATCCGCCTGGAAAACGGCGTGGTGGCCGAGGCCCGCGTTGCCTTCGGCGGCATGGCCGCCATTCCGAAACGTGCCGCAGCCTGCGAAGCCGCATTGCTCGGTTCGCCGTTCAACAACGCGACTGTTGAACGCGCCTGCGCTGCCTTGGGCGAAGATTTCACGCCGCTCTCGGACTTCCGCGCCAGCAAGGAATATCGCCTGCTCAGCGCGCAAAACCTGCTGCGCAAATACTTCATCGAACTGCAAACACCGCACATCGAGACTCGGGTGACCGCTTATGTCTAATCATCACGCCGTAGAGAAGACCCAAGCCGAACTGGCTGAACTGTTCGCCAAGGACCTGACCACCGGTGTCGGCCGCAGCGTCAAGCACGACAGCGCCGCCAAGCATGTCGCCGGTGAAGCCCAGTACATCGACGATCGCCTGGAGTTTCCGAACCAGTTGCACGTCTATGCACGCATGTCGGACCGCGCCCATGCCCGCATCATCAGCATCGACACCGCGCCCTGCTACGCCTTCGAAGGCGTGCGCATCGCCATTACCCACGAAGACGTACCGGGCCTGAAAGACATCGGCCCATTGATGCCCGGCGACCCGTTGCTGGCCATCGACACGGTGCAGTTCGTCGGTCAGGTAGTGGTGGCCGTGGCCGCCCGCGACCTGGAGACCGCACGCAAGGCCGCCATGGCCGCCGTGATCGAATACGAAGACCTGGAACCAGTGCTGGACGTGGTCGAGGCCTATCGCAAAAAGCATTTCGTGCTGGACACCCACACCCATCAACGCGGTGATTCGACAGGGGCATTGGCGACCGCGAAAAACCGTATCCAGGGCACGCTGCACATCGGCGGCCAGGAGCACTTCTACCTCGAAACCCAGATCTCTTCGGTAATGCCCACCGAAGACGGCGGCATGATCGTCTACTGCTCCACGCAGAACCCCACCGAAGTGCAAAAACTGGTGGCTGAAGTGCTGGACGTGTCGATGAACAAGATCGTCGTCGACATGCGCCGCATGGGCGGCGGTTTCGGCGGCAAGGAAACCCAGGCCGCGAGCCCGGCCTGCCTGTGCGCGGTGATCGCGCACCTGACCGGCCAACCGACCAAGATGCGCCTGCCACGGGTCGAAGACATGCTGATGACCGGCAAGCGCCATCCGTTCTATGTCGAATACGACGTGGGCTTCGACGACAGCGGACGCCTGCATGGCATCCAGCTGGAACTGGCGGGTAACTGCGGCTGCTCGCCGGACCTGTCGAACTCGATTGTTGACCGTGCCATGTTCCACTCCGACAACTCGTACTACCTGGGCGACGCGACCATCAACGGTTATCGCTGCAAGACGAACACTGCGTCGAACACCGCCTACCGTGGTTTCGGCGGCCCGCAAGGCATGGTCGCCATCGAAGAAGTGATGGACGCGATTGCCCGGCATCTGAACCTCGACCCACTGGCAGTGCGCAAGGCCAACTACTACGGCAAGACCGAGCGCAACGTCACCCATTACTACCAGACGGTCGAGCACAACATGCTCGAAGAGATGACCGCCGAACTGGAAGAAAGCAGCCAGTACGCCGAGCGTCGCGAAGCCATCCGTCGATACAACGCCAACAGCCCGATCCTGAAAAAAGGCCTGGCGCTGACCCCGGTGAAATTCGGCATTTCCTTCACCGCCAGCTTCCTCAACCAGGCAGGCGCCCTGGTGCACGTCTACACCGACGGCAGCATCCACCTCAACCACGGCGGCACCGAAATGGGCCAGGGCCTGAACACCAAGGTCGCGCAGGTCGTGGCTGAAGTGTTCCAGGTGGAGATGGACCGCGTGCAGATCACCGCGACCAACACCGACAAGGTGCCGAACACCTCGCCCACCGCCGCCTCCAGTGGCGCCGACCTGAACGGCAAGGCCGCGCAGAACGCCGCGGAAACCATCAAGCAACGCCTGGTGGAATTCGCTGCCCGCCAATACAAGGTCAGCGAAGAGGACGTGGAATTCCACAACGGTCACGTGCGGGTTCGCGACCATATCCTGACCTTCGAAGCGCTGATCCAGCAGGCGTATTTCGCCCAGGTGTCGCTGTCGAGCACCGGGTTCTACAAGACCCCGAAAATCTACTACGACCGCAGCCAGGCCCGTGGCCGGCCGTTCTACTACTTCGCCTTTGGTGCGGCGTGCTGCGAAGTGCTGGTCGACACCCTGACCGGCGAATACAAGATGCTGCGCACCGACATCCTCCACGACGTCGGCGCCTCGCTGAACCCGGCCATCGACATCGGTCAGGTCGAGGGCGGTTTCATCCAGGGCATGGGTTGGCTGACCATGGAAGAGCTGGTGTGGAACAACAAGGGCAAGCTGATGACCAACGGCCCGGCCAGCTACAAGATCCCGGCCGTGGCAGACATGCCGCTGGACCTGCGGGTGAAGCTGGTGGAAAACCGCAAGAACCCCGAGGACACGGTGTTCCACTCCAAGGCCGTGGGCGAGCCGCCGTTCATGCTTGGCATCGCCTCGTGGTGTGCAATCAAGGACGCCGTGGCGAGCCTGGGCGATTACAAACATCAACCGAAAATCGATGCACCGGCGACCCCGGAGCGGGTGTTGTGGGGCTGTGAGCAGATGCGCCAGTTGAAGGCGGCGAAGGCTGTCGAGGCTGAGACCGAGCTGGCTTCGCTCTAGGACCGAGGCGCCGCCTTCGCGAGCAAGCCCGCTCCCACAGGGGAATGCATTCCAAATGTGGGAGCGGGCTTGCTCGCGAAGAGGCCCGAACAGACAACAACAATGTCGAGGTGAACATGTACAACTGGATCGACGCCCTCGCCGACCTGCAAAACCGGGGTGAGCCCTGCGTGCTGATAACCATCATCGAAGAGCTCGGGTCGACGCCGCGCAATGCCGGCTCGAAGATGGTCATCAGCGCGAACCAGGCCTTCGACACCATCGGTGGCGGACACCTGGAATACAAGGCCATGCAGATTGCCCGCGAGATGCTGGCCAGCGGCAAGCAGGACACCCATCTGGAGCGTTTCAGCCTCGGCGCCAGCCTCGGCCAATGCTGCGGTGGTGCCACGGTATTGCTGTTCGAACCGATGGGCCAGGTACAGGCGCAGATCGCCGTATTCGGTGCCGGCCACGTGGGTCGGGCGCTGGTGCCACTGTTGGCCAGCCTGCCTTGCCGGGTGCGCTGGATCGACTCGCGGGATGCGGAGTTTCCCGAGCAGATCCCCCATGGCGTGCGCAAGATCGTCAGCGAAGAACCGGTGGATGAAGTCGATGATCTCCCTGCCGGGAGCTATTGCATCGTGATGACCCACAACCATCAACTCGACCTCGAACTCACCGCCGCCATCCTCAAGCGCAACGACTTCGCCTACTTCGGCCTGATCGGCTCGAAGACCAAGCGCGTGAAGTTCGAACATCGCCTGCGCGACCGCGGCTTCGACACCAGCGTCGTGCAACGCATGCGCTGCCCGATGGGTATCGGCGAAGTCAAAGGCAAGTTGCCTGTGGAAATCGCCATCTCCATCGCCGGCGAAATCATCGCCACCTATAACGCGAATTTCGGTCAGCACACCGCCAGCACCGGATCGATTGCCAAATTGCTGCCTGCGTCACGCCGCAGCCAAGCCTCCAACTGAGAATTCTCATGCCTCTGACTCGCAAAGCCTACCGCGCCGCCATCCTGCACAGCATCACCGACCCTGCCGTAGTCGGCATCGAAGCCTCCTACGAGTACTTCGAAGACGGCTTGCTGGTTGTGGACAACGGCCAGATCAGCGCCCTCGGCCACGCCAGCGAACTGCTGCCAACCCTGGCCGCTGACGTCGAAATCACCCACTACCAGGACGCGCTGATCACTCCCGGCTTCATCGACACCCACATCCATTTGCCGCAAACCGGCATGGTTGGCGCCTACGGCGAGCAATTGCTGGACTGGCTCAACACCTACACCTTCCCGTGCGAAAGCCAGTTCGCCGACAAGGCCCATGCCGACGAAGTCGCGGACATTTTCATCAAGGAACTGCTGCGCAACGGCACCACCACCGCGCTGGTGTTCGGCAGCGTGCACCCGCAATCGGTGAATTCGTTCTTCGAAGCCGCCCAACAGCTGGACCTGCGCATGATCGCCGGCAAGGTGATGATGGACCGCAACGCGCCCGACTACCTGACCGACACCGCCGAATCCAGCTACGTGGAAAGCAAGGCGCTGATCGAGCGCTGGCACGGCAAGGGTCGCCTGCACTACGCCGTCACCCCGCGTTTCGCACCGACCAGCACCCCGGAGCAGCTCACCCTGGCCGGCCAGTTGCTGACCGAATACCCGGATCTGTACATGCAGACCCACATCAGCGAAAACCTCAAGGAAATCGAGTGGGTCAAGGAACTGTTCCCGGAGCGCAAAGGCTACCTGGACGTCTACGATCACTACCAGTTGCTCGGCGAGCGCTCGGTGTTCGCCCACGGCGTGCACCTGTGCGATGACGAGTGCGCACGACTGGCGGAAACCGGCTCGGCCATTTCGTTCTGCCCGACCTCGAACTTCTTCCTCGGTAGCGGCCTGTTCAACCTGCCGATGGCCGAAAAGCACAAGCTCAACGTCGGCATCGGCACCGATGTGGGCGGCGGTACCAGTTTCTCGCTGCTGCAAACCCTCAACGAAGCCTACAAGGTCATGCAACTGCAAGGCGCCCGCCTGAGCCCGTTCAAGTCGCTGTACCTGGCAACCCTCGGTGGCGCCCGTGCGCTGCGCCTGGAAGACAGGATCGGCAACCTGCAACCGGGCACCGACGCCGACTTCCTGGTACTGGACTACAACGCCACGCCGCTGCTGGGCTACCGCCTGAAACAGGCCAACAACATCGCCGAGACGTTGTTCGTGTTGATGACGCTGGGGGATGACCGGACGGTGCTGCAGACTTATGCGGCGGGGAATCTGGTGCATCAGCGGTAAGATTTGCCAGGCATAAAAAATCCCCCGGTGGTGTTCAGCCCCGGGGGATTTTTTGTGCCTGGCCGGCCGCCTTCGCGAGCAAGCCCGCTCCCACATTGGATCTTCTGTGGGCACAATATTTGTGTATGGCACAGATTCAATGTGGGAGCGGGCTTGCTCGCGAAGCAGGCGCTGCGGTTTATCAGATTTTCGCTGGCGAACGCCCTGGCTTCTTGGTCTGCAACAAATGCGAGAACACTGCATGCAGGTCATCAGAAGCACTTTCCTCGTCGAGGTTGAGCTTGCTGTCGATGTGATCCATGTGATGCATCATCAGGTTGACCGCCAGCTCTGCGTCGCGTTTCTCGATGGCGTCGATCAACTGGGTGTGCTCGTCGTAGGAGCAGTGGGAACGGTTGCCGCTTTCGTACTGGGCGATGATCAGCGAAGTCTGGGACACCAGGCTGCGCTGGAAGCTGATCAGCGGGGCGTTTTTCGCCGCTTCGGCCAGTTTCAGGTGGAATTCGCCCGACAGGCGGATGCCGGCACCACGGTCGCCACGGGAGAAGCTGTCGCGCTCGTCGTTGACCATCTGGCGCAATTCGGCGATCTGCTCGGCGGTGGCGTGCTGCACCGCCAATTCAGTGATCGCGCGCTCGACCAGACGCCGGGCCATGAACACCTGGCGCGCCTCTTCGACACT
Source organism: Pseudomonas sp. 18173 (assembly GCF_050432945.1). Lineage (NCBI taxonomy): Bacteria > Pseudomonadati > Pseudomonadota > Gammaproteobacteria > Pseudomonadales > Pseudomonadaceae > Pseudomonas > Pseudomonas sp. 18173. The sequence continues at coordinate 43,026 of NZ_JBKFTN010000013.1, forward strand.
CGGGCTGGCGACGACGGCGCCGCGATTCGGACGCAGCAGCACCACACCTTCATGGGCCAGGCGCGACAAGGCGCGGCGAATGATGGTGCGGCTGACCCCGAAAATTTCCCCCAGCGCTTCTTCGCTCAACTTGGTGCCGGGCGCCAGACGCTGCTCGAGGATGGCCTCGAAGATATGCGCGTAGACAATATCGTCCTGGGTACCGCTGCGGCCGGCTTTGCCTGCTCGCGGTTGTTTCTTTAGGGGTTGCAACTGTTCGTTCATGGGCACTCGAGTCGGAAGAACTGCGGCGAATTGACGGTGACTGTAATACGGCACAGTGGGTCGCTGGCAAGTATCGCGTAAAAAACACTGCGATTGTACACAATGGATGGTGGCAACACGACTGTACGGCTGAATGTTGCCTCGGCTGTATCGCAACGCCTGGTTACTTTTGAGTTTAGGCTTGTTCGCAGAATCCGCCCTCCTGTGGGAGCGGGCTTGCTCGCGAATGCAGTCTGTCAGCAACATCAATGTCGACTGACACTCCCTCTTCGCGAGCAAGCCCGCTCCCACAAGGCTCTGCATCGCTGCGGACATTGTCATCTGTAAAAGGAACACCACCGTCATGAACGACGCCACTCACACGCAATTGCGCCCACTGGCCGATACCTCGGCCTCGGCCATCGTCGCCGGGTTCATCGCCATGATGACCGGCTACACCAGCTCCCTGGTGCTGATGTTTCAGGCCGGGCAAGCAGCGGGCCTGAGCAGCGGGCAGATTTCTTCGTGGATCTGGGCGATATCCATCGGCATGGCGGTGTGCTCCATTGGCCTGTCCCTGCGCTATCGCACGCCGGTCACCATTGCCTGGTCGACCCCCGGTGCCGCGCTGCTGATCACCAGCCTGGGCGGCGTGAGCTACGGTGAGGCCATTGGTGCCTATATTACCTGCGCGGTGCTGGTGACGATTTGCGGGCTGACCGGCAGCTTCGAACGGCTGGTGAAAAAAATCCCGGCATCCCTGGCCGCCGCCCTGCTGGCAGGGATCCTGTTCAAGATCGGCAGCGAGATTTTCGTCGCCGCGCAACACCGCACCGGCCTGGTATTGGGGATGTTTGTCACTTACCTGCTGGTCAAGCGCCTGTCGCCGCGCTATGCGGTGCTGGCGGCATTGCTGATCGGCACGGCCTTGTCAGGCTTCATGGGGCTGCTGGACTTTGGCGGTTTTCACCTGGAGGTGGCGACGCCGGTGTGGACCACGCCGCACTTCTCCCTGGCAGCAACGATCAGCATCGGCATCCCGCTGTTTGTCGTGGCCATGACGTCACAGAACATGCCCGGTATCGCCGTATTGCGCGCCGACGGGTACACGGTGCCAGCCTCGCCGCTGATCACCACCACCGGCATCGCCAGCTTGCTGTTGGCACCATTCGGCTCCCACGGGATCAACCTGGCGGCGATCAGCGCAGCGATCTGCACCGGACCGCACGCCCACGAGGATCGCAACAAGCGCTACACCGCCGCCGTCTGGTGCGGGATTTTCTACGGGATCGCCGGCGTGTTCGGGGCGACACTCGCCGCATTGTTTGCCGCGCTGCCCAAGGAACTGGTGCTGTCGATTGCCGCACTGGCGCTGTTTGGCTCGATCATCAACGGTTTGAGCATTGCCATGAGCGAAGTGAAGGAGCGTGAAGCGGCGCTGATCACCTTCATGGTCACAGCATCGGGATTGACTCTGTTTTCCATCGGCTCGGCGTTCTGGGGGATTGTCGCGGGGGTGGTGACGCTGGTAATCCTGAACTGTGGGAGCGAGCCTGCTCGCGATGGTCTTCAACGATAACGCTGGAAACCTGAGACCCCGCAGCGCTCTCAGGTTCATCGCGAGCAAGCTCGCTCCTACAAATAGCAGGCATAAAAAAACGGCGACCCTCGGGTCGCCGTTTTTTCAGAACATCAAGCTACCGGATTGATCGGCTTTTCCGGGTACCAGACGTCCAGCAGCGGGCTGACTTCAACGCTGGTCAGCTCGGTGCGGCCTTTGAGCCAGGCTTCAACGGCAGCGCGTTGTTCAGCGCTGACCGAGCCACGCTTCTGCAGGCAAACCAGACCGTAGTCGTCGCCGCCGACATAGCCCAGGCCGTTGGCTTCCATGGCTTCTTTGAGGAACGCATCGAGGAAAGCATCAATGGCTTCATCAGCCAAATCTTCTTTGAAATCCAGGTTCAGTTCGAAACCCAGCTCTTGAAATTCATCGACGCACAGTTTTTTGCGCAGACGCTGGGAACGGTTAGTCGCCATTGGAACAATCCTCTTAAGTAATAACGGGCGGCACTTTAGCAGTTTAAGCCGCCGATTGCCTGACTCTCTGGGCCACTATGCCTACCGTCGGTAAAAAAATAGCCTGTCAGACCGCCCGTGCACGGCACAAGTCGGGACACCTTGGGGCATAATGCCGACACTTTCATGACCATTGAGGGAATTTATCTTCATGCCCTCGCCTTATTTCCCCTCGACTGTAGGGTTTTATTTCAGATGATCAAATCTTTGCGTCCATTGCTGCTGGCCGGTTTTCTTCTCCCCCTGGCCCTCTCCGTTTCCGCAGCTCCGATCAACACTGCGTTGTCGCCCAACGTTGAAAAAGCCCTGAAGGCCAGCAAGTTGCAGGACAACGCCCTGTCGCTGGTGATGATCCCGCTCACCGGTCCCGGCACCCCGACGGTGTTCAACGCAGACGTCTCGGTCAACCCGGCGTCGACCATGAAACTGGTCACCACCTACGCGGCCCTGGAAATGCTCGGCCCGAACCACCAGTGGAAAACCGAGTTCTACACCGACGGTACTCTCAGTGGCGGCATCCTCAACGGCAACCTCTACCTCAAGGGTGGCGGCGATCCGAAGCTGAACATGGAAAAACTCTGGCTGCTGATGCGTGACCTGCGTGCCAACGGTGTCACCCAGGTCACTGGCGACCTGGTGCTGGATAAAACCTTCTTCGTGCAACCGCAACTGCCGGAGTTCAATGACGATGGCAACGACGAGAACAAGCCGTTCCTGGTCAAGCCCGACTCGCTGCTGGTCAACCTCAAGGCGCTGCGCTTCGTCGCACGCAATGACTCCGGCAAGGTACTGGTCTCGGTGGAGCCGCCGATTGCGAGCATCCGCATCGACAACCAGGTCAAGGCCCTCAATTCCAAGCAATGCACCGGTGGCGTGCGCTACAACCCGGTGGCACAGGCCGATGGCAGCGTGACAGTGACCGTCGGCGGTCAGTTGGGTGAAGGCTGCAGCTCGCAGACCTACCTGTCGTTGCTCGACCACGCGACCTACACCGCCGGCGCCGTCCGGGCGATCTGGAAGGAACTGGGTGGCAGCATCCAGGGCAAGGATGTGCTGGCGCCAACACCGAAGGACGCCAAGGTGCTGGCCCGGGCGTTCTCGCCGGACCTGGCGGAAGTCATCCGCGACATCAACAAATACAGCAACAACACCATGGCCCAGCAGTTGTTCCTGAGCCTTGGCCAACGCTTCCGCACCGATGCCGATGGTGACGACGCCAAGGCCGCCCAGCGTGTGGTGCGTCAGTGGCTGGCGAAAAAGGGCATCACCGCGCCGCACCTGGTGATGGAGAACGGCTCCGGCCTGTCCCGTGCCGAGCGCGTCAGCGCCCGGGAAATGGCCTCGATGCTCGAAGCGGCGTGGCACAGCCCGTATGCCGCCGAGTACATCAGTTCGATGCCGATTGCCGGCACCGACGGCACCATGCGCAAGCGCCTCAAGACCACTGCGATGCGCGGTGAAGCCCACGTCAAGACCGGCACCCTGAACACCGTGCGGGCGATTGCCGGTTTCAGTCGCGACGTCAACGGCAACACCTGGGCGGTGGTAGCGATCCTCAACGACAAGGCCCCGTTTGGCGCCTCTTCGGTGCTCGATCAGGTGCTGCTCGACCTGTACCGCCAACCGAAGGTGCCGCAGACGGCTTCGGTTCTGTAAAGCACCATATAACCCTGTGGGAGCGGGCTTGCTCGCGAAGACGGCGGCACATCCAACATCGATGTGACTGGCAAACCGCCTTCGCGAGCAAGTCGGATCGCCGCACCGCCGCTCCCACAGGGATTGCATGCAACCCTAGTTCATTTCCTCTTCTACCCGATCCCTTCCTGCCTGCTTCGCCGCATAGACCCCCGAATCCGCGCGTAACAGCAAGGCATCGGCGCCCTCCCCGGCCCGCCAACTGGCAATCCCGAAACTGGCGGTAACGGTACCGACTTCTTCTATGGGTGAACTGCGCAAGCCTTGCCACAATTGCTGGGCCAACACATAGGCGTGTTCGCCGCTGATATCCGGGCACAGCACCATGAACTCTTCACCGCCCAAACGGCAGAACACATCGGTGCGACGCAGCCGGTGGCCGATCCGTTCGCACACGGCCTGCAACACCCGGTCACCGGTGGCATGGCCATGCAGGTCATTGATGCGCTTGAAATGGTCGATATCGAGCATGATCACCGACAAATCCCCGCCACCGCGCTCCACCCTGGCCATTTCGGTGGTCAGGCGCTCCTGGAAATAACGCCGGTTGTGGATACCGGTCAGCGAATCGGTGACCGACAACGCGCGCAACTCTTCTTCCACCCGCTTCATATCGGAAATGTCCGAGATGTAGCCGTGCCACAGCACACCGCCACCGGGCAGCTCCTCCGGAGTGGCTTCGCCGCGAACCCAACGCAAACCGCGTTGCGGCAGTTGCACGCGGTACTCTTCGCGCCAGGGGCTGAGGGTCTCGGCCGAGGCGCGGATCGAGGCGCGGACACGGGTGGTGTCCTGCGGGTGAATCCGGGTGAAGATCGACTCGGCATTGAGCAGCAGCACATCGGGTTCCAGCTCGTAGATCTCGCGAATGCCGTCGCTGGCGTAGATCACGCTGAAGCGCCCGTCGAACTCCATCTTGAACTGGTAGATGCCACCGGGCACGTGGGCGCTGAGTTTCTTCAACAGCAGGTCCCGCGCCGCAAGCGCTTCATGGACCCGTTTGCGTTCGGTGATATCGATGCACACCGCCAGGTGCCCGACCCACAGGCCTTGCTCGTCGAGTACCGGTGTCGCCAGCATGTTGACCATCAAATGGCTGCCATCGCCGCGCACCAGCGTCCACTCCCGCGCCTCGTGGCTGCCCTCCATGTCGCCTTCGACCAGCATCGCCTGGCAGGTTGGAACCGGTTTGCCATAACGTGCGCTCAACTCTGCCGAGCGAGCGGCCAGCTCCCGGGGCAGGTGCAGGTTCTCCAGGGTCATATGGCCGACCACTTCGGCACTGGTGTAGCCAAGCATCTGCTCGGCACCCGCGTTGAAAGTGCTGATGACCCCGCGCAGGTCGGTGGCAATGATCGCCACCTGGGTGGCGGCATTCAGCACGCCTCGCAACTGACCGTGGGTGCCGCGCAGCTCCTTTTCTCGATCGCGCAGTTCCTGGGTGCGTTGCTCGACCAGCCTCAACGCCCGCTGCCGCTGGCTGACCAGCACATACAGCAAGGCACTGAGCAGCACGCTGAGCAAGCCACCCAGCACTACCACACTGGTCACCGATGAGTGATTGGCCTGGATGAAGGCTTCGCTGGGCTGGATGTCCACCTGATAGTCATGATCGGCCAAGCGCAACAGGCGCGTGGTGGACAACTCGCTGACGGCCGGCGGGTTGGGCGACTCGAACAGCACTTCATGCTGGTCGTCGGTCGACAAATCGAGGATGCGCACCGAGAGAAAGTCATGGCTCGCTTCCGGCAGTCCGTCCGCCAGCAACTGGCGCATGCTGATCACGGCCATGACATAACCGTAGGGCTTTGTGGCCTTGTGGTCCTGACTGTTGCGCTGCGTGACCGGCGCGACCAGCAGCACACCTCGTGCATAAGCCGGCTCGATGCTCACCAGATGCATCGGTTGCGACACCGCCATCGCGCCACGCTGATCGGCCCGATCGAGCGTGGCACGCCGCAGCGGCTGGGCCAGCAAGTCGTAACCGAGGGGAGAACCGAGTTTGCTTTGGGTCTGGCTATAGAGCACCGCCACGTACTCGTCGCGCTCGCCCGCCAGTTTCAACTGACCGTCGGCGTCGAGTTCGCGCAGGGTGAAGTTACTCAACCCTTCGTCACGCACACGGCGCTCGAACGCCGCCCGCTGCTCGCCCGTGACCCGTTCCGCGTAGGAATAGGCTTGGGTTCGCAGCAGCAAAGGCTGGGTATAACCGTCGAATTCCGCTCGGGAAACCGAATCGGAATTGGCGAAAAACCGGCGCAGGCCATCGAGGCGCTGCTCCTGATCTTCGAAACGCTCTTCGATACGGCTGTAACGCTCACTGGCCAGCAGTTGAAAGCGTTGCCGCAATTGATGGTGAAACAGATTCAGCGTCGACCACGCCAGCAACCCCGTGAGCACCCCGCCGACAATTAACACCAGCAGCGCGACCAGCCAGGCCGAGACATCTTCGCTGAGAAAACCCAGGATCTTGGGGCGCACGGCGTGCAACGACATAAAACGCAAACTCAAAACGCCAGGTGCGGGATAGCCCTTTGGCCATGAGTTGAGTTATAGCTATTAGCCACTAATTTGACCAGCCTTGCTCGCGATGGTCGATAACGATAACGCGTGCATTCTGAATGCACGCGGTGTTCTTGAGTCCATCGCGAGCAGAGCTCGCTCCTACAGGTGGGTTCAACCGTCAACGGGCGGTGATTTTCCAGGCGCGGTGGATCTTGGCGTTGCGGGCAAAATCCGTATCGATGGTCTGGGCGGTGATTTCCTCGACCGCGTAGCGCTCGCCGAGATTGGCCTCCAGCTCGAACTTGCGGAAGTTGTTGGAGAAGTACAACACACCACCGGGTGCCAGGCGCGCCATGGCCAGGTCGATCAGTTGCACCTGGTCGCGCTGCACGTCGAACACGCCTTCCATGCGCTTGGAGTTGGAGAACGTCGGCGGGTCGATGAAGATCAGGTCGTACTCGTCACGACTGGCTTCGAGCCACGCCATCACATCGCCCTGCTCCAGGCGGTTCTTGTCGGAAAAACCGTTCAGCGACAGGTTGCGACGCGCCCAGTCCAGATAGGTTTTCGACAGGTCGACACTGGTGGTACTGCGCGCGCCGCCCTTGGCCGCATGCACACTGGCCGTTGCGGTGTAGCAGAACAGATTGAGGAAGCGTTTGCCGGCCGCCTCTTTCTGGATGCGCATGCGCATCGGCCGATGGTCGAGGAACAGACCGGTGTCGAGGTAGTCGGTGAGGTTCACCAGCAGCTTCACGCCGCCTTCATTGACCTCGACAAACTTGCCCTGCGCCGCCTGGCGTTCGTATTGCTTGGTGCCGCTCTGACGCTCGCGGCGCTTGACCACCACGCGGCTCTTGTCGATGTTCAACGCCTGCGGGATGGCTGCCAGGGCATCGAACATGCGGCCCGAGGCCTTTTCCGGGTCGATGGATTTCGGCGCGGCGTACTCCTGCACATGGACCCAATCGTGATACAGGTCGATGGCCATGGAGTATTCCGGCATGTCGGCATCGTAGACGCGGTAGCAGTCGATGCCTTCACGCTTGACCCACTTGCCCATGGCCTTGAGGTTCTTTTGCAGGCGGTTGGCGAACATCTGCCCGCCTTCGCTCAGGCGCGGCTGCTCGACCACCGGAGCCGGTGCCGGCGTCGGCTTGATCGGGTTGCCGTTCTTGTTGAACTTGCGTTCCTGCGGCTCGTTTGGCGTTTGGTCATAGGCGGCTTGTTCACGCTCGACCTGGCGCTGCTCCGGGGTGCGACGCTCGCCAGTGACGAACTGGTCCGGCAGCACTTTGATCAGCAACAGCTTGCACGGCAAGGCGCCGTTCCAGAACGAATACTGCTTGTGGCTGCGGATGCCCATGCGCTTGCCCAGGTCCGGCGCGCCGGTGAATACCGCCGCTTCCCAGTTCAGGCAGGCCTGACGCAGGCGCTCGCCGAGGTTCTGGTAGAGATAGAGCAGGCTCGCCTCGTCACCCAGACGCTCGCCGTATGGAGGGTTGCAGATCACCAGGCCTTTCTGGTTCTGGTCCGGGCGCGGCTCGAAAGTCGCGACTTCACCCTGATAGATCTTGATCCACTCGCTCAGGCCGGCCCGTTCGACGTTGTTACGGCCCGGTTGAATCAGCCGCGGATCGGCTTCGTAGCCGCGAATCCACAGTGGTGGCTTGGCCAGCCCGGCCGCTGCGCGTTCGGACGCTTCCTCGTGGAGTTTTTTCCACAGCGCCGGAACATGACCGAGCCAGGCAGTGAAGCCCCACTGCTCGCGACGCAGGTTCGGCGCGATGTCGGCAGCGATCATCGCCGCTTCCACCAGGAAGGTACCGACACCGCACATCGGGTCGGCCAGGGCGCCGCCTTCGGCTGCGATACGCGGCCAGCCGGAACGGATCAGGATGGCAGCCGCGAGGTTTTCCTTCAGCGGCGCCGCACCTTGCTGCAGGCGATAACCGCGCTGGTGCAGGCTGTGACCGGACAGGTCGAGGGACAGGATGGCTTCGCCGCGGTCCAGGCGCAGGTGAATGCGCAGGTCCGGGTTGAGCTTGTCGATGGACGGACGGTCGCCTTGCGGAGTGCGCAGCTTGTCGACGATGGCGTCCTTGACCTTCAGCGCGCCGAAGTGGGTGTTGTCGATACCCGAGCCATGGCCGCTGAATTCGACGGCCAGGGTGCCGTCATTGAGCATGTGGTCTTCCCACTCGATGTCCAGCACGCCGTGGTACAGGTCTTCGGCGTCCTTCATCTGGAAGCGCTTGAGCACCAGCAGCACGCGGTTGGCCAGGCGCGACCACAGGCACAGGCGATAAGCGGTTTCCATGGTGGCCATGCCACGCACGGCAGAGGTGTGCTCCCGCGCTTCCTCAAGGCCAAGCCCGACGGCTTCCTCGATGAGCAGGCCTTCAAGGCCTTTTGGGCAAGTGAGGAAGAGTTCGAAACGATCGGACATGGGAATTCCAGAACCTTTAGCTGAGTGACCGGGCAACGCATTGCCGGTCCGGTTTTCAATCAGGCGCTTTTCTCGAAGAACGCCCGCGTGGCACGAAGGTGTGCCGTTCCACCCTTGCTGCCCGGGTTAAATGAGCTTAGATGCAAGGACAGATAAAAAAGTTGATGCAACAAAATGTCATAAGTCGACCCTTCGTCGAATAGTGCTTCCCGGCAACGGGAGCCATTCTCACTAAAGGATTAAGCCCATCATCCAGCGCAGGGCCGATCATACCGGGGTTTGGCCAATAAATACGCTAAATACACGCTGTTACTTATGGCCTTAGCACATTAATAGTTACGTCCTTATGACAAAACGATCATTCCCTCGATGTGACGCTTTGGTTAGAACTCAATACAGGTTGGCGCCACAACGGACGTCAACACCTTGGCTCGCCACGCCGGCAGCGAGCCCCCAACGGCAGACATTTCTGCCAGACCTCGATTGAGGTCAACGCGATAAATACAGTCAACAAGTGAGGGCAACACCCTATGAGAAGACTTAAGCGTGATCCGTTGGAAAGAGCATTTTTGCGCGGATATCAATATGGCGTTGGTGGTAAATCCCGTGAGCTTTGCCCATTTACTCTACCGTCGGTACGTCAAGCCTGGATCAACGGCTGGCGAGAAGGACGCGGCGACAACTGGGACGGTATGACCGGCACTGCGGGAATCCACAGACTCAACGAACTTCACGCCGTCGGCTAATTACAGGGCACAACACTCCGACACGACAATCTGACTTTGTACTGAATTAACCACGCACGTCCCATCCGGACGGCGGGCTCCGGCCCAGGGGCTCCTTTTGAGGAGCCCTTTTTTATGCCTGCTCGTTGACCCAGAACAATCTCCCTGTAGGAGCGAGCTCGCTCGCGATGGTCGATAACGATAACGCGTGCTTTCTGGAAACACGCGGTGTTCTCGAGTCCATCGCGAGCGAGCTCGCTCCTACAACTGGGCGGCGATGGCGTCTACGGATTCACGAATCAGCGCCGGGCCTTTGTAGATGAAACCCGAATAGATTTGCACCAGGCTCGCGCCAGCGGCGATTTTCTCTGCCGCGTGCTTGCCTTCGGTAATGCCACCGGCAGCAATGATCGGCAGGCGACCACCCAGCTCCGAGGCCAGCACTTTCACGGTGTGGGTGCTCTTGTCGCGAACCGGCGCGCCAGACAGGCCACCGGCCTCGTCGCCATGCTCCATGCCTTCGACGCCTACGCGGCTCAGGGTGGTGTTGGTGGCGATGACGGCATCCATTCCGGTTTCGATCAGCGCTTGCGCAACCTGTGCGGTTTCTTCGTCGCTCATGTCCGGCGCGATCTTGATCGCCAGCGGTACATGCTTGCCATGACGCAAGGCCAGTTCCGCACGACGCTCGGCCAGATCGGCCAGCAACTGCTTGAGCGAGTCACCGAATTGCAGGCTGCGCAGGCCCGGCGTGTTCGGCGAGCTGACGTTGACCGTCACATAGCTGGCGTGGGCGTAAACCTTGTCCAGGCAGATCAGGTAGTCGTCCACGGCACGCTCGACCGGCGTATCGAAGTTCTTGCCGATGTTGATGCCCAGCACGCCCTTGTACTTGGCCGCCGCCACGCGGGCCAGCAGGTGGTCGACGCCGAGGTTGTTGAAGCCCATGCGATTGATGATCGCCTCGGCTTCCGGCAGGCGGAACAGGCGCGGTTTCGGGTTGCCCGGTTGCGGACGCGGCGTGATGGTGCCGATTTCGACAAAACCGAAACCCAGCTGGGCGAAACCATCGATGGCGGCGCCGTTCTTGTCCAGGCCGGCGGCCAGCCCGACCGGATTCGGGAAGTCCAGGCCCATGACATTCACCGGCACCTTCGCCGGGGCCTTGCACAGCAAGCCGTTGAGCCCAAGACGCCCGCCCGCGCCGATCAGGTCCAGGGACAGATCGTGGGAGGTTTCCGGGGAGAGTTTGAACAACAGCTGACGGGCCAGGGTGTACATGGGCGGATTTGACTCGATTGGCGGCGAATTGAGGCGGCGATTATAGCCGGGCAACGGGGCGGCAAGCGAGGCGCGCGAGCAAATCAACGGTTAATGGCATATGCCTTGCACCACTTTAGGCACCAGCACCCATACCAATGATGGAATGCGTGCAAAGACAATGGCGTCGTCACCGGCCTGTCCATGCAGGGCCCTGTGACGACGTTTTTTTTGCAAGGTGAACGCGCGATGAACGAACCGTCAGCCGGCCCCCTGGCCTGGGTCAATGGCAGCGATGCCCCGGAAAAGACCGAAATCAATCTCGGCTTCATGGCCCTGAGCGACTGTGCCTCGGTGGTAGTCGCCGCCACCCAGGGCTTCGCCCAACCCCACGGCTTGACCCTGAACCTCAAGCGCCAGTCGTCCTGGGCCAACCTGCGGGACAAACTGGTCAGCGGCGAACTCGATGCGGCCCACAGCCTCTACGGTCTGGTCTACGCCGTTCACCTGGGCATCGGTGGCGTGGCCGCGACCGACATGGCGGTGTTGATGGGCCTGAATCAGAACGGCCAGAGCATCAATCTGTCCCGCGGCTTGCAGGCGCTGGGAGTGACCACTCCTGAAGCACTGGATCGGCACGTGCACCAAACTCGCTCAAAACTCACCTTCGCCCAGACTTTTCCAACCGGCACCCATGCCATGTGGCTGTATTACTGGCTCGCCAGCCAGGGCATTCACCCACTGCTGGATGTCGACAGCGTGGTAGTGCCGCCACCGCAAATGGTCGCGCACCTGCGCGCCGGGCGTATCGACGGGTTCTGCGTCGGCGAGCCTTGGTCGGCCAGCGCCGTGCAACAGGACCTCGGCTTCACCCTGGCCACGACCCAGGCGCTCTGGCCCGATCATCCGGAAAAAGTCCTCGGCTGCACCCGCGCATTCGTCGAGCAATACCCCAATACCGCGCGGGCTTTGGTGATGGCGGTCCTGGAAGCCAGCCGCTTCATCGAAGCAAGCACCGAGAATCGCCGCAGTACCGCACAATTGCTCAGTGCCGCACAGTACCTTGATGCGCCACTGGACAGCATCGAACCGCGCCTGCTGGGCGATTACGCCGACGGTCTTGGCCATCGCTGGCAAGACCCCCACGCGCTGCGCTTGCACGGGAATGGCGAGGTCAACCTGCCGTACCTGTCCGACGGCATGTGGTTCATGACCCAGTTTCGCCGCTGGGGTTTGCTGCGCGATGACCCGGACTATCTCGCGGTGGCCCGGCAGGTCCAGCAACTGGACCTCTACCGTCAGGCCGCCAGTGCCGTCGGCGTCGCTTCGCCCGCCGGGGCGATGCGCAGCAGCCAGTTGATCGACGGCAAGATCTGGGACGGCTCGGACCCGGCCGGTTATGCCCGCAGTTTCACATTGCACGCCATGAGCGACAGCTCGCACCGATCCGCCAGCCGCTGACAGGAGACCACGAACATGCTGCGTATCCTGCTGATCAACGACACGGCCAAAAAGGTCGGACGCCTGAAGGCCGCCCTGACCGAGGCCGGTTTCGAAGTGATCGATGAATCCGGCCTGACCATCGACTTGCCCGAACGCGTCGAAACGGTGCGTCCGGACGTGATCCTGATCGATACCGAGTCACCGGGGCGTGATGTCATGGAACAAGTGGTGCTGGTGACTCGCGACCAGCCCCGACCGATTGTGATGTTCACCGACGAGCACGACCCCGGGGTGATGCGACAGGCGATCAAGTCCGGGGTCAGTGCCTACATCGTCGAAGGCATTCACGCACAACGCCTGCAGCCGATTCTCGATGTAGCCATGGCGCGCTTCGAAAGCGACCAGGCCCTGCGTGCCCAGCTGCATGCCCGCGACCAGCAATTGGCCGAGCGCAAGCGCATCGAACTGGCCAAAGGGCTGCTGATGAAAATGAAGAACTGCAACGAGGAAGAGGCCTACACCCTGATGCGCCGCCAGGCGATGAGCCGACAGCAGAAGCTGATCCAGGTGGCGGAGCAGATCATTGCCATGAGTGAGTTGCTTGGCTGAAGTTCTGTGGTGAATGTTCTATCGCCTTCGCGAGCAAGCCCGCTCCCACAGATTTTGTGGACACCCACTATCCATGTGGGAGCGGGCTTGCTCGCGAATGGCGGCGACTCGGTCTCTAACTGTTGGCACAAATCTCGCTAAGCAATCACCACAGGTAACCAACGGCGGTTGCCCCACCTACGACAAAGACGTCGCGCACCTCATTTGCCCCTGGCGAATCGGGTCGCGGCGTTTTTTCGTTTTGGCCCCACAGCACGGGGCCGGTGGTGCGGCCGTAACGGCGCCCCACCTGCAAGCTCATGACTCCTTCCGAGACTCTTCACAGCTGAGGTGCGCGATGAATTCAAGCTTCTGGAAATCCGGCCATACACCGACATTGTTCGCAGCCTTCCTCTATTTCGACCTGAGTTTCATGGTCTGGTATCTGCTCGGACCTCTGGCGGTACAGATCGCCGCCGACCTGCACCTGACAACGCAGCAACGCGGGCTGGTGGTGGCCACGCCCATTCTGGCCGGGGCGGTCTTGCGTTTTATCATGGGAATGCTGGCTGATCGCCTGTCGCCCAAGACTGCCGGCCTGATCGGTCAGGTCATCGTCATCTGCGCTCTGTTCGGCGCCTGGAAACTCGGCATCCACAGCTACGAGCAAGCCTTGCTGCTGGGGCTGTTCCTGGGCATGGCCGGCGCGTCTTTCGCCGTCGCCCTGCCCTTGGCATCGCAGTGGTATCCGCCGCAGCATCAAGGCAAGGCCATGGGTATCGCCGGCGCGGGGAACTCGGGCACGGTGTTCGCCGCATTGATCGCCCCGGTGCTGGCGGCGGCGTTTGGCTGGAGCAACGTGTTCGGCTTCGCCCTGATTCCGCTGATCCTGACCCTGATCGTTTTCGCCTGGCTGGCCAAAAACGCCCCCGAGCGCCCAAAAGCCAAATCCATGGCCGACTACTTCAAGGCCTTGGGCGATCGTGACAGTTGGTGGTTCATGTTTTTCTACAGCGTGACGTTCGGCGGCTTCATCGGCCTGGCCAGCGCCCTGCCCGGCTATTTCAACGACCAGTACGGCCTGAGCCCGGTCACTGCCGGCTACTACACTGCTGCCTGCGTGTTCGGCGGCAGCCTGATGCGCCCCTTGGGCGGCGCGCTGGCTGACCGATTTGGCGGTATCCGGACCTTGCTGGCGATGTACACCGTCGCGGCGATCTGCATTACCGCAGTCGGTTTCAACCTGCCGAATTCCTACGCCGCACTGGCACTTTTCGTCTGCACCATGCTTGGTTTGGGGGCCGGCAATGGCGCGGTATTCCAGCTGGTGCCGCAGCGGTTTCGTCGGGAAATCGGCGTGATGACCGGCCTGATCGGCATGGCCGGCGGCATCGGTGGTTTTGCCCTCGCGGCCGGCATGGGCGCGATCAAACAGAGCACCGGCAGCTATCAACTGGCGCTGTGGTTGTTCGCCAGTCTCGGCGTATTGGCGTGGTTCGGCCTGCACGGCGTGAAACGCCGCTGGAGAACCACCTGGGGTTCGGCCGCCGTGACGGCTGCGCGGGTCTGAGGTCTCGATGAGCCTGCAACTGAGTTTCGCCGAAGCCAGCGCCACCGGTCCTCGCGAGGAAAACCAGGATGCCCTGCGCCTGGTCACGCCAGCTCCGGCGCTGGCGGCGAGCAAAGGTTACCTGTTCGCCATCGCCGACGGTGTCAGCCAGTGCGCCGATGGCGGCCTGGCAGCCCGTTCGACGTTGCAGGCCCTGGCGCTGGATTACTACGCCACGCCGGAAACCTGGAGCGTCGCACAGGCACTCGATCGTCTGCTGTTGGCGCAAAACCGCTGGTTGCAGGCCAACGGCGGCGGACAACCGCTGCTGACCACCCTCAGTGCGCTGGTCCTGCGTGGCCGGCGCTTTACCCTGGCCCATGTCGGCGACTGTCGGGTGTATCGCTGGCACGCCGATCGATTGCAGCGCATCAGCGAGGATCACGTCTGGGACCAGCCGGGCATGCAGCACGTGCTGAAACGGGCGCTGGGCCTCGATCAACATCTGGTGCTGGACTTTCTCGACGGTGAGTTGCGCCCCGACGAAAGCTTTGTCCTGCTCAGCGACGGCATCTGGGCTGTCCTGGGCGATACCGCCATTGCGGCGATCCTGCGTGATCAACCGGACTTGCAAAGTGCTGCGCAAACCCTGGTCAATGCTGCACACCTGGCGGGCAGTCAGGACAATGCCAGCGCCTTGCTGGTGCGGGTCGATGCCCTCGGTGAAGCGAGTATTGGCGATGCGCTGATTCACTTGCAGCAATGGCCACTGCCGCCAGCCTTGAAACCGGGTCAGGCGTTCGAGGGCTGGCAGGTCGAGGGGATCGTCGCCCAGAGCCAGCAATCGTTGCTTTATCGCGTTCGCGACCATCAGCAACAACCCTGGCTGCTGAAAACGCTGCCGGGGCGCCTGCACGACGATCACCAGGCCGGGCAGGCACTGCTGTCGGAAGAGTGGTTTCTCAAACGCGTGGCAGGTCGGCATTTTCCTGAAGTCCATGCCGCCAGTCAGCGTCAGCATTTGTACTACGTGATGCGTGAATATTCGGGCACTACCCTGGCGCAACGACATGAGCAAAGCGGACCGCTACCGCTGCCCCAGTGGCAAGACATCGCCGAACGCTTGCTGCGAGCGGTCGGCCTGTTGCATCGACGGCAGATTCTGCATCGCGATATCAAACCGGAAAACCTGCTGCTGGGGCACGACGGTGAGTTGCGCCTGCTGGATTTCGGCCTTGCCTATTGCCCCGGCCTCTCGCAAGACCTGCCCTGGGCCCTGCCGGGTACACCCAGCTACATCGCACCGGAAGCTTTTCGCGGCGAAGTGCCGACGCCACAGCAGGACTTGTACGCCGTCGGCGTGACCTTGTATTTCCTGCTCACCGGGCACTACCCCTATGGCGAAATCGAAGCGTTCCAGCGCCCCAGGTTTGGCCTCCCGGTCAACGCCAGCCGCTACCGGCCCGACCTGCCGGACTGGATCGCCCACAATCTGGAGCGTGCCGTGGCGGCGGTCCCCGATCAACGCTTCGAAACGGCGGAAGAATGGCTGCTGCTGCTCGAGCAGGGCGAACGCCGCAGTTTGAATGTGCGCCCCAAACCGTTGCTGGAACGCGAGCCGCTGAAGGTCTGGCGGACACTGGCGCTGGTATCGCTGTTGCTCAACCTGGCGCTGCTGGTGATTGCGCTCCATTAGCGGGCAACGCGCTTTGAATCGGTGCATTCCCTCGCGGTTCTGTCCCTGAAAACGGGAAGAATACCAATAAACACGGGATCTGAGCGACTTGGCACAACCGCTGCATTACCTCTTTCAACAGACATAAAGCGCAGGCTTCAACGACGAAGGCTGCACTTCCCGAGAGAACGGGACCAGGACAAAGGCGTCCTCGCTAGGCAACTAGCGGGACGCCTTTTTTTGTTTGCGCAAAATTTGTCGAGCATGGCCTGAACCCTGATGAGGCAGGCCTGAGCCCCCCGGAGAACCTGATGAAAAAACTAAAACTGGTGATGATCGGCAACGGCATGGCCGGGGTGCGGACCCTGGAAGAACTGCTCAAACTGAGCACGGAGCTGTACGACATCACGGTCTTCGGCGCCGAACCGCACACCAACTACAACCGCATCCTGTTGTCGCCGGTGCTGGCGGGCGAACAGACCTTCGAAGAGATCGTGCTCAACGACCTGAGCTGGTACCTGGACAACAACGTCAAACTGCTGCTCAACCGCAAAGTGGTGGAGATCGACCGGGTCAAGCGCCGGGTCATCGCCGAAGACGGCAGCGAGGCCGAATACGATCGCCTGCTGATCGCCACCGGATCGACGCCTTTCATCCTGCCCATTCCCGGCAACACCCTTGAGGGTGTGATCGGCTACCGCGACATCGCCGACACCCAGGCCATGATCGACACCGCGAAAACCCACCGGCACGCTGTGGTGATCGGTGGCGGCCTGCTCGGCCTGGAGGCTGCCAACGGCCTGATGCTGCGGGGCATGCACGTCACCGTGGTGCACATCGGCGAGTGGTTGATGGAGCGGCAACTGGACAAGACCAGCGGCCAATTACTGCAAACCGCCCTGGAGTCTCGCGGCCTGCACTTTCGCCTGAGCGAGCAGACCCAGGCCTTGCACGACGCGGGCAACGGCCGGGTCGGCTCGGTGCAATTCAAGAGCGGCGACATCATCCCCGCGGACCTGGTGGTGATGGCCGCCGGCATTCGCCCCAATACCGAGCTGGCGGAGAAATCCGGCATTCCGTGCAACCGCGGGATTCTGGTCAACGACACCCTGCAAACG
Source organism: Pseudomonas sp. 18173 (assembly GCF_050432945.1). Lineage (NCBI taxonomy): Bacteria > Pseudomonadati > Pseudomonadota > Gammaproteobacteria > Pseudomonadales > Pseudomonadaceae > Pseudomonas > Pseudomonas sp. 18173. The sequence continues at coordinate 60,352 of NZ_JBKFTN010000013.1, forward strand.
TATGACCCCAGGATCTATGCCATCGGTGAGTGCGCCAGCCACCGCGGCATCGCCTATGGTTTGGTGGCGCCGCTGTTCGAACAGGCCAAAGTCTGCGCCAACCACCTCGCGCAGCTCGGTTTTGCCACCTACAAGGGGTCGGTGACCTCGACCAAACTGAAGGTCACCGGCATCGACCTGTTTTCCGCCGGCGACTTCATGGGTGGCGAAGGCACCGAGACCATTACCCTCTCGGACCCGATTGGCGGGGTCTACAAAAAACTGGTGATCAAGGATGACGTGCTGGTCGGCGCCTGTCTGTACGGCGATACGGCAGATGGCGGCTGGTATTTCCGGCAGATCCGTGAAAACCACGCCATCAGTGAGATCCGCGATCACTTGATGTTCGGTGAAAATGCACTCGGCGACGTAGGACACCAAGGCCAGGACAAAGCCATGAGCATGGCCGACAGCGCCGAAGTCTGCGGCTGCAACGGCGTATGCAAAGGCACCATCGTCAAGGCGATCCAGGAACACGGACTGTTCAGCGTCGACGACGTCAAGAAACACACCAAGGCCGCCAGCTCCTGCGGTTCGTGCGCGGGTTTGGTGGAGCAGATCCTGATCAACACCGTGGGCGGCGCCGCCGACGTCAAGCCGAAAAGCGAAAAGGCCATCTGCGGCTGCAGCGACCTCAACCACGGACAGATCCGCCAAGCCATCCGCGAACAGCACCTGCTGACCATCGCCGGCACCATGAGCTACCTGAACTGGCGTACACCCAATGGTTGCGCGACCTGCCGGCCGGCACTCAATTACTACCTGATTTCCACCTGGCCGGGGGAAGCCAAGGATGACCCGCAATCGCGCCTGATCAACGAAAGGGCTCACGCCAACATTCAGAAAGACGGCACTTACTCGGTCGTCCCGCGGATGTGGGGCGGTGTGACCAATCCTTCGGAACTGCGGCGCATTGCCGACGTTGCCGACAAATACAACGTACCGATGGTTAAGGTCACCGGTGGCCAGCGCATCGACTTGCTGGGTATACGCAAGCAAGACCTGCCTGGGGTCTGGAAAGACCTGGACATGCCGTCCGGTCACGCCTACGGCAAATCCATCCGCACGGTGAAAACCTGCGTTGGCAGTGAGTTCTGCCGCTTTGGCACACAGAACTCCACACAGTTGGGCATCGAGCTGGAACATGACCTGTTCAACATGTGGTCACCGCACAAGGTGAAACTGGCTGTCTCCGGTTGCCCGCGCAACTGCTCGGAAGCCGGCATCAAGGATGTAGGCATCATCGGCGTGGACTCTGGCTGGGAGATGTACATCGGTGGCAACGGCGGGATCAAGACCGAAGTCGCGGAGTTCTTCGTCAAACTGAAAACCGCCGAGGAAGTCCGCGAGTACAACGGCGCATTCCTGCAGCTCTATCGCGAAGAAGCCTTTTACCTCGAGCGCACCGTGCACTACCTGCAGCGGGTCGGCATGGACCATATCAAGAAAGCCGTGCTTGAAGACCCGGAACGTCGCAAGGCACTCAACGATCGCCTGCAATTCTCGCTGTCGTTTGAACAGGACCCGTGGAAGGAACGCCTGGCACAACCACAGCTGAAAAAAGAATTCGACGTCATCCCCGTGAAAAACCTGGAGGTGCTGGCATGAACTGGCTGGATATCTGCGCACTGGATGAAATCAATGCCCTGGGCTCGCGGATCATCGCCGGCCCAAAGGGAGACATCGCGATTTTTCGTACCAGCGACGATGAAGTGTTCGCCCTCGACGACCGCTGCCCGCACAAGGGCGGCCCGCTGTCCCAAGGACTGATCTACGGCAAGCGGGTGGCCTGCCCGCTGCACAACTGGCAAATCGACCTGCAAAGCGGTGAAGCCCAGGCTCCGGACATCGGCTGTGCCCATCACCACCTCACCCGGGTGGAAAATGGCCGTGTCCTGCTGGCCCTGCGGGATGCAGGCTGATGGACCGCCAGATCACCGCGTCCACCTGCTGTTACTGCGGGGTCGGCTGCGGGGTGCTGATCGAGCACGACGGCGAGCGCATCCTCGGCGTCAGCGGCGATCCGGCACACCCGGCCAATTTCGGCAAACTGTGCAGCAAGGGCTCGACGCTGCACCTGACCGGCGACGTGACGGCGCGGGCGCTGTATCCCGAACTGCGCCTGGGCAAAGGCCTGGCCCGCCACCGCACCGACTGGGATACCGCCCTCGATCACGCCGCCAGCGCTTTTGCCGCGACCATAACCGAGCATGGCCCGGACAGTGTGGCGTTCTACATTTCCGGGCAACTGTTGACCGAGGACTACTACGCCTTCAACAAGCTGGCGCGTGCCCTGGTGGGTACCAACAACATCGACAGCAATTCGCGGCTGTGCATGTCCTCGGCGGTGGTCGGCTACAAGCGCAGCCTGGGGGCCGACGCGCCACCCTGCAGCTACGAAGACCTGGAGTTGAGCGATTGCGTGATGATCGTCGGCAGCAATATGGCCTACGCCCATCCGGTGCTGTTTCGTCGGCTGGAAGAAGCCAAATCCCGCCGACCGCAGATGAAAGTCATCGTCATTGACCCACGTCGTACAGATACCTGCGATCTGGCTGACCTGCACCTGGCGATCTTGCCCGGCACCGATGTCGCCCTGTTCCATGGGATTTTGCATCTGCTGTTGTGGGAAGACTGGATTGATCGCGACTTCATCAGGGACCACACCGAGGGTCTGGCCGAGCTGAAAAGCTTGGTGCGTGACTACACGCCACAAATGGTTTCGCAGCTCTGCGGAATCAGCGTCGAGCAATTGCAGCAATGCGCCGAATGGATCGGCACATCGCCCAGCTTTCTGTCGCTGTGGTGCATGGGCCTTAATCAGTCCACCGCCGGCAGCGCGAAAAACAGTGCACTGATCAATCTGCACCTGGCCACCGGGCAGATCGGTCGTCCCGGCGCCGGACCTTTCTCCTTAACCGGTCAGCCAAATGCCATGGGTGGGCGGGAAACCGGCAGTTTGTCCAACCTGCTGCCTGGCCACCGTGACGCCGCCAATGCACAGCACCGTGCGCAAGTGGCGTCCTACTGGGGCGTCGAGCAACTGCCGGAAAACCCCGGGCTTACCGCGATCGAGCTGCTCGAGCAAGTGCGCAGCGGCAAGATCAAGGCCTTGTGGATCGCCTGCACCAACCCCGCGCAATCCATGCCAGACCAGACGGCCGTGCGCGCCGCCTTGCAAGCCTGCCCGTTCGTGGTGTTGCAGGAAGCCTTTGGCACCACTGAAACCGCGAGATTTGCCGACCTTCTGCTGCCCGCCGCCAGTTGGGGGGAAAAGGAAGGCTGCGTAACCAACTCCGAACGGCGCATTTCCCACGTACGTCAGGCCATCACCGCACCGGGTGAGGCGCGGCCGGACTGGGCGATCACCGTGGATTTCGCACAGCGCCTGGAAAAATACCTGCGTCCTGGTCAAACCAGCCTGTTTGCGTTTGATAACCCCGCGCAAGTCTTCGATGAATACAAACAACTGACTCGCGATCGCGATCTGGACCTGTCCGGAATCAGCCATGCGCTGATCGATCGTCTCGGCCCGCAGCAGTGGCCCTTCCCTTCGGGTGCCGCCCAGGGCACGGCACGACTGTATGTCGACGGGGTATTTGCCACAGCCAATGGACGCGCGCAGTTCGTGGCCGATCCCTATCGCGCGGCCAAAGAACAACGCGATGCACGCTTCCCGCTGACCTTGATCACCGGCCGCCTGCGCGATCAATGGCACGGCATGAGCCGCACCGGCACCGCCGCGCAGTTGTTCGGCCATGTCAGTGAAGCCGTGTTGAGCCTGCACCCGGATGAGCTGCGCCGGCATCGCCTGCAAACGGGCGATTTGATCAGCCTGAAAAGCCGCCGTGGTGCGGTGATCCTACCGGTCGCCAGTGACGACAGCGTGCGTCCGGGCCAGGCCTTCCTGCCGATGCATTTTGGTGACCGCTTTCTCAAGGGGGGTGTAAACAGCCTCACCCTGCCTGCTTTCGACCCGTTGTCGAAACAACCGGAGCTCAAACACAGCGGCGTGCGCCTGGAACCGGTGCAATTGCCTTGGCACCTTTTCGCGCTGATAGAGGGCGATGTCCAACAACACTTTGAGACTCTACGCCCTCTCTGCGAGGCGTTTTCCTACGTCAGCCTCAGCCTCACCGGTCGTGAGCGCCCTGCGCTGCTGATTCGCGCTGCCAGCGCCACGGCGCCAGATGCACAATGGCTGCGCGAAATCGATCAATGCCTGGGACTAAACGATGGACCGGTCCTGGCCTACGACGATCCGCGACGCTCCATCGGTAAACGCGTGCGAATCGAGAACGGCCGGATCACCGCGATCCGCCTGGCGGGTGAAACCCTCGCCCGGCACTGGCTGCAAAACCTCTGGCTCGAAGGTCGCGCCGATGAACAGCTACGGCGCTGGCTGCTGGCGCCACTGAGTGCACCACCGGGCCAGATCGACGCCGAAGCGATCGGCAACAAAACCTTGTGCAATTGTAAAAACGTCAGTCAGAACGAGGTCTGCGCCGGCATCCGCCGTGGCCTCGATTTGCAGGGTTTGAAACAGGAATTGGGGTGCGGCACGCAATGCGGCTCCTGCGTCCCGGAAATCAAGCGTTTGCTGGCCGCCGAAGCGCAGCCGCAAGCCGCCATCTCGTGAGGAAAACACTATGAGCGCAAAAGTCTGGCTGGTGGGTGCAGGTCCCGGCGATCCTGAGCTGCTGACCCTCAAGGCTGTTCGGGCGTTGAGGGAAGCGGACGTGGTGCTGATCGACGATCTGGTCAACGACGCAGTGCTGGAGCATTGCCCCGCTGCACGGATTATTCCGGTGGGCAAGCGCGGTGGTTGTCGTTCAACACCGCAAGCCTTTATCCATCGCCTGATGTTGCGTTATGCCCGTCAGGGAAAATGCGTGGTGAGGCTCAAGGGCGGCGACCCGTGCATCTTCGGGCGTGGCGGTGAAGAAGCGCAGTGGTTACGCGAACGTGGCATCGAGACCGAAATGGTCAACGGCATCACTGCCGGGCTGGCAGGCGCGACGCAATGCGATATTCCATTGACCTTGCGTGGCGTGGCACGCGGGGTGACGCTGGTGACCGCCCACACTCAAGATGACAGCAGCCTGAACTGGCAAGCGCTGGCCCAAGGTGGCACGACACTGGTGATTTACATGGGAGTGGCGAAGCTCAGCGAAATCCGTGAGCAACTGTTGGCGGGGGCAATGCCGGCAGATACGCCTGTGGCAATGATTGAAAATGCATCGTTGCCACATCAACGGGAATGTCGAAGCAGCCTGAAGGCAATGGAGGAAGATGCCTGTGCCTTCGAGTTGAAAAGCCCGGCAATCCTGGTGATTGGCGCAGTCGCAGCCATCCCCTCCTGTGGGAGCGAGCCTGCTCGCGAAGAGACTCTATTCGTCGATACGAATGTTGGACTTCAACGCGCCTGACGCCCCCCCTCTTCACCAAATCGCAGGCAAAGAAAAGCCCGGCCAGAGCCGGGCTTTTCTCAGAGCTGCGAGCTAATTACTTAGCTTGAGCTTCAACCTGCGCTTCTACGCGACGGTTAACAGCGCGACCAGCTTCAGTTTTGTTGTCAGCAACTGGGCGGGATTCGCCGTAGCCAACGGACTGAACGCGGGACGACTCAACACCGTACTGGTTGGTCAGAACTTGTTTAACGGCGTTTGCACGACGCTCGGACAGTTTCTGGTTGTAAGCGTCAGGACCGACGTTGTCGGTGTGACCTTCAACAGTAGTGGTGGTCGATGGGTACTGCTTCATGAAGTCAGCCAGGTTCTTGATGTCGCCGTAGCTGTTTGGCTTGACTGCCGCCTTGTCGAAGTCGAACTTCACGTCCAGCTCAACACGAACGACTTCAGCAACAGCTGGGCAGCCGTCAGCGTCAACAGTTACGTTGGCTGGGGTGTCTGGGCACTTGTCAACGTTGTCGCAAACGCCGTCGTTGTCGCTGTCGGAGCAGACTTCTGGTGCTGGAACCGGAGCAGCAGCAGGCTTGTTGCCGCCACCGAAGTTAACACCCAGACCTACGGACGGGATGTAGTCCCAACGGCCGTTGTCCAGCTTGTAGTCAGCTTCTACGCCAGCACGAGCGTAGACGTTTTCGAGGAAGTAGTACTTCAGACCAGCGCCAGCAGTCAGGAAAGTCGACTGGTCACGACCGGTGTGGCCGTCAGCGGCTACGTTGGTCATGCTGCCGTGCTTGACACCACCTTGAACGTAAGGACGCAGAGCGTCGCCAGCGTTGTTGAAGTGGTACTGAGCGTTCAGACCGAACTGGTCGCCTTCGATTTTCTGATGGCCAGTACCGTTGTTCGAACGGGTGTGGTCGTCATTGTTGTAGGTCAAGTTCAACGATACGTCGTCGGTCAAGAAGTAACCGATGGAGGCGCCAGGAGTGTAGCCGTCTTCAACGTTGTTAACGCTGTCGTTGTACTTCTTCCCGTAGTTGAGCTCGCCTTCAACTGCGCCTTGGCCTTGTGCCAGTGCGCCGAACGAAGTAGCGGCAATAAGAGTACCAATGGCCAAGCCCAAGGTGTTTTTCAGTTTCATCCGTTAAATCCCCATCTGGTGATTGTGAAGCAGTCCCGCAAACCGGGGGACAACTCGGCGGCAAGTCTAACAGAACTTGCCTACACGTAAGAGATATTTGCGCTGAACTAAGTTTCAGCAACGCCTGCAAATTTCTCACGCAATTTATCTAGAGCGCGTTTGTACCGCATTTTTGTTGCACTCAAACCCATATGCATGATGTCTGCGATCTCCTGAAACTCCAGCTCTGCGACAAAACGTAGCACCAGAATTTCGCGGTCAATCGGGTTCACATACACCAACCAGCGATCAAGTCCACCCTTTTCCTCAGGTTTCGGCGCCTTTTCTTCGGACGCTTCCTCGAGGGGGTCAAGACTCAATGCGTCCATCAAGCGACGCTTTCGCCGTTCCTTCCGATACTGCGTGATGCACTCGTTGTACGTGATGCTATAAAGCCATGTCTTGAACTTCGATTTACCTTCGAAGTTCTTCAGGCCATACAGCACCTTCAACATGACCTCCTGACAGACATCGTCTGCATCGCGATCGTTCCCGAGATATCGTGCACACACGTTAAATAATGTTCGCTGGTAACGCCGCATCAGTTCTTCATAGGCGCGCGTTACGTGAAACAGCTCGGTATGCGAGCGCGCGACCAACTCCTCATCAGAGAGCTCGCGGGGGTCGTAGCGCATGGATAACGATTGGGCTTTATTCAAAACAAGTCGGGCCGACAGTCAGGTCAATGTCCGCCGCAGCCAGCATCAGCGGGCATTTTGCGGCGGCATACATTAGCAGGGTTTGCCGGGTTAGCGGCTACTCACATGCTGCTCAAGGAGGATCCGATTGGAAAGAGAGACTAGCTCACCCTCATCGGTCAGCAATGTGGTTTTAACCGTGCCGATCTCTTCGATCTGGCCTTCGACCTCACCAACACGCACTTGTTGCCCAACCTGGTACAGCTCACGCACGTAGATTCCCGCAAGAATCTGGCCGGCAATATCCCGGCTTCCCAACCCCATGGCCAGCGCTACCGCCAGACCAACGGTTATCAACACAATCACGATCACATGGTTCAGCAGGTCGGTCTTGACCTCCAGCTGGCTGATCGCAACCGAAATACTGATGATGATCACCAGGCCCTGGGCAATACGCCCAAGCCCTGCAGCATAGTCCAGGCCCACGCCTTCTGCCGCTCCACGCACCAGCCCATTGGCCAGTTGCGCCAGCAAAACCCCTACCAGCAATACCAGCGCCGCACCGAAAACCTTCGGCAAATACAACGCAAGCATATCCAGCGTAGCTGAAACCCGTTCAAGTCCAAGAGATTCTGCGGCAGAAACCAGAAAAATAAGCAGGACGAACCAATAGACGATCTTGCCGATCAGGGTCGAAATGGGAACCTGCAATCCGGCGCGGGACAGCAATTTGGTCAGGCCGGTGCCGCCCATCAAGCGGTCAAGGCCCAATTTGGCGAGCAATTTGGACAGCAGGGTGTCCAGCAGCTTGGCCACGACAAAACCCAACAGCAGCACAACCAGTGCGCCGAACAGGTTCGGAATGAAGTTCGCAACTTTTGTCCACAACGCAGTCATTGCAGTGACGAGGCTCTGGGTCCAGAGATCAAGTTCCATATTCAATCAGCCTTATCAGCAGTGCGGGCAGCAGGTTTACGAAGACGGGACACTGGCGCGACATGGGCCGATCCGTTGTTCAGGGCGATCATCAGTGCGGGCAACCAGCGCCCCAGCAGGCTGAACAGATCACCGGCGCCGACCTGGCGGTTGGCGGTTTTCAGTACACGCCCAAGGCACGCATCGTCGTCCCGGGTGGACGGTGAGGCGTTGAGCATGTCGCGCAAAGACTGTTCAAACGGATCGTGCATAAGCACCTCTCGTGATGTCTGTGGAAGACGCGATGAGTTCTGGTCGGGTCACATGATTGCCCTCAGACCCAGCGCAAACGTCGGAACAACCACCACTGCCCCAGCGCCACCGAAACCATCATCAGGCAGGCGATCAGAAAGCCATAGGGGCTTGCAGAGAATGGAATGCCACCGACGTTGATCCCCAAAAGCCCGGTCAGAAAACTCATCGGCAAAAAGATCCCGGTGATCACGCCAAAGCGATACATCGTGCGATTCATGCGCACGCTCAACCGGCGATCTTCCGCCTCCAGCACCAGCCCCACCCGCTCCCGGGTCAATTCCAGCTCCTCGAGGTAGCGGGTCAGGCTGTTGTTCAATTCGTTCCAGTAATCACCATCGTCCTCGACGAACCAGGGCAACTTGATCCGCGTCAACTGCCCGAAAATATCCCGCTGCGGAGCGAGAAAACGCTTCAACGCGGCGGCCCTGCGGCGAATCTGCAATATCGCGCCGTGCTCTGGCGCATACCGTTCGTCGGCATCCAGCTTTTCTTCTTCCTCATCCACCACTTCCGAGAGGTCGCTGACCAGGTCCTGCACCTTGTTGGTGAGGTACTGCGCCATGTACAGGATGAGTTCGGAGGCTGTTTTCGGGCCTTTGCCGTCGGCCAGTTGCACCAGCAGTTCTTCAGTGGCGCGCAACGGACGCAACCGCAGGGAAATGACCCGCTGGGCGGAGCCGAAGATCCGCACCGAGACCATGTCTTCCGGCTCGGCACCGGGGTTCAGATTGACCCCGCGCAAAAATAGCAGGAGTTCGCTGTCGGAAAGCTGTAAAAGTCGCGGACGAGTGTTTTCTTCAAGCAACAGGTCACAGCTGAATTCGCTCAGACCACTGGATTTGCGTAACCAGGTCCGGGTTTGCGGATGACTGCGATCCCAGTGCAGCCACAGGCTTTCATGAGCCTGCAGCTGCAAGTCGTCAAGTTCAGTCCGGGCAATCGAACGCGCGCCGCCTTTACCGTCCAGCACCAGGGCATGCACCAGCCCCCATTGCGCGTTTTCTTCCTCGAACATCCGCACTCCTCTGGTCTGCAGCCGCTTTTATTCAGGCATTTTCAGCGGGCTGGGCGAGATGATCACGCCGTTGTTGTCCGCATAGATGTAATGGCCCGGATGGAAGGTCACGCCAGCGAAGGTCACGGCAACGTTGAGGTCACCGATACCGCGCTTGTCGGTTTTCATCGGGTGGCTGGCCAGTGCCTGGACCCCCAGGTCGGTTTGCGCGATGACGTCGACGTCACGGATGCAACCGTAGATCACCAGGCCTTCCCAGCCATTGCCGGCTGCTTTCTCGGCGAGCATGTCACCCAGCAGCGCGCGGCGCAGGGAGCCCCCGCCATCGACCACCAGGACCTTGCCATTGCCCTTGAGCTCGACCTGCTCCTTGACCAGCGAGTTGTCTTCGAAACACTTGATGGTCACGATTTCGCCACCGAAGGAATCACGGCCGCCGAAATTGCTGAACATCGGTTCCAGCACCTGCACCAGTTCCGGATAGGCATCGCACAGGTCAGGCGTGAGGTAATGGATCATCGAGAAACTCCTGTAAAGAGGAAGACAGCACGAACATCAGTGATGACTCAGTCACGGAAAGTGACCAGAACAGCTCAATGCGTCATATCTTAGCCGCAAGCCGACCAGAGCGAAATGCCCTTGTTAGAGCATCTGGCTCAAACCACCGCTGCCAAATCCCCTTGCTCTCCCAACAACGGAGTCCGCTGGTCCAGCAGCCAGCGGGTCACCAAAGGCCAGACTTCGGCCTGGGCAGGCTTGCTGACAAGCATTTCAACATGACCGAAATTATCGGCGAAACCCTGGTCGCGACCCAGATTGATAAATTGCTTGTGTTCGGAACCGAACTGCTCGAACAGTTTGCGGCAAGCCCACGCGGGATCCTGATGATCACCGGCAGCAGACACGGCAAGCACCGGCAACTTGACCTCGGCCAGACCGTCCCACCAGTTTTTATCGGCATCGCCGAAGCGCCCGAACAGGCCATACCAACGCATGCTTTCCAGGGCCAGGCCGATGGGCTCGTCCTCCGGACCGCGCTTGAGCCTTGAGCCGGACAACTGGGCAAAACGCTTGAGAATGAAGCGACCGCCCCACTCCACCGGCGGAATCTTCAATGGCCAGTAGGTACGACTGACCTGGGCGCCAAAAAACGCCGCCGAGGCTACGACCGGCTCACCGATGTACTCACCGCCCAGCGCCGCAGCCAGGGTAATACCGCCCAGCGAGTGACCGATCCAGTGCGGCACCTGCCCGCTCTGTTCGCGCACGAACGCGCCAATGGCCGGCAGGTCATAGCGAGCGTAGTCGGCGACACGGTTCTTGCGGTAGTCGTGGTTGCGCTGGGACAGGCCGTGGCCGCGCATCTCCGCAATCCAGACATCGAACCCCAATCGGGCCAGATAAGCCCCCAACCCCAGGCCCTTGGGAGAAAACCAGAACCGGCGATTGGAGAAGCTGCCGTGCAGCAGGATCACCGGCACGCCGCGGGAAGACGGCTCATCGGCCATGCCGAGACGCGTCACAGCCAGTTCGACGGTGAAGTCGGGGCTGTTGCCGGGTTTCAAACGATACACATCTTCGCTCAGATCACCGCGCCGCTCGGCGCTGATCAGGGCGACAGGAAATAGGTTGCTGCTGCTTTGCATAATCTCTTGCACAAAAAAGGGCGGCATCCTACAGGAGCCCGCCCTACTTGAATCTCAAAAAGACCGCTCCCTGTAGGAGCGAGCTTGCTCGCGATGGACGTCAACGATAACGCGTTTATCCTGGATAAACGCGGTGTCCTGAGGTTCTTCGCGAGCGAGCTCGCTCCTACAGAGAGAGAGCGGCCCGTTTACACCGGATCAGGCCGAAGCTTGACCTTCCGCCAGGAAGAACCAGGTTTCCAGTACGGAGTCCGGGTTCAACGACACGCTTTCAATGCCCTGCTCCATCAGCCACTTGGCCAGGTCCGGGTGGTCCGAAGGGCCCTGACCGCAGATGCCGATGTATTTGCCGGCCTTGTTGCACGCGGCAATGGCATTGGCCAGCAGCTTCTTGACCGCCGGGTTACGCTCGTCGAACAGGTGGGCGATGATGCCGGAGTCACGATCCAGGCCCAGGGTCAGCTGGGTCAGGTCGTTGGAGCCGATGGAGAAACCGTCGAAGAATTCGAGGAATTCTTCCGCCAGGATGGCGTTGGACGGCAGTTCGCACATCATGATCACGCGCAGACCGTTCTGGCCACGGGCCAGGCCGTTTTCCGCCAGCAGATCGACCACCTGGCTCGCTTCACCCAGGGTACGGACGAACGGCACCATGATTTCGACGTTGGTCAGGCCCATCTCGTTACGCACGCGTTTCAGAGCGCGGCATTCGAGCTCGAAGCAGTCGCGGAACGATTCGCTGATGTAGCGCGATGCACCGCGGAAGCCCAGCATCGGGTTCTCTTCTTCCGGCTCGTACAGCTTGCCGCCGATCAGGTTGGCGTATTCGTTGGACTTGAAGTCCGACAGGCGCACGATGACTTTCTTCGGCCAGAACGCAGCCGCCAGGGTGCTGATGCCTTCGACCAGTTTCTCGACGTAGAAGCCCACCGGATCGTTGTAGCCGGCAATGCGCTTGTCGACGCTTTCCTTGATGTCCAGCGGCAGGCCGTCGTAGTTCAGCAGTGCCTTGGGGTGCACGCCGATCATGCGGTTGATGATGAACTCCAGGCGAGCCAGGCCGACACCGGCGTTCGGCAGCTGCGCGAAGTCGAAGGCGCGGTCCGGGTTACCGACGTTCATCATGATCTTGAACGGCAGCTCAGGCATGGCGTCAACGGAGTTCTTCTTGATGTCGAAGCCCAGTTCGCCTTCGAAGATGAAACCGGTATCGCCTTCAGCGCAGGAAACGGTCACGCCCTGGCCGTCTTTCAACAGCTGGGTGGCGTTGCCGCAACCCACTACCGCCGGGATACCCAGCTCACGGGCGATAATCGCCGCGTGGCAGGTACGGCCGCCACGGTTGGTGACGATGGCGCTGGCGCGCTTCATGACCGGTTCCCAGTCCGGGTCGGTCATGTCGGACACCAGTACGTCGCCTGGCTGGACCTTGTCCATCTCGGACACGTCCTTGATGATGCGCACCTTGCCGGCGCCGATGCGCTGGCCGATGGCGCGACCTTCCACCAGCACGGTGCCGGTTTCTTTCAACAGGTAACGTTCCATGACGTTGGCCTGGGTGCGGCTCTTCACGGTTTCCGGACGGGCCTGCACGATGTACAGCTTGCCGTCGTCACCGTCCTTGGCCCACTCGATGTCCATCGGGCACTGGTAGTGCTTCTCGATGATCATCGCCTGCTTGGCCAGCTCGCTGACTTCGGCGTCGGTCAGGCAGAAACGTGCGCGCTCGGCCTTGTCCACGTCGACGGTCTTGACCGAACGACCGGCCTTGGCCTCGTCGCCGTAGATCATCTTGATGGCCTTGCTGCCCAGGTTGCGGCGCAGGATCGCCGGGCGACCGGCGGCCAGCGTGCCTTTGTGGACATAGAATTCATCCGGGTTCACCGCACCTTGCACGACGGTTTCACCCAGGCCGTAGGCGCCGGTGATGAACACCACGTCACGGAAACCCGATTCGGTATCGAGGGTGAACATCACGCCGGCAGTGCCGGTTTCGGAACGGACCATGCGCTGTACGCCGGCCGACAGGGCTACCAACTTGTGGTCGAAGCCCTGGTGCACGCGATAGGAAATCGCGCGATCGTTGAAAAGGGAGGCGAACACTTCCTTGGCTGCGCGAATGACGTTTTCGACACCACGGATGTTCAGGAAGGTTTCCTGCTGACCGGCGAAGGAGGCGTCCGGCAGGTCTTCGGCGGTAGCGGAAGAACGCACGGCCACGGCCACGTCGGGGTTGCCGGCGGACAGCGCGGCGAACGCGGTGCGGATTTCGGTATTCAGTTTTTCTGGGAACTCGGCTTCCATGATCCATTGACGGATCTGGGCACCGGTCTTGGCCAGGGCATTCACGTCGTCGACGTCCAGGGCATCGAGGGCATCGTGAATCTGCTGATTCAAGCCGCTCAGTTCCAGGAAATCACGATAAGCCTGAGCGGTCGTGGCGAAGCCACCGGGCACCGATACACCGGCACCTGCAAGGTTGCTGATCATCTCGCCCAGGGATGCGTTCTTGCCCCCCACATGCTCAACATCGTGTTTGCCGAGCTTATCGAGGGAAACTACGTACTCTACCAAGGTGATCTCTCCACTAACTGTGTTGGAAAAGCTCAGACACCGGCTGCTCGGGGGAGCGTTTGCCGGCTGTATGGCCTGGACCTGGAAAATAAGTGAGAATGCGGGCCATTGGCGGCCGGCAAATCGCGCCTATCATATCCAAGATTCGTCACTAGCTTAAGGCCCAAGGTGCAAATGAAACGATCTGCTTTCTTTATCTCCGATGGTACCGGCATTACCGCCGAAACCCTGGGTCAAAGCCTTTTGGCGCAGTTCGAAAACATTACCTTCAGCAAAGTCACGCGGCCGTACATCGACAACGTGGACAAAGCGCGGGCCATGGTACAACAAATCAACAAAGCCGCCGAAATCGACGGTTTTCGTCCGATCATCTTCGACACCATCGTCAATCAGGACATTCGTGAGATTCTCGCAACCTCGAATGGTTTCATGATCGACATCTTCTCGACTTTCCTGGCGCCGCTTGAACAGGAACTGACCGAGCATTCTTCCTACACCGTGGGCAAATCCCACTCCATCGGCGCCAACACCAACTACATGGAGCGCATCGAGGCCGTTAACTTCGCCCTCGACAACGACGACGGCGCCCGCACGCACTATTACGACAAGGCCGACCTGATACTAGTGGGCGTGTCGCGATGTGGTAAGACGCCGACGTGCCTGTACATGGCGATGCAATTTGGCATCCGCGCGGCCAACTACCCGCTGACCGAAGACGACATGGAGCGCTTGCAATTACCAAGCGCCCTGCGTGCCCACCAGCACAAGCTGTTCGGCTTGACCATCGACCCGGACCGCCTCACGGCGATTCGCAACGAACGCAAACCCAACAGTCGCTATTCGAGCTACGCCCAGTGCGAGTTCGAGGTGCGCGAGGTCGAGAACCTGTTCCGCCGAGAAAACATCCCGAACATCAACTCCACGCATTTTTCCGTGGAAGAGATTTCCGCGAAGATTCTCGTGGAGAAAGGTGTGGAGCGGCGGTTCAAGTAGCTCTCCGGCGTTTGAGCGGGCCTCTTCGCGAGCCGGCCCGCTCCCACAGGGTTTTGGGAGACCTTAGAAAGAATCCCCCGGCACCCGCACAAAGCCTTCCATCAACACCCGCGCACTGCGGCTCATGATCGCCTTTTTCACGGTCCATTCGCCGTTGACCTGACTGGCCTCGGCGCCGACGCGCAAGGTGCCGGACGGGTGACCGAAGCGCACAGCATTGCGTTCGACACCGCCCGCAGCGAGGTTCACCAACGTGCCGGAAATCGCCGCGGCCGTACCGATCGCCACTGCCGCCGTCCCCATCATCGCGTGGTGCAACTTGCCCATGGACAGTGCACGCACCAGCAGGTCGACATCCCCTGCGGCAATCGCCTTGCCGCTGGACGATACGTAGTCCGCCGGCTTGGCCACGAAGGCCACTTTCGGGGTGTGTTGGCGCTTGGCCGCTTCGTCGACATTCGAAATCAGGCCCATGCGCAATGCGCCGTAAGCGCGGATGGTCTCGAACATCTGCAAGGCTTTCGGGTCGCCGTTGATCGCGCCCTGCAACTCGGTGCCCTTGTAGCCGATGTCTTCGGCATTGATAAAAATTGTCGGGATCCCGGCGTTGATCATGGTCGCCTTGAAGGTGCCGACACCGGGTACTTCCAGGTCGTCCACAAGGTTGCCGGTAGGGAACATCGAACCGCCGCCACCCTCTTCTTCCGCCGCCGGATCGAGGAACTCGATCTGTACTTCGGCCGCCGGGAAGGTCACGCCGTCGAGCTCGAAGTCGCCGGTTTCCTGCACTTCACCGTTGGTGATCGGCACATGGGCGATGATGGTCTTGCCGATGTTGGCCTGCCACACGCGAACCACCGCTACGCCGTTGTGCGGGATGCGGCTGGCGTCCACCAGGCCATTGCTGACGGCGAACGAACCGACCGCCGCCGACAGGTTGCCGCAGTTGCCGCTCCAGTCCACGAACGGCTTGTCGATCGACACCTGACCGAACAGGTAATCGACATCGTGATCGGCCTTGGTGCTTTTCGACAGGATCACGGTCTTGCTGGTGCTGGAGGTCGCGCCACCCATGCCGTCGATTTGCTTGTCGTACGGATCGGGGCTGCCGATCACGCGCAACAGCAAGGCATCGCGGGCCGGGCCAGGAACCTGCGCCGATTCAGGCAAATCCTTGAGGCTGAAAAACACGCCTTTGCTGGTACCGCCACGCATGTAGGTAGCAGGAATCTTGATTTGCGGTGCATGAGCCATGGTGCTCGTTACTCCTTGAAATGAGACACGGGACCCAAGGTCCCGTGTCGGTACAGCCTGTATTAAACGGCAGCCGCCGATTCTTCGAGGAAGTCCTGGGCGAAGCGTTGCAACACGCCGCCGGCCTCGTAGATCGACACTTCTTCAGCGGTGTCGAGGCGGCAGGTCACCGGCACATCGACGCGCTCGCCGTTCTTGCGATGGATCACCAGTGTCAGCTCGGCACGCGGGGTGCGGTCGCCGATCACGTCGTAGGTTTCGCTGCCGTCGATGGCCAGGGTGTGGCGGTTGGTGCCTGGCTTGAATTCCAGCGGCAACACGCCCATGCCCACCAGGTTGGTGCGATGAATGCGCTCGAAGCCTTCGGCGGCAATCGCTTCCACACCCGCCAGGCGTACGCCCTTGGCGGCCCAGTCACGAGACGAACCCTGGCCGTAGTCGGCGCCGGCGATGATGATCAGCGGCTGCTTGCGATCCATGTAGGTTTCGATGGCTTCCCACATGCGCATCACTTTGCCTTCCGGCTCGACGCGGGCCAGCGAACCCTGTTTGACCTTGCCGTTTTCCTGAACCATTTCATTGAACAGTTTCGGGTTGGCAAAGGTCGCGCGCTGCGCGGTCAGGTGGTCGCCACGGTGAGTCGCGTAAGAGTTGAAGTCCTCTTCCGGCAGGCCCATTTTCGCCAGGTATTCGCCGGCGGCGCTGTCGAGCATGATGGCGTTGGACGGCGACAGGTGATCGGTGGTGATGTTGTCCGGCAGCACCGCCAGCGGGCGCATGCCCTTGAGCGGACGCGCGCCGGCCAGTGCGCCTTCCCAGTACGGCGGACGGCGGATGTAGGTGCTCATCTCACGCCACTCGTACAACGGCGCGACTTTCGGGCCGGTGTCTTCGTGGATGGCGAACATCGGGATGTACACCTGGCGGAACTGCTCGGGTTTGACCGAGGCTTTCACGACTGCGTCGATTTCCTCGTCGCTCGGCCAGATGTCTTTCAGACGGATTTCCTTGCCGTCGACCACGCCCAGTACATCCTTCTCGATGTCGAAACGGATGGTGCCGGCAATGGCATACGCGACCACCAATGGCGGCGAGGCGAGGAACGCTTGCTTGGCGTACGGGTGAATCCGGCCGTCGAAGTTGCGGTTGCCCGAGAGCACGGCAGTCGCATACAAATCGCGGTCGATGATCTCTTGCTGGATCACCGGGTCCAGTGCGCCGGACATGCCGTTGCAGGTGGTGCAGGCGAAAGCCACGACGCCGAAACCGAGCTGTTCCAGCTCATCGGTCAGGCCGGCTTCATCGAGGTACAGCGCCACGGTTTTCGAGCCCGGCGCCAGGGACGACTTGACCCATGGCTTGCGGGTCAGGCCGAGCTTGTTGGCATTGCGCGCCAGCAGGCCGGCAGCGATCACGTTGCGCGGGTTGCTGGTGTTGGTGCAACTGGTGATAGCGGCGATGATCACCGCGCCGTCCGGCATTTGACCCGGTACGTCTTCCCACTTGCCGGAGATGCCTTTGGCCGCCAGATCCGAAACCGCCACACGGGCGTGCGGGTTGCTCGGGCCGGCCATGTTGCGCACCACCGAGGACAGGTCGAACGTCAGGCCGCGCTCGTATTGCGCGCCCTTGAGGCTGTCAGCCCACAAACCGGTCTGTTTGGCGTAGTTCTCGACCAACTGCACCTGCTCGTCTTCACGGCCGGTGAGCTTGAGGTAATCGATGGTCTGCTGGTCGATGTAGAACATCGCCGCGGTGGCGCCGTATTCCGGGGCCATGTTGGAAATGGTTGCGCGGTCGCCAAGGGTCAGCGCGGAGGCGCCTTCGCCGAAGAACTCCAGCCAGGCACCGACGACTTTCTGCTTGCGCAGGAACTCGGTCAGCGCCAGCACCATGTCGGTGGCGGTGATGCCCGGTTGCAGCTTGCCGGTCAGTTCGACGCCAACGCTTTCCGGCAGACGCATCCAGGAGGCGCGGCCAAGCATCACGCTCTCGGCTTCGAGGCCACCGACACCGATGGCGATCACGCCCAGCGCATCGACGTGCGGGGTGTGGCTGTCGGTGCCGACGCAAGTGTCGGGGAAGGCCACGCCGTCACGCACCTGGATCACCGGAGACATTTTCTCCAGGTTGATCTGGTGCATGATGCCGTTGCCCGGCGGGATCACGTCGACGTTCTTGAACGCCTTCTTGGTCCAGTTGATGAAGTGGAAACGGTCTTCGTTGCGACGGTCTTCGATGGCGCGGTTCTTCTCGAACGCCTGCGGATCGAAGCCACCGCGCTCGACGGCCAGGGAGTGGTCGACGATCAACTGTGTCGGCACCACCGGGTTGACTTGCGCAGGGTCACCGCCTTGCAGGGCGATGGCGTCACGCAGGCCGGCGAGGTCGACCAGCGCGGTCTGGCCGAGAATGTCGTGGCAGACCACGCGGGCCGGGAACCACGGGAAATCGAGGTCGCGCTTGCGCTCGATGAATTGCTTCAGGGATTCGGTGAGCGTGGCCGGGTCGCAGCGACGCACAAGGTTTTCCGCCAGCACACGGGAGGTGTACGGCAGGGTGTCATAGGCACCAGGCTGGATCGCCTCGACCGCGGCGCGGACATCGAAGTAATCCAGGTGGCTGCCGGGCAGTGATTTACGGAATTGTGTGTTCATCGTCAGGACTCGGTCACGGTAGTTACAAAAGGCGGGGCCTGGCACCGGTTTCGAAGCCAATGCATTCCACTGTAGGAGCGAGCTTGCTCGCGATGGTGTATCAGTCGACACCAATGTGAATGACATTCCATCGCGAGCAAGCTCGCTCCTACAGGGATCTGCGTTGATTTCAGATCCCGGCGCCGACCTCCACCATTCAGCGTTGTTCGATTGGTACGAACTTGCGCTGTTCAACGCCGGTGTACTCGGCGCTTGGACGGATGATGCGGTTGTTGGCACGTTGTTCGTACACGTGGGCGGCCCAGCCGGTCAGGCGCGAGCAGACGAAAATCGGTGTGAACAACTTGGTCGGGATGCCCATGAAGTGGTACGCCGAGGCATGGTAGAAGTCGGCGTTCGGGAACAGCTTCTTCTGCTCCCACATGGTCTTGTCGATGGCTTCGGACACCGGGAACAACACCGTGTCACCCACTTCGTCAGCGAGCTTCTTCGACCAGCCCTTGATCACCTCGTTGCGCGGATCGTTGTCCTTATAGATCGCGTGGCCGAAGCCCATGATCTTGTCCTTGCGCTCCAGCATGCCGAGGGTGCCCTTGATCGCGTCTTCCGGCGACGAGAAACGCTCGATCATTTCCATCGCCGCTTCGTTGGCACCGCCGTGCAGCGGGCCGCGCAGCGAGCCGATGGCCGCGGTGATGCACGAAAACAGGTCGGACAGGGTCGATGCGCAAACACGTGCGGTGAAGGTCGACGCGTTGAACTCGTGCTCCGCGTAGAGGATCAGCGAAACGTTCATCACCTTGACGTGCAGCTCGCTCGGTTTCTTGCCGTGCAGCAGGTGCAGGAAGTGGCCGCCGATGGACGGCTCGTCGCTCACGCAGTCGATGCGCTTGCCTTCGTGGCTGAAGCGATACCAGTAGGTCATGATCGCAGGGAAGGCGGCCAGCAGACGGTCGGTCTTGTCATGCTGCTCGGAGAAATTCGCCTCGGGTTCCAGGTTGCCCAGAAACGAGCAGCCAGTGCGCATCACGTCCATCGGGTGGGCGTCGGCGGGGATGCGTTCCAGCACTTCTTTCAGCGCTTGCGGCAGGTCACGCAGCTTGCTCAGCTTGGTGATGTAGGCGCTCAGTTGCGCTTTGCTCGGCAGTTCGCCGTACAGCAGCAGGTAGGCCACTTCTTCGAACTGCGCGTCAGCCGCCAGTTCACGAACGTCGTAACCACGATATGTCAGACCGGCACCCGACTGGCCCACGGTGGACAGTGCGGTTTGCCCGGCTACCTGGCCACGGAGCCCGGCGCCACTGAGTACTTTTGCTTCGGCCATTGCTGTCTCCAATTCTTGAATTTTTTAGGGAAACCAATCTTTCATCTGTAGGAGCGAGCTCGCTCGCGATGGACGTCAATGATGACGCGGGAAAACTGATACCCCGCGGTGTATGGCCCACCATCGCGAGCAAGCTCGCTCCTACAGGTACACGGTGTTCTTTATTTCTTCGCGGCAAACAACGCATCGAGCTTCTGCTCGAAGGTGTGGTAGTCGATGCGATCGTAAAGCTCCATGCGCGTCTGCATGGTGTCGATGACGTTCTGTTGCGTGCCATCGCGACGGATCGCGGTGTAGACGTTTTCGGCAGCCTTGTTCATGGCGCGGAACGCCGACAGCGGGTACAGCACCAGCGATACATCGGCAGCGGCCAGTTGCTCGGTGGTGTACAGCGGCGTCGCGCCGAACTCGGTGATGTTGGCCAGGATCGGCGCTTTCACACGGCTGGCGAACAGCTTGTACATTTCCAGTTCAGTGATGGCTTCCGGGAACACCATGTCGGCGCCGGCTTCGATGCACGCGGCAGCACGATCCAGGGCAGACTCCAGGCCTTCCACCGCCAGGGCATCGGTACGGGCCATGATCACGAAGCTGTCATCGGTACGCGCATCGACGGCCGCCTTGATGCGGTCGACCATTTCCTGCTGGGTCACGATTTCTTTATTAGGGCGGTGACCGCAGCGCTTGGCGCCGACCTGGTCTTCGATGTGAATCGCCGCGGCGCCGAACTTGATCATCGACTTGACGGTGCGAGCGACGTTGAACGCCGAGGAACCGAAACCGGTGTCCACGTCCACCAGCAATGGCAGGTCGCACACATCGGTGATACGGCGCACGTCGGTCAGCACGTCATCCAGGCCGGTGATGCCCAGGTCAGGCACGCCGAGGGAGCCGGCAGCCACCCCGCCACCCGACAGGTAGATCGCCTTGAAACCGGCGCGCTTGGCCAGCAGTGCATGGTTGGCGTTGATCGCGCCGACCACTTGCAGTGGATGTTCACTGGCGACCGCATCGCGGAAACGCTGGCCTGGTGTGCTCTTGTTCAAACTCATGACTCACCTCGTTTGGCTGTCGGGTTAACGCCGTCCTGGTAGTGACGGGCGATATTGCGTTTGGAGGCGCCGATGTGACGGCGCATCAACAACTCGGCCAGTTCACCGTCACGGTCGGCGATGGCATCGAGAATACGGTGGTGCTCGGCGAACGCCTGGTGCGGACGATTGGGCGTGGTGGAAAACTGGATGCGGTACATGCGCACCAGTTGATAGAGCTCGCCGCAGAGCATTTGGGTCAGCGTGCGGTTGCCGCTGCCCTGGATGATTCGGTAATGGAAGTCGAAATCGCCTTCCTGCTGGTAGTAGCCCCTGCCTGCCTGAAACGCTTCATCGCGCTCGTGGGTTTCCAGGACCCGACGCAATTCGTCGATTTCCTCGACGCTCATGCGCTCGGCGGCCAGGCGACAAGCCATGCCTTCCAGGGATTCACGGATTTCGTAAAGCTCAAGCAGCTCGGCGTGATTGAGCGACACCACCCGCGCGCCGACATGCGGTACGCGAACCAGCAGGCGCTGGCCCTCCAGACGGTGGATGGCCTCGCGCAACGGGCCACGGCTGATGCCGTAGGTGCGCGCCAGCTCCGGTTCGGAGATTTTGCTGCCCGGCGCGATCTCGCCTTTGACGATAGCCGCCTGAATGCGACGGAAGACGTTCTCGGACAGGGTCTCCGTATCGTCTTGCGCTAAAACCGGGGGATCGAGTTGATCCAGCATATTGTCGACACCTTGTGAGCCAATGCCGCAAAAACTAACGAATACAGGCGGCGCAGTCAAAGGATAAATAGATATTGTCGACAATCTTCTGATAACCGGTTGCACCATAACGAAGCAACCTTACCGTTTATAGCCACCCGCCAGCGCTGGCGCCAGCAAACCACCGTGCTAGAATGCCGCCCGCATTTGTTTGTCACATCTGCACTGCCTGTCATAAAAACCTGATAGGCATACGAGGGAGCTTGCGCAGCGATGCCAGGGCCTTGAATCAAGTCGGACCGCTGCGCACCAGGATTTATGAGACTCAAGCCCTTCCCTGCCTTCCTTTATTTACTTTGCCTGCCCGGCTACGCAATGGCTGGGGAAAAGACCGTGTATGGCCTCAACGAGTACGCATCGCTCAATGGCATTGATCTGGAAGTGGCGGCCAAACTCGACACCGGGGCGAAAACCGCGTCCCTGAGTGCACGGGATATCAAGCGTTTCAAACGCAACGGCGAGTCGTGGGTGCGCTTTTACCTGGCCATCGACGCCGCCCATTCGCACCCGATCGAGCGCCCGCTGGCCCGTGTCAGCAAGATCAAGCGCCGGGCCGGTGACTACGACCCGGAGGAAGGCAAGAAGTACACCGCCCGTCCGGTGATCGAACTGGATATCTGCATGGGCTCGGCCCTGCGCAGCATCGAAGTGAACCTGACCGACCGCAGTGCCTTCCAATACCCGCTACTGATTGGCTCCGAAGCGCTCAAGCGCTTCGATGCACTGGTTGACCCCAGCCTTAAATATGCTGCCGGCAAACCCGCCTGCACCACCGACGCTTATACCGCCGAGTAATTCAAATGCGCTCTCTTACCCTTCATCTGAAACTGCTGATCGCCATCCTGGTGGTGCTGGGCATTTCAGTTACGGCCTACCAGATTTTCGTGCTGGGCATTCCGGTAACCGAAGACGCCACCGACGACTTGTGGAACATCGACGCCAAGGTCGAGTTCGTCGCCAGTGCCAAGGACCCGGTCAAGATCCAGATGTTCGTGCCACCGCTGAGCCGCGACTTCGTCAGCCTCAACGAGAGCTTCATCTCCAATAACTATGGCGTGGCCGTGAACCGCGTCGACGGCAATCGCAAGGTCACGTGGTCGGCACGCCGGGCCAAAGGCAACCAGACGCTGTATTACCGCCTGGTGCTGACCAAGCGTTATTCCGGTGAGAAAGCCAAGATCAAAGGCCCGACCTTCCGCGACAGCATGACCATCGAAGGCCCGGAAAAAATCGCCGCCGAAGCCCTGCTCGCACCGATTCGCCAGCACTCGGCCGACGTCGAGACCTTCGTCGGCGAAGCCATCAAGCGGGTCAACAACCTCAACGACGACAACGTCAAACTGTTGCTGGCCGGTGATCCATCCACGGCGCACAAGGCGAAAATCGTCGAGTTGCTGCTGTCCATCGCCCATGTGCCGGTCGAGAAGGTCCACACCATCCGCCTGGTGGCCGACCAGCCGCAACTGCCGGAACTGTGGCTGCGCAGCTTCAACGGTACCGACTGGCTGTACTTCAACCCGGAAACCGGCGAACAGGGGCTGCCGAGCGACCGCCTGCTGTGGTGGACCGGCGACGAAAACCTGATCACCGTCGACGGCGGCAAGAAAGCCAACGTGACCTTCAGCCTGAACAACAGCGAAATGAACGCCATTCGCCTGGCCAAGCTGACCGACGAAAACACCGACGCCAACTTCCTCGAGTACTCGTTGTACGGCCTGCCGCTGCAAACCCAGCAGACGTTCATGATCATGGTCATGATCCCGATCGGCGTGCTGGTGATCCTGATCCTGCGCAACCTGGTCGGCATCCAGACCCTGGGCACCTTCACCCCAGTGCTGATCGCCCTGGCCTTCCGCGAAACCCAGCTCGGCTTCGGTATCATGCTGTTTACCATCATCACGGCGCTGGGCCTGTCGCTACGCTCCTATCTCGAACACCTGAAGCTGCAAATGCTGCCGAGGCTGTCGGTGGTGCTGACGTTCGTGGTGGTGTTGATTGCGGCGATCAGCCTGTTCAGCCATAAACTCGGCCTGGAGCGCGGCTTGTCGGTGGCATTGTTCCCGATGGTGATCCTGACCATGACCATCGAACGCCTGTCGATCACCTGGGAAGAACGTGGCGGCGGCCATGCCATGAAAGTGGCCATCGGCACACTGTTTGCCGCGTCCCTGGCACACCTGATCATGACCGTGCCGGAACTGGTGTACTTCGTGTTCACCTTCCCGGCGATCCTGCTGATCCTGGTGGGCTTCATGCTGGCCATGGGCCGTTATCGCGGCTATCGCCTGACCGAGCTGGTGCGTTTCAAGGCTTTCCTGAAGAAGGCTGACGCCTGATGTTCGGCTTCTGGAAGACCTGGAAGGCCCTGGAAGCCCGGGGCATCATGGGGATCAATCGGCGCAACGCCGACTACGTGCTCAAGTACAACAAGCGCAGCCTGTACCCGATCGTCGATGACAAGATCATCACCAAGGAGCGCGCCATCGCCGCCGGCATTCATGTGCCGGAACTCTACGGGGTGATTTCCACCGAGAAGGAAATCGACAATCTCGAAGAGATCATCGGCGGGCGCAGTGATTTCGTGATCAAACCGGCCCAGGGCGCAGGCGGCGATGGCATCCTGGTCATCGCCGACCGCTTTGAAGGGCGCTATCGCACGGTGTCCGGGCGGATCATCAGCCATGAAGAAATCGAGCACCAGATTTCCAGCATCCTCACCGGCCTGTACTCCCTGGGCGGTCACCGTGACCGGGCGCTGATCGAATACCGCGTGATTCCGGACCAGATCTTCAAGAGCATCAGCTACGAAGGCGTGCCGGACATCCGCATCATCGTTTTGCTGGGCTACCCGGTGATGGCCATGCTGCGTCTGCCGACGCGTCAGTCCAACGGCAAGGCCAACCTGCACCAGGGCGCCATCGGCGTTGGTGTAGACCTGGCCACCGGCCTGACCCTGCGCGGCACCTGGCTGAACAACATCATCAACAAACACCCGGACACCACCAATGCCGTGGATGGCGTGCAACTGCCCTACTGGGACGGTTTCATGAAGCTCGCCGCGGGCTGTTATGAGTTGTGCGGCCTGGGCTACATCGGTGTCGACATGGTCCTGGACCAGGAAAAAGGCCCGCTGATTCTGGAGCTCAACGCCCGGCCGGGGCTGAATATCCAGATTGCCAATGACTGTGGGCTGACATCGCGCACTCATGCGGTGGAAGCACGACTGGAAGACCTGAAGGCTCGTGGCGTGACCGAAACGGTCGCAGAGCGCGTGGCGTTCGTGCAGGAGATGTTCGGGCATATTCCTGCGGTCGTGGGCTGAGGCCCATCTCCTGCTCGCGATGAACTGACGCCCATCTCTTGTAGGAGCGAGCTTGCTCGCGAAAAACGCCAGGACAACGCGGGGATTCAGACAGCCCACGTCATCGTTGACGACCATCGTCGGAACGCCGCCCGGAGCAAGCTCGCTCCTACAGTATCCAATCCCCTCTAGGAGCAATTCTCCGAGGGGACTACAATCGCCACCCCGCCTCGATGGCTGATCTCCCCCGCCCATGCCGACCTGTTCCGTACACCCGCTACCCTATCGCGCCAACCCCGCCCAATACTTCGCGGCGATTCGCCATGCGCCCGGTGCCGTGCTGCTCGACAGTGGCCGCCCCAGCGCCGACCGCGGTCGTTATGACCTGCTCAGCGCCTGGCCACTGGAACAACTGACGGTATCGCCCGACGAAAGTGGCGACGCCTTCCTGGAACGCCTGCGCGACAACCTGACACACCTGGGCGAAGCCACTCTGCCAGCACCTTATGAGTTGCCATTTGCCGGTGGATTGATCGGCTACCTGAGTTACGATTTCGGCCGGCATCTGGAGCGCCTGCCGAGCCAGGCGCGAGACGACCTGCAACTGCCTGACGCGCGTTTCGGCCTGTATGGCTGGGCATTGATCAGCGATCACCTTTTGCAGACCAGCCAGCTGGTGTTCCACCCGACGCTGCCCGACAGCGAATGTCAGCGCCTGATCGACCTGTTCAGCCAGCCTGCAACGGAGGTGGTCGCACCATTCAAACTACTCACTCCGATGGCTGCCGACTTGAGCGCTGACGAGTACCAGCAGGCAATCGAACGCATCCAGCAATACATTCAGGCCGGCGACTGTTATCAGGTCAACTTCGCCCAGCGGTTTCGCGCGCCCTGTCTGGGAGATCCGTGGGCCGCTTACTGCGCACTGCGCGCAGCGTGCCCGACGCCTTTTTCCGGTTTCCAGAGCTTGCCCGACGGCGATGCCGTACTCAGCCTGTCACCGGAACGTTTCGTCAAAGTCAGCCAGCGCCACGTCGAAACCCGCCCGATCAAGGGTACTCGACCTCGGGGCCTGACGCCCGAGCAGGACGCTGCGAACGCTGCCGAACTGCTGGCCAGCCCCAAGGACCGCGCGGAAAACCTGATGATCGTCGACCTGCTGCGCAATGACCTCGGCCGGACCTGCCGCACCGGTTCGGTCCGGGTGCCGGAATTGTTCAGCCTGGAAAGTTACCCGAACGTGCATCACCTGGTGAGCAGCGTCACCGGTGAACTGGCGGATGACCGCGACGCCCTGGACCTGATCGCCGGCAGTTTCCCCGGCGGCTCGATCACCGGCGCGCCAAAGATTCGCGCCATGCAGATCATCGATGAGCTGGAGCCCACCCGGCGCGGACTGTATTGCGGTTCGTTGCTTTACCTGGACGTGCGCGGCGAGATGGACAGCTCCATCGCCATCCGTAGCTTGCTGGTCAAGGACGGGCAGGTGTGCTGCTGGGGCGGCGGCGGGATTGTCGCGGACTCCGAATGGCAGGCCGAATACCAGGAGTCGATCACCAAGGTAAAAATTCTGCTGGAAACACTGCAAAACCTCTGATCACACCCATCCCTGTAGGAGCGAGCTTGCTCGCGATGAACTTGAAAACGCCGCGGGGTGTCAGTCTTGCCGCGTTATCGTTGACGACCATCGCGAGCAGGCTCGCTCCTACAGGGGATGTGATTACAGGCTCAAGGTCCGGTTGGAGGCCTTGATGAACTCCTGCTTCAAATCCTCAAACGTGTGCACCGCCGGGAATTGCGGGAACTCGCGAATCACATTGTCCGGCGCGTGGAACAGAATCCCGGCATCGGCCTCGCCCAGCATCGTGGTGTCGTTGTAGGAGTCCCCGGCCGCGATCACCCGGTAGTAGAGGCTCTTGAAGGCCAGGACCGACTGACGCTTGGGATCTTTCTGACGCAGTTGATAGCCGGTGACTCGCCCGCTGTCGTCAGTAATCAGACGATGGCAGAGCAAGGTCGGGAAGCCCAGTTGGCGCATCAACGGCTGGGAGAACTCGTAGAAGGTGTCTGACAGGATCACCACCTGGAAACGCTCGCGCAGCCAGTCGACGAACTCGATGGCGCCGTCCAGCGGCTTGAGCGTGGCGATCACTTCCTGAATGTCGGCGAGCTTCAGGCCGTGCTCGTCGAGAATCCGCAGGCGCTGCTTCATCAGCACGTCGTAGTCGGGAATGTCCCGGGTGGTGGCCCTGAGGGACTCGATCCCGGTTTTTTCGGCGAAGGCGATCCAGATTTCCGGGACCAGCACACCTTCAAGATCCAGACAGGCAATTTCCACAAGACACTCCCATTTGTATTGATTATTGAGTCGAGCGAGCAAAAGGACTGCCGAACTCTAGCGACTCGGGCCTGCCTGCGCAACGCAGAGGATGCCCCGGCCCGTGCCGCTTTTTGTTACCATCGGCCCCATATAGAGCGCCCAGCGCCACCGACCTGTAGGAAGCCGCCCTGATGAGCCCAACGTTCGACGTCGTGGAACTCGCCACGACCTATGCCAACAAATCCGCCCAGGACATCCTGAAACTCGCGTTTGCCGAGTTCGGCGATGACCTGTGGATATCTTTCAGCGGTGCCGAGGACGTGGTGCTGGTGGACATGGCCTGGAAGCTGAACAAGAACGTCAAGGTGTTCAGCCTCGATACCGGCCGCTTGCACCCCGAGACCTACCGCTTCATCGATCAGGTGCGCGAACACTACAAGATCGACATCGAGCTGGTGTCGCCAGACCACACCAAACTCGAACCCTTCGTGAAGGAAAAGGGCCTGTTCAGCTTCTACAAGGACGGCCATGGCGAATGCTGCGGCATCCGCAAGATCGAACCGCTGCGCCGCAAGCTGTCCGACGTGAAAGCCTGGGCCACCGGCCAGCGTCGGGACCAGAGCCCCGGCACCCGCAGCGCAGTCGCGGTGATGGAGATCGACACCGCGTTCTCCACGCCGGAACGCACCCTGTACAAGTTCAACCCGCTGGCGCAAATGACCAGCGAAGAGATCTGGGGCTATATCCGCATGCTGGAACTGCCTTACAACAGCCTGCACGAACGCGGCTTCATCAGCATCGGCTGCGAACCCTGCACCCGCCCGGTACTGCCGAACCAGCATGAGCGCGAAGGCCGCTGGTGGTGGGAAGAAGCGACGCAGAAGGAATGCGGGTTGCATGCGGGGAATATCATCAGCAAGTCCAAAGCCTGATCCCGAGCCATGTGATACCCCCCTTCTGTAGGAGCGAGCCTGCTCGCGATGGACGTCAACGATAACGCGTGCTGCCTGAGTGCCCGCGTTATCCAGAGTTTTTCGCGAGCAAGCTCGCTCCTACAGGGTTTTCGTAATACCCCTAAATGTGTACACAGGAATGTCACCATCGGTGCCATTTATGTGTGCACTTTTCGTTTCTACGCCCCCAAAAGTTACATCCCCTCGCCTGACGTGCACCGCCATGCCCTCCTGAATCCCCTTTGCAAAATAAATACCTGATCAAACAGTCAATTTATATTTTCTATTTTTCAGCAACTTGGCTAAACGCCATAACAAAACGAAATGAGCAGCGCGTTTCATAGATCTCCCGACTGGCATGGATCTGGCTTAAGTGCATACATGTTTTGTATACAATCAATCCAAAACATACACACACTTTAGATCCGCAAGCCTGAAGCGCCCTATCCCGTACAGGCTGCAGATGCCCCGAAACCAATGATATTCGCCACCCGCGACGAAGATTTGTCGAGCCGACGCTCATGCACAGTCATCGCGATGTCGAACATCAGGAGCCTGCCGGAATGCGTACTAGTCTCTCCAATAACAACATCGCGCTGGATCTACCCTCCCCCCATTCCACCCACATCGCCGACAATCAGGCGCACTACTGTCCTGTCGTGCTCAGCCCCCGGCTGCACAACAAAGACCTGGCACCGACCAAGGCCGAAGGCCGGCGCTGGGGCCGCTACAGCATCTTTGCCCTGTGGACCAACGACGTTCACAACATTGCCAACTACTCCTTCGCCATCGGTCTGTATGCCCTGGGCTTGGGCGGCTGGCAGATCCTGTTGTCCCTGGGGATTGGTGCGGCGCTGGTGTATTGCTTCATGAACCTGTCCGGCTACATGGGGCAAAAGACCGGGGTGCCGTTTCCGGTCATCAGCCGCATCAGCTTCGGCATTCATGGGGCGCAGATTCCTGCGTTGATTCGCGCCGTGATCGCCATCGCCTGGTTCGGTATCCAGACGTACCTGGCGTCCGTGGTCTTTCGCGTGTTGTTGACAGCGGTCCATCCCGGGTTCGCCGACTACGACCACAACTCGATCCTGGGCCTGTCGACCCTGGGCTGGGTGTGTTTCGTCGCGATCTGGTTCGTGCAACTGGCGATCCTCGCCTATGGCATGGAGATGGTGCGGCGCTACGAGGCGTTTGCCGGCCCGGTGATTTTGCTGACTGTCGCCTCCCTCGCCGCCTGGATGTACACCCAGGCCGACGCGACCATCGCCTGGTCGATCCGCGAGCCGCTGACGGGTGGTGAGATGTGGCGCAACATTTTTGCTGGCGGTGCACTATGGCTGGCGATCTACGGTACGTTGATCCTCAACTTCTGCGATTTCGCCCGCTCTTCGCCGTGCCGCAAGACCATCAAGGTCGGCAACTTCTGGGGCCTGCCGGTGAACATCCTGGTGTTTGCCGCCATCACCGTCCTGTTGTGCGGCGCGCAATTCCAGATCAATGGCCGGATCATCGAAAGCCCGACTGAAATCATTGCCTCGATCCCCAACACCTTTTTCCTGGTGCTCGGTTGCCTGGCGTTCCTGATCGTCACCGTGGCGGTGAACATCATGGCCAACTTCGTCGCCCCGGCGTTTGTACTGAGCAACCTGGCGCCGAAATACCTGACCTTCCGCCGCGCCGGGCTGATCAGCGCGACCATCGCCGTGCTGATCCTGCCGTGGAACCTCTATAACAGCCCGCTGGTGATCGTGTACTTCCTGTCCGGCCTCGGCGCCCTGCTCGGCCCGTTGTACGGCGTGATCATGGTCGACTACTGGCTGGTGCGAAAAGGCCGGATCAACGTGCCGCAGTTGTACAGCGAAGACCCCAACGGTGCGTATTACTACAGCCGTGGCGTCAATTTGCGCGCGGTGGCGGCGTTCATTCCTGCAGCCTTGATCGCCATCGTCCTGGCATTGGTACCGGGCTTCCACAGCGTGTCGCCGTTCTCCTGGCTGATCGGTGCCGGGATCGCCGGAATGCTCTACCTGATCATCGCCAAACGCCAACCGCACTATGCCGATGTCAGCGGCGAATCAATCGCGGTCGACAACGTCAGCCATTAATCCTGTCGCGGCCCGCCGTTGTCGGGCTGCGGAACCACCTGCAATAAGGACTCCCCATGCGCATTCTCGTGGTCAACGTCAACACCACCGAATCCATCACCCAGGCCATCGCCCGCTCGGCGCAAGCCGTCGCCTCGCCCGGCACGGAAATCGTCGGCCTCACCCCGCATTTCGGTGCCGACTCCATCGAGGGCAATTTCGAAAGCTACCTGGCGGCCATCGCGGTCATGGACCGGGTGATGTCCTACGACCAGCCCTTCGATGCGGTGATCCAGGCCGGCTACGGCGAACACGGTCGTGAAGGCCTGCAGGAACTGCTCAACGTGCCGGTGGTGGATATCACCGACGCCGCCGCCAGCACGGCGATGTTCCTCGGTCACGCCTATTCCGTGGTCACCACTCTCGACCGTACGGTGCCGCTGATCGAGGATCGCCTCAAGCTCTCCGGCCTCTGGGACCGTTGCGCCTCCGTTCGGGCCAGTGGCCTGGCGGTGCTGGAACTGGAGCACGAGCCGCAGCGTGCACTGGAGGCCATCGTGCATCAGGCCGAACTGGCGGTGACCCAGGACAAGGCCGAAGTGATTTGCCTGGGCTGCGGCGGCATGGCGGGGCTGGATGAGCAGATTCGCCGGCGCACCGGTGTGCCGGTAGTGGATGGTGTGACGGCGGCGGTGACCATAGCCGAATCGCTGGTGCGCCTGGGGTTGTCGACTTCGAAGGTGCGGACTTACGCGACACCGCGGCCGAAGAACATCATTGGCTGGCCGGCGCGGTTTGCCCGGTAGACCGCGTTATCGTTCATCGCGGGCAAGCCCGCTCCCACAGGGTTTTGCGCCGTACCACGATGATATAAACAATGCGAAATCTGTGGGAGCGGGCTTGCCCGCGATGGCAACACCTCGGTCTTAAGCCCGACTCAAACAGCACTGAACCTGCGCCCCAACCCCCGTTCGGCAAACTGCTCAATGATGAAATCGACAAACGCCCGGGTCTTGCCGGGCAACAGTTTGTGTTCGGCGTAATAGATGGAGGTGTAGCCGTCGTCGATGTACCAGTCCGGCAACACCCGCTGTAACCTGCCCGACTCCAGATAACCCGCCGCAAACGGCATGCTCACCAGCGCAACGCCCAGCCCCTGCGCGGCCGTGGCGCAGGCCGCTTCGGAATCGCTCATGGTCATCCGCGCCTTGAGCGTCAACGGGCTGTGCTGCTGGTTGCGATGGGTCAACTGCCAGGAGCGCACACGACCGGTCTGTGGCGAGCGGATCAGAATCCCGTCATGGTCCTTGAGGTCATCCGGCTCGCTGATCGACGCATGAGCCTCCAGGTAAGCCTGCGAAGCCACCAACACCCGATGCGCCGGGCTCAACCTGCGCGCCACCACGCCCTGGGGTAATTCGAAGCCGCCGCCGATTGCCGCGTCGAAGCCCTGTCCGATCAAATCGACCTGGCGATTGTCGAAGTGCCAGTCCGGGTTGATCGCCGGGAATCGCCGCAGAAATTCGCCCAGCATCGGCACAATGTACAGGCAGCCGAATACCGTCCCCATGCTGACTTTCAAAGTACCCGCCGGCTGCCCACCGGCACTGGCGAGATTGGCCACGGCATTCTGGATCGTGTGCAGGCTGCCGCTGACTTCGCCGAGAAACAGCTGACCAGCCTCCGTCAGGGTCAGGCGGCGGGTGCTGCGCTGAAACAACCTGACGCCCAGGCGTGCCTCGAGCTTGGCGACGCTCTTGCCCACCGCCGCCGGGGTCAGGCTCAAGCGTCGCGCCGCTTCGGCAAAACTGCCGACCTCGGCACTGCGCACAAAGCATTCGATACTGCTGAAGGTTTCCATAGCCGTCACTATAAACTTCTGGTTTACACAGACTATCGTAATTATGGTCTACACAGCGTGTAATCCTGAATCGATACTAGGCTCCATCAACCGGGACATCTCGCCTCGGGACTTGGAGATCGACATGACTATTCAGAACCTCAGCGGCAAAGTGGCATTGATTCAAGGTGGTTCCCGTGGCATCGGCGCAGCCATCGTCAAGCGCCTGGCTGCTGAAGGCGCAACCGTTGCCTTCACTTATGTCAGCTCGACGGCCAAGGCCGAAGAACTGCGAGACAGCATCATCGCCAAGGGCGGCAAGGCCCTGGCCATCAAGGCTGACAGCGCCGACGCCGAGGCGATCCGCGGCGCCGTGTCCGCCACGGTAGAGGCCTTCGGTCGCCTGGATATCCTGGTCAACAATGCGGGGGTACTGGCCGTCGCGCCGCTGGCCGAGTTTAAACTCGAAGACTTCGACCAGACCCTGGCCATCAACGTGCGCAGCGTATTCATCGCCACCCAGGCTGCCGCCAGATACATGACCGACGGCGGTCGCATCATCAACATCGGCAGCACCAACGCCGACCGCATGCCCTTCGCCGGTGGCGGCCCGTACGCCATGAGCAAGTCGGCACTGGTCGGCCTGACCAAAGGCCTGGCCCGCGATCTCGGCCCGCTAGGCATCACCATCAATAACGTTCAGCCAGGGCCGGTCGACACCGACATGAACCCGGCACACGGTGACTTCGCGGAAAGCCTGATCCCGATGATGGCCGTGGGCCGTTACGGCAAGGCCGAAGAGATCGCCAGCTTCGTCGCCTACCTCGTCGGCCCGGAAGCCGGCTACATCACAGGGGCCAGCCTGAGCATCGACGGCGGCTTCGGCGCCTGACGCACTAAACGCAAAAAAATGTGGGAGCGAGCAGGCTCGCTCCCACATTTGCCAGTGTCGAGCAGTCTTTTCAGCTAGGTCCATTCCAGCGCAGGCAAACCAAAAGCACCCGGCACAAACGCCTTCAACGTACGAAGAATGCCATCGGCATGTGCGTACCTGGCGTCGGCCATTGCCGCATCCGGAATAGCAATCGCCGTCATCCCCGCCGCCTTCGCGGCGGTGACGCCAAAGGGCGAATCCTCGAACACCAGGCAATCCTCGGGCGCCACGCCCAGACGCCGCGCTGCCGTCAGGAAAATATCCGGTGCCGGTTTGGCCGCGCCCACCTCGGGGTCATCGGCGGTGACGATGAAGTCGAACAAGGCGAACCAGTCGCGGTGCAAGGTGGTTTTCTGGCCGAACGACTGGCTCGAAGAGCTGGTGCCGACGGCAATGGGAATGTTGTTGGCCTTCAGGTGCCGTACCAGCTCCTGCGCGCCAGGCATTGCCTGTGCACCCGGAAAACGCTCGCGCATCAGCGGCTCGCGGATCACCAGAAACTCATCTGCGGTAATCGGCAAGTCCAGCGCTTGAACCACATAGCGCGCCAGATCGCCTGCGCCCCGGCCAATGATGTTCTGTTTGATGCTCCAGTCGAACGTTCGACCGTACCGAGCGGCGATGATAGACGTGACTTCGGTGTAGATGCCCTCTGTGTCCAGCAACAAGCCATCCATATCGAAAATCACGGCCTTGATCGGGCCGAATGCCTTCAGTGATGCATTCATCGCAGCTGATCCATTTTCCGAGGCATCCGGGGCAGTTCAGGTATGGCCTGATGCCCGGATGGATTAAAGGATTCAGCAGCATAGCGAGCGTCACCGGACCAGATCAATCTTCGTCTTCTTCCTCATCTTCAAAATCAATATTGCCCACATCGCCCGCATCATCAGCATCGTTGAGCGGCACTGTCGCATCGTCCATCAACGATCCCGGATCTTCATTGCCGGGATCGTTGATAAACGGCTGTTCGCTCGGGCCTTTTTCTTTCTTGCCTTTGGTTTGCGCAGCCATGGCATGCCTCGCTTAACTAGTGATGCTTATGGTGGTGCTTGTTCGAGTGTTTATGCCCGCCGCCGGAATGGGAATGGCCGCCGTCACTCCCCAGATCATTACCGACCGCGCCACCCGCCGCACCACCAAGACCCGCGCCGATGGCCGAGCCGGTCGAGCCGCCCAGACTGTTGCCGATCACCGAACCACCGGCCGCACCCAAACCACCGCCTACCGCCGCCTCGGTGCGACTGTGCTTGGGTGCGCCAATGGCACTACCGGCCGCGCCGCCGACACCCGCAC
Organism: Pseudomonas sp. 18173; assembly: GCF_050432945.1. Lineage (NCBI taxonomy): Bacteria > Pseudomonadati > Pseudomonadota > Gammaproteobacteria > Pseudomonadales > Pseudomonadaceae > Pseudomonas > Pseudomonas sp. 18173. The sequence goes on from NZ_JBKFTN010000013.1 coordinate 94,848, forward strand.
CAATCGCAGCGCCAGTACTGCCGCCCACCTGGCCGCCGACAACGTTGCCCAACACGCCACCCAGGCCACCGCCCACCGCGGCATCTCCATTGCCTCCCGCCAGCGCCACTTGAGAGACCAACAATCCAAAAACAATCGCAGCACACAGGCTTGCGGTTTTATTGCCGTCGGTTTTCAGGTTCATGGCACGCCTCGCATTCTTCAGGGGTATGGAAGATTTGAGCCGCTGCGGCGTGAAACGTTCATAAATGAAAAAACCCGGCATCGGCCGTAATGCTGTTCATTTAAGGACTCTGTAGGAGCGAGCTTGCTCGCGATGGACTCAAGAGCGCTGCGTTTAGTCAGTAAACACGCGGCATCGTTAACGACCATCGCGAGCAAGCTCGCTCCTACAGAATCCTTGACTCAACAGCATTGGAGCAATGGCGGGGATTTGATTCAGCTATTCATGTCGCGGAACCGGAACACCCTTTCGGCAAGTAATCATGGGAAACGGTGCTTCTGCACGACCAGCCTTTGGTTTCGTCCCGTGTCAGGATGACGGTNATCATTCACGCTTAAATGAACAGCATTACGGCATCAGCCGGGTTTTTTTCAAATCTGGATCAGGATCAGTGACGCTTGTGACCATTGGCCAGGTTGCTGCCTACGCCGCCGCCCAATGCACCGCCCAGGCCCGCGCCGATGGTGGCACCGGATTTGCCGCCGAGGCTGTTACCGATCACCGAACCACCGGCCGCACCGACACCGCCACCGATAGCAGCACTGGTGCGATGACCTTTTTTGGCGGCAACTGCGCTGCCCGCCGCGCCAGCAACGCCGGCACCAATCGCTGCGCCAGTGCTGCCGCCCATCTTCTGGCCGACCACGTTACCCAATGCGCCGCCCAAGCCACCGCCCAGCGCGGCAGTGCCGTCACCAGCCATTGCACCTTGAGCAACCAGAAGCCCCAGAACCAGAGCGGGCAGTGTTAAACGCATGACAAAAACCTCAAAAAATAGGGGTACACAAAATGGGGGCGAGATTGAATGCTTTTGCGCGGATAAAGTCCAGCACACCGGTCCAACTTCGCGATTGGCGACGATTGGACAGCGTTTTTGAAAAAGGTTTTATGACGGACAAAAAAAAGCCCGCTGGGGAGACGGGCCAGGTGTTGCTTTCTAACGGATGAGTCGAGACTACGGAGGGTGCTGTGAAAAGTTTGTGAAAGATCAGCCACTTAAAAATATTGTCATGCCCCTCTTCAGTCATCAAAAACCCCGCCCAATGACGGGGTCTTCTGGCATTCGTCTACTTCCTGACCGGTGCGCTCACCTTGGGCAGGAATTTGCCCTTCTGCACCCGGCACGCCCTGGTCTTGATCTTGTCGACCTCGGCCTGGTCCTCGCCAAAACTGGCCACATATTGGGTCTGGCCACACCGTACGGAATTGTTGATCGGAAACTCTGCGCCATCGTCCTCGAGATACGGATCAGCCATCTCATCACCCCTTTCAAAAAAGCGGGATCGACACCGGCAAACCCTTTCGCCGAAAAAATATCGATCGCCAAGGTTTTTCAGACTAGCCGGTCACTAATGGACTTGCCGTTCGGATTTCCCCGTGACCGACGAATGGCCTCGTTCCTTCACCGCAACTTGACCGCCGTCCCGGTCACAAACACCACGACCATCCCGCCTTTGCCGGCTGGCATGCTGATCTCATAATCAAGCCCGACCACCGCGTCCGCCCCAAGCGCCTGCGCCCGCTCCTTGATCTCATCGGTGGCCTGCATGCGCGCTTCCTTCAACGCTCGCTCCAGTGTCTGGGAGCGCCCGCCGAAAAAGTCGCGCATCCCGGCAAACACATCACGGACGACGTTGATCCCTTGCACCGACTCGGCGCTGACGATGTCCAGATAGGCGGTAATTTGCCGACCTTCAATGGAATGGGTAGTGGTGGTGATCATTGCTGTTCCTTTCTGTTCAGATATTCAGCCAACGCATCGAACGCCGGCGTTAACCGACTCTGACCTGCCGATCATTGGTACAAGGCCAGATCCTCAGACGAATCCACCTCGCCCCATTCCCCGGCATAGGCGCAGGCCTGAATCGGAACCCGTCCCGCCTCGATGACCTGCTGAAGTGTGTGGGTCATATGCACTTTGTCACGTTGCTCCGGCGTTCGCTCCGACAGTAGCCGTACGACTTCCGCCCAGCCCTGTGGCGTGAAACGCAATAGCCCCATGTACTGGCCTTGAACATCGTCCACTGATTTCGGTTTGTTGCCGATTTCGGCCAGGGTACCGGCTGATGTCAGACGGAAAGTCTCGGCGTCCAGCAGCGGATCGCCAAAACGTTGCGTCCAGAGTGCCAGCCAGTTCGGATCGTAGGTGACGGCCAGGGAGGCTTCGCTGGCCATCAACGACCGGACGGCCGCAGGGCTGTAGAAGATGTCGGAATAACTCACGATGCAGGGGGAGTCCTCGAGCCAGGCTTCGGCACACGCCAACGACGACACCATATTGGTTTGTGCCCAACGCGGGTTGTGAAACTCGATCAACCCTTGATCCGCCAGAAGTTCGCGCTTGTAGCCAGTGACGATGGCTATCTCCCGGATGCCTGCACCGCGCAGTGCTTCGAGTTGCCACTCCAGCAATGTCCTGCCGCGCAACTCGACCATGCATTTCGGGCGTTCATCGGTAAGACTTTTCATGCGACTGCCGCGCCCGGCAGCCAGGACAATGGCTTTCACAACCGTTCCACCTCATGAGTTTTCGAAAGAAAATCGCCTCGGCAAGTCGGGCTCCAGCCCTGCCTCACCGGGCTACTTGACCCGAACGGCCTGATGGAGAAATTCATACCCGGAACAACCTCTTCAATCGCAGAAGGTCATGCGATGCAAAAACGCCCTCACGCTCGGGGTGCCACATCCAGCCTTCCCAAGGCAGGCTGACATGCCGGATGGCTTCGATTTCTCCATCTTCACTGCGCGCCATGACTGTAAAATCGTCCGGACAATCGACAAGCGAAAAACCGTGATAACTGTTCACCAGGGCGGCAATCGTCCCCGACAATCTGTGCCGGACTCGCACATGGCCTGTCACCGGCTTGAGCTCGGCGCCTGACCAGTGCGCAATCATCTGCATTCCCCGGCAAATCCCGAGTACCGGCAGGTGTTCAGAGCGTGCATGCTCTAGCAACACGGCCTCGGTCCGGTCGCGTGCCGGGCACTGGCCAATGTCATTGCCTCCCGACAATACGATCGCCTGTGGTCCCACCGCGTTCAGCCAGACTTGCAGGGCATCATCCGTCAGCCCTGCACCGAGCGTTTGCTGGCATAACCCGTTGGGTACCGGCACGGGCATGCATCCGGCCGCCAAAAGAAAGGCGACCATCTGCTGGTCGAGCGCATCACGGCTTTCACCCCGTTCAGGCAACACGTCCACACGCTGGCTGATGGCAACCACCTTCATAGCAGTATCTCCACCCAGCGTCCGGGGCAGTTCAGATGCAGGCGTTGAGCCGCCGACCATCGACGGTACAACACTTCACCGGCACCGATGACCGCTGGCAGGCCGAGTTCGCCGGCCCGGATCGCCATGTGCGAGTTGGCCCCGCCCCAAGCGGTTATCAACCCGGCAATCGGGTAGGCGAACAGCCAGTCAAACCCTGGGTCCGCATTGGCAATGCACACAATCGCTCCCGCCAGCCTGTCTCGGTCATCACTGCTGACCACCGGTGCAGTTACCTGTTTCTGAGTAATGAAGTTGGGAGCTGTTTCCGGCCATTCGAAGGACCAGACATCCTCGGGCCGGGTGATCACCGGCGGCAGCGATATCCTGAGGGTCTTTTCGTAGCGCGCCTTGCCTTGTTCAATGCTGCGCAAGATCACATCTTTGGGGTCTGTGGCGGCGACATGCAGCTCCTTGAAGACACTGATGTCGCAATAAGCCATGTCCTCGCGCCCGATACCCTGCTGGGCGCCGACCTCGGCAATCAATGACAGGGCATCCGAGAGGTTGCGGCTGAAATGGAATTTGGCCAGTTCGCGCAGTTCGATACCGGCCTGCATGAAGTCCAGCAACCCCACGGGGTCCGGCTGCAAACCGTGGGCCTCCAGTTGTTTCACGATTTCGCGCATCTGCGGGAGGGTCAGTGAAAACGGCTGGAGCGGCTCCGGAGCGGATGGCCGCTGGGTCCAGTCGAAGTAGAGCTCCGGCGCTTCATCGTACCGAGGCGAAAGGATGTCGTAGGTACCCGGGCGCAAATGGCCGTAGCGTGCCAGGAACGTCGCCTTGTCCAGAAGCGCGCGGTCACGTGCCAACTGGCCGCTGACGGTCGAGACACCCGCCATGAAGCCATCGTAGTCAGCCTGCGAGAACACCCCCACCGACACCAGGGACTTGAGCATTTGCACCGCAACGAAACCGGCACGCGCCAGACCGGCGAATGGCAAGGTGCCGTAGCGCTTGGCATCTTCCAGTAACCAATAGATGCGTTCCAGCGGGTCGGCGTTGGATGCCAGCAATGCTTCACGTCGAGCGTTGAGCATGTCCAGCTTGTTGGCATCGGCGCGCCACAAGCCGTCCTTGGGATGAACAATGCGGTTGGTCAGCTTGCGCAGACTGGTACTGATGGCCTCCAGTTCGTGTTCCTGGAAACCGGCACTGGCCAATCGCTCGAGTCGCCGGGACAGGTCCAGCGTGTAGCACGAGAACACAATCTCGAACTCCACCTTGTCGTGCAGCGTCGGCTCAGCCAGCAGGCGATCGATATAGTGATCGACCAAACGCCCGGCCAATCCTTCATCGAGATCCGCCGGAATGAACGAGTTGAACGACAAACGCACATCGATATAGGGCAGCCCGATGAAATGTGGCATCAGCGGGAAACTGCGCAAGTTGCGGTAGCCGTAGTTGTGGCGTTGGTAGGCCCAGATCGAGTCAGTCACCAGGTCGCGATAGAGCGACAGTGCCAGCGGTTTGGGGCGGATGCCGATAATCTCCGCGGGGTTCCAGTCCGGCATCACGCCATAGACGGTACGTTGCCCCATCAGGAAGGGATGCGGGCGCATGCCTCGCGCCACCTTGCGCTGGATGCTTTCCAGACTGGCGGCCTGCGCGGCTCCCGACTCCGGAGAGGTTGGCAAAATCAACGGGCGCGCCTGCAGCAGCCACAAGACTTCGCCCCCTCCTTCGCCCGTAACGGCGAACTCGCAATCGACCGGCGTATCGTCAAACAGCGCCAGCAGCTCTTCGAGCAAGGCAATCATCGGGGCGATGCCGGGCGGTGGCGGTACCTGACTGTGTGCCGCCTGCTGCCACAGCCGCCCGCCCATACCGCTGGTGACCGATGCCGTGTCACTGCCTTCCGACCAGTTCACCACCCGGTAGGGTGCACAGGTATTCGGATCGTGGGAAAAGGCCACACCGGAACGAACCACGTTGCCCAGCATCGGCTGAATCAGCACCTCGTCTATCGGATTGACCTCACCGTAGCTGGCGATGACTCTTTCAACAGCCGATACCAACCCCGCTTCATTGACGTCTGGGATCGAAAGAAAGGCCCCCGCGCAGGAGGCTTGCTCTCCATCCTCACGCAGACAACTGGACCGTACGATCCAGGGGCCAATCCCCAATTGCCCCTGGATGTCACGAAAACAGGCCTCCCCACCGAGTTGCCAGTCACCCACGGTGAACGACAACAACGGCGCAATACGCGCCGACTTGAGCCGCTGTTGCAGGCTGGCCAAGGTGCCAGCCTTGGTCGAGAAATGCAGCGCCATCGGCATTATCTCAACTGAGCAACCCAGATATTGGTCGAGTACGGAATCTGGATCGAGGCCGTACCAAGGCTTTGCAGGTAGTCATCGATGGCACTGATGACTTCATGGAATTTCGCACCGGCCTGGCGCTCCAGCGTCGCGTGAGAACGCCAGGCTTCGAGACATTCTTCGATGGTCTGTTCGTGCATGACACGCGCGTCCAGATGAACGACAGGCCCGAAAAGCGCACTGGCATCGATGACAGCCGTTTGATCTTCACGGCGGGTGCCATAGCCGTAATCCTTCACCCGCTCCTTGATGATGGCTTCGATCCGAGCCTGAATCGGGTCGTCAAGGTGACGATGATTCCACATGCAGGCGAACCAGCCCCGAGGCTTGAGAATGCGTGCGGTCTCCTTGAGAGCCAACTGGCGGTCGCAGACGTTGAAGGAACTGCCAAAGGTGACCATATCGAAGGCGCCGGAAACCTGCCCCGTGACTTCGCCGGTTCCTTCATGCCAAGTGACGTTGGCCAGGTCGGCCGTACGCTTTATGCCATTGCCTCGCATCGCATCATTGGGTTCCACGGCCACGACATCCAGGTCACGAGCGGCCAGCATCAACGTCAGGTGCGCAACACCGGCGCCAACATCGCAAAACTTGTCACCTTTCTCGGCGCCTGCAATTGAGAGCATCGCGTCGATTGCAGCATCGGCGTAATCGGGACGCTTCAGATAAGCATCGGCCAGCGTTGTGTAATCCCATTCGGTTTTCATATGAAATTCCTTTTATAAAATCGATCTAGCAAGTTATCAGTCAATATTTGTACGCAGCGGTGAGCTTCAAACTCCACCACCCAGTCCGCCGCGTCCGGTTCATCTATCAATAAATCCAGCCCTGCGACATTGTGCAGCTCGCCCGCATCGAACCGCCGGTATATGCCCTTGGGGTCTCGGCGGCGTAACTCTTGCACCGGCACTTTCAGATAAACCTCGAAGTAACCGGGTAAATGAGCGCGGTTCCAAACGTGAACTTCACGGAACAGCGAAATCGTTGCGATCACGACGGTGTGCCCTTGCGCGGCAATCACTTTGCAAAGATGCGCATATTGCATCGCCAGCGCCAACCGCCCCTCACGACCGTGGTTTTGCACGTTGGCCGTCGCTGCGCCAAAGACATCACGCAGTTCATCCCCATCCAGCAAGACCACCGAATGGCCCTGGCCGCGAAGCCGCGCAACGAACTCACGGGCCAACGTTGACTTGCCGGCACCCGAGAGCCCGGTAATCCACACAACCTGCCCGGCGATATCGCCGTTCATTTGATTCGTATTCATAGGCAGGACGAAACTTCCAATTTCGCTTGAAAGTCGATCATTGCTGCACACTTGGTTGATCTTTGATCAAAGCCGTGCCGACTTCCCCGGCGGAACCAATCACGCAGTAGCGATAACGCGATTCATGCTGGTTTTGAACCAGTTCCTGAAACACCTGATCCGGGTGATGCAACTCGCCGTACTCTTTTTCACAGAAGTCCTTATACATAAGAAAATGTGCTTCAGGCGGCAGCGATTGAATTTCACCAACCATGGCCTTCAGCACTTCACCCGTATTGGCGATCGGCAGTAACCCCCCCATTTGATCCAGCCAGGCACTGACGATCGGATGGTCATCATTGGCATTCGGAACATAGTAAATGGGTAGCCTGCAAGTGTTCAGCATAAAGGAAACACCACCACTTGAAGCGTCGGTGATGACCGTGTCACATTGACGATAGAAGTCCTTGCTGCTTTGCTCGGTCTCATCAATCGTAATCCATGAGTATTGAGCAAGCTGGTCACACACCTCCCTTACAAACGGACGTTCAAAATCAGTCATATAAGGGCGCAGAATAAACCTCGCATGAGGAATCTGCGACTTGACCGAATTAATGACCACCGCCATGTTTTCAAATAGAGAAGCGCCACTTGCGCAAATCCCTATCTGGGTTGGCAGAAGACCTACCACGTACACCCCGGGCGCGCGCAGAAAACCCGGAGGAGAACTGAAAGTTTCGGGAGTCTTTACGGGCCGAATGGAAATGGCACTTGTTTTTCGAAGATCCGTACGCGACGTACTGAATTCGTTGGTAAGAAGCAATGAATGCCTGTCTTGCCTGTAAAGTTTAAGACCGGTCTTGATCAGATCGAACAGCGACCGCGATGAGGAAACAATTGCATCCCAATAGGACATCAGTTCGGAACAATAATACTTGTCCCTAAGTGGCATGCCGACATTGCCATGCGCAATAAAAATACCAAAGTTTGACTCATCAAGCAGTCGTCCGACCCAGGCATCGTTTGATATGACTATTTCAGACTTAAGGCTCAAGAAAAAATCCAGCCCCACCTCTGTAACTGGATAACCTAGAAACTGCTCCGCTTCAACCTTACTGAGTCCCGTAGTATTTGTCTGAACCACTATACAGTTGTATTGACTGCGTAGAGCGTTGAGCGCCGGCAACAAATATTCGAGATAGGTCTTCCCGCCATTATTGACGTTGCTGATCAAATAAACATTTCGCATAGAAACAGGTGCACCTTCAAAGCTTTCCCAGGCAAGCCAGGTCCAGGCCAGGTAAACGCACAAAAAAGGAGAAACCTTGATATTGCCCTGGCGCTTCTCCCTTTAGCGCGTGTACGTCCATGTTGTGAGGCAATTCAGACGAAAGTCGTATTGATTCCATTCTGGAGATCAACTAATGAACTTTGGCCCAAGAGACACAAGCGCCCTAATGTATCACGCCAAGGCAAATTGCCACCCCATCGGCGCGCAATTTTTTGCTACACCTTGGGCGTGTTGAAAGCGAGCGCGGATCGAAATCACACAGAGCCGACCACCCTGATGAAAAGCGCATCACTGAAACGAAAAACCCCCGGCTTCTTTCGAAACCAGGGGTTTTGTCTACATCGAATTTGGCGGTGAAGGAGAGATTCGAACTCTCGATACAGTTTCCTGTATACACACTTTCCAGGCGTGCTCCTTAAGCCACTCGGACACTTCACCGTATCTCTTCAAACAAGTTCTGTCTGTCGAGGCGCGCTAATGTAGTCGAAAGCTTTTCCGATGGCAAACATTTTTTTCAGAATTTTCATGCGGTTAACGCGATTCAGTGTTTCCGGTCGTTCCGGGCCATGGCAAACCGGCCAATCTCCGGCTTCGCCCCCTCTTCTATATAGAGGGGAATGTGCGGCAGGCATGGCGGGCTACGCCTGGTGGGCAAGGAAAGGGTGACTGGCGGGTCAGTCACAGCGCTTTACCTGGCCTGCGGCGGTGGGTAACGTCTGCCCATCTTTATTGAAAGGAATAGCGTCATGAGTGAGTTGATTTCCTACCATCTCGAAGACGGTATCGCGACCCTGACCTTGAGCAATGGCAAGGTCAATGCCATTTCCCCGGATGTGATTGCCGCGTTCAACGCTGCGCTGGATCAGGCGGTGACTGATCGTGCGGTAGTGATCATTACCGGCCAGCCGGGCATTCTCTCCGGCGGTTATGACTTGAAGGTGATGACGGCCGGCCCTAAAGAAGCCGTGGCACTGGTGACCTCCGGTTCGACACTGGCCCGCCGCCTGCTGTCGCACCCCTTCCCGGTGATCGTTGCGTGCCCGGGGCATGCTGTGGCCAAGGGCGCGTTTCTGCTGTTGTCGGCCGACTATCGCATCGGCGTCGACGGCCCGTTCAGCATTGGCCTGAACGAAGTGCAGATCGGCATGACCATGCACCACGCCGGCATCGAGATCGCCCGTGACCGCCTGAACAAAGTCGCGCTGCAGCGTTCGGTGGTCAACGGTGAGATGTTCACTCCACAGGGCGCCGTGGCTGCCGGTTTCCTTGATGTCGTGGTGTCGGCTGAAGAACTGCAAGGCGCGGCACTGGCGGCGGCTCGCCAGTTGAAGAAGATCAACATGACCGCGCACAAGAACACCAAATTGAAAGTGCGCAAAGCGCTGCTGGAGACCCTGGACAACGCGATCATCCAGGACCAGGAGCATTTGGGTTAAGCCTGGATTGGCTACAACGAAAAGCCCGACCGTCGTGTCGGGCTTTTTCATACATCTCTCAGTTAAACGTCTGTAACCGCTCTAGACAGCATCTGACCAGTTGGTCGGAAACATCAGCACAAACATCGGCTATCTCCCACTACTCTGGCAGCAATTGCCGAAAACAGTGCACATCCGTACACTGCGCCACCTTTTGTCCCGGTGGGGCCTGTAAATGCTGTTCTTGTTGCGTATGTCATTGATGGGCCTGCATTTTATCGTGGCGGGTGTGTTGGGTGTGATTCTCGGCCTGTGCCGGCCGTTCAACCCGGACAACAGCCGTCTGTGCGCACGCCTGTACGCGTGGCCGGCCATGTGTATCTTGCGTTTGCGGGTGAAGGCCGAAGTCGGGCCATTGATGGATAAACCTGACAGTTGCGTGATCATCGCCAATCACCAGTCCAACTACGACCTGTTTGTGTTTGGCAACGTGGTGCCCCGCCGTACCGTGTGCATCGGCAAAAAGAGCCTGAAATGGGTGCCGCTGTTCGGGCAGTTGTTCTGGCTGGCCGGCAATGTGCTGATCGACCGTGGCAATGCGCACAAGGCGCGCCAGTCGATGCTGACCACCACCCACACCCTGCAAAACAAGGACACCTCGATCTGGGTCTTCCCGGAGGGCACGCGCAACCTGGGTGAGGACTTGCTGCCCTTCAAGAAAGGCGCCTTCCAGATGGCCATTGCCGCCGGGGTGCCGATCGTGCCGGTGTGTGTCAGCAGTTACGTCAAACACATGCGACTGAACCGCTGGCGCAGCGGGAAAATCCTGATCCGTTCGTTGCCGGCGATTCCCACCGCCGGACTGAGCCTGGACGACATGCCCATGCTGATTGCCCAGTGCCGCGAGCAGATGCGTGAGTGCATCGATTCGATGGACCGGCAACTGCAAGCCGCCTGAACAAGAAAACCCGCCTGGTGCGGGTTTTCTTTTGCCTGCAAGACTTTACCGGCGAACTCGACAGATTTAACTGACTCTCAAACACTGCAAGGCTAAGCTGATCAACACAACCATTGCATTTGCTGCCAATTGAAAGCTGCCAATAAGAAGTGAACCACCATCATGGGTAGAGTTGTTGCTGCTGCGGTTTATAGCGCCGGTAAGAGAGTCACCAATATCACCCTCGACGAAGGCGCAGCCTGGGCTGCCAAACCCGGGCACTTTGTCTGGATCGGCCTCGAGGAGCCGAATGCCGAGGAACTCTACAACCTGCAACGCCAGTTCAACCTGCACGAACTGGCCATTGAAGACGCCCTGGAAAAGCACAGCCGGCCAAAGCTGGAAACCTTCGGCGATGCGCTGTTCATCGTGACGTATTCGCCCATCCGCCATGAAGGCAAACTTGAATTCATCGAGACGCATATCTTTGCCGGCAATGGCTACATCATTACTGCACGCAACGGTCACTCGGCGTCCTACGCCCATGTCCGACAACGCTGTGAGGCGCGTCCGCTATTGCTTGAGCACGGGGAAGATTTCGTTCTCTATGCCATCCTCAATTTTGTGATCGAAAACTACCAGCCGATGGGCGAAGTCATTCACGCGGAAATCGATGAGCTGGAGCGCAACGTGTTATGCGGCGTGTTGAATGACTACGATATCCAGAAGCTGCATGGCCTGCGTCGTGATGTTTTGCGCCTGCGTCGTTATGTGGCACCGATGATCGAGATCGGTGAGGAATTGCAGCGGCTGAGTTTCCCGTTTATCGATAAAAACATGCGCCCGTACTTTCGCGACGTGCAGATCCACGTAACCCGGCAAATGGAGGACCTGACGACCCTGGCGGATATTGCCAGCCAGACGATTGAGGTCGGGGTGCTGCTGGAGGCCTCTCGCCAGAGCGTGGTGCAGCGCAAGTTTGCGGCCTGGGCGGCGATTCTGGCCTTCCCGACGGCGGTGGCGGGAATCTACGGGATGAACTTCCAGAACATGCCGGAGTTGAATTGGCGCTACGGCTATTTCGGGGTGCTGGGGTTTATTACGGTGGGTTGCCTGGGGTTGTGGGCGAGCTTCAAGAAGTCGGGGTGGTTGTAGGAGCGAGCTCGCTCGCGAAAAACCTGGAAGCACCGTGGGCTATCAGATTTGGCGCGTTATCGTTCACGACCATCGCGAGCAGGGCTCGCTCCTACAGGTTTTAAACAGCTTTGGGCTTGTGCGCGACAAACCGCATCATCCACTCGGCAACCGTAGTGCCTTGGTGCTCCTGCTCCAGGCTCGCAATGCCTTTGCTGTAGACCTGTTCGCCCAGCGCCTCCTGACGAATGTCCAGCAGGGCACGGGAGTAGTCGTGGATGAACTCCGGATGCCCCTGGAAGCACAGCACCTGGTCGTTGATGTGGTAGGCGGCATACGGGCAGAAATCGCTGGAAGCAATGACCGTGGCGTTCTCCGGCAGCGACGTGACCTGGTCCTGGTGGCTGATCAGCAGCGTCAGTTCCTCGCGCACCGGGCTCATCCACGGCGCCTTGGCGGCGAGTTTGTATTTGTGCGTGCCAACGCCCCAGCCCTGGGTCGCACGCTCGCTCTTGCCGCCGAGCAGCAAGGCCAGCAACTGATGACCAAAGCAGACACCGAGCAACTTGTCGCCGCGCTCGTAGCGGGTCAGCAGGTATTTCTTGAGGGTCTCGATCCACGGGTCGGTGCCGAAGGAATCGGCCTTGCTGCCCGTTACCAGGTAGGCGTCGAATGTCAGGTCGTCGCTTGGGTATTCACCCTGCACCACGTTGTAGACCGTGAACTCGGCGGCAATCGGCTGCTGCGAAAACAGGTGTTTGAACATCTGCCCGTAGCCCTGATATTGGTCAACCAATTCCGGACGCAGGTGGTCGGTTTCCAGAATGCAGATGCGTAACGACATAAAAAATACCTGACACGTGATGGGAATAATGCACACCCCAGAGCCTGCCCTGAAACACCGTGACAAGGCAAGCCCCGAAATGCGTCACCGCGCCCTTAGAATGCCTCCCCTTTGGCTGCTTTTTCCAGCAGCAACGCGGGTGGCGCAAACCGCTCGCCATATTGCTTGGCCAGGTACTGGGCGCGGGCGACAAAGTCCTGCACGCCGTACTGGTTGATGAACTGCAGCGCACCGCCGGTCCACGCGGCGAAACCGATGCCGAAGATCGAACCAACGTTGGCATCCGCCGTCGAGGTCAACACGCCCTCCTCCACACAGCGCACGGTTTCGATGGCCTGCACGAACAGCAGGCGATCTCTCACATCCTTAGGCGAAATCTGCCCGTCGGTTTTCTCGAAGCGGGTTTTCAATTGCGGCCACAGGTGTTTCTGGCCGCCCGCCGGATACTCGTAGAAACCGCCCCCGGCAGCCTTGCCCGGACGTTTGTATTCATTGAGCAGCAGGTCAATCACGGCGAACGCCGGATGCTCTTTCAGCGGTTTGCCTTCTGCCTGCAGGTCCTTGGCCGTTTGCAGACGGATATGGTTCATCAGGCTGAGGGAAACTTCGTCAGAGATCGCCAGCGGCCCTACAGGCATGCCGGCCTTGCGTGCTTCAGTCTCGATCATCGCCGCGTTCACGCCTTCACCCAGCATGGCAATGCCTTCGTTGGTGAAGGTGCCGAACACCCTTGAAGTGAAGAAACCACGACTGTCATTGACCACAATCGGGGTTTTCCGGATTTGCAGGACGTAATCGAACCCGCGAGCCAGGGTTTCATCGCTGGTATTGGCGCCCTTGATGATTTCCACCAGCGGCATTTTTTCCACGGGGCTGAAAAAATGCAGGCCGATGAACTTGCTCTGATCGGGCACGGCGCACGCCAGGCCGCTGATCGGCAAGGTCGAGGTGTTGGAGGCGATCACGGCGTCCGCGCCGACGACCTTCTGCGCCGCCAGCGAGACCTTGGCCTTCAAGTCACGATCCTCGAACACGGCCTCGATGATCAGGTCGCAACCGGCCAGGTCGGCATCGCTTGCTGTGGTTTGAATGCGCGCCAGCACGGTGTCGCGCTGCTCGATGCTCATTTGTCCGCGAGCGACTTTCTTGTCCAGCAGCGCCGCCGAATGCGCCTTGCCCTTGTCCGCCGCGGCGATGTTGATGTCCTTGAGCACCACCTCGATACCGGCCGATGCGCTGACAAACGCAATACCTGCGCCCATCATCCCGGCGCCGAGCACCCCGACCTTGCGGGTGACATAAGGTGCAAAGCCTTGAGGCCGCGAGCCGCCGGCATTGATTTCATTGAGCTGGAACCAGAACGTGCCAATCAGGTTTTTCGACACCTGGCCGGTGGTCAGCTCAGTGAAGTAGCGGGTTTCAATCAGGTGCGCCGTGTCGAAATCCACCTGGGCGCCCTCGACCGCCGCACACAGGATCTTCTCCGGTGCGGGCATCGTGCCCTGGGTTTTGTTGCGCAGAATCGACGGTGCAATCGCCAGCATCTGCGCGACTCTCGGGTTTGACGGCGTCCCGCCCGGAATCTGGTAGCCCTTCACATCCCAGCGTTGTACCGCTGTCGGGTTGGCGAGAATCCATGCCTTCGCCTTGGCCATCAGCTCTTCGGGATCTGCCGCGAGTTCGTCGATCAATCCCGCCTGCAATGCCTGTTGCGGGCGAACTTTCTGGCCTTCGAGCAGATATGGCAGGGCCTTTTCGATCCCGAGCATGCGCACCATGCGCACTACGCCACCGCCGCCCGGCAACAGGCCGAGGGTAACTTCCGGCAGGCCGAGTTGCACCGACGGGTTGTCCAGCGCCACGCGATGATGGCAGGCCAGGCAGATTTCCCAGCCGCCGCCGAGTGCCGCGCCGTTGATCGCCGCAACCACCGGTTTACCGAGGGTTTCCAGGGTGCGCAATTGGCCCTTGAGGGTCAGCACCATGTCGTAGAAGGCTTTGGCTTCGGGCTTGCCGACCTTGATCAGTTCATTGAGGTCGCCGCCGGCAAAGAAGGTTTTCTTGGCCGAGGTGATGACCACACCGGCGATGCTGTCCTTGTCGGCCACCAGGCGCGCGACGCAGCCGGCCATGGCCTCGCGGTACAGCGCATTCATGGTATTGGCGCTCTGGCCCGGCAGGTCGATGGTCAGGACGACGATTTGGTCCTGGCCTTTTTCGTAACGAATGGCTTCGTTCATAACTGGATTCCTTGAAGTCCGGGCTCAGAGGCGTTCGATGATGGTGGCAATGCCCATGCCGCCGCCGACACACAGGGTCGCGAGGCCATAGCGCAGGCGTCGGGCTTCCAGTTCATCGAGCAGCGTGCCGAGAATGGCGCAGCCAGTGGCGCCCAGCGGGTGACCCATGGCGATGGAACCGCCGTTGACATTGACCTTGTCCGGATCGACGGCCATGTCCTTGATGAATTTCAACACCACGGAAGCGAACGCTTCGTTGACCTCGAACAGATCGATGTCTTCGACCCGCAGCCCGGCCTTGGCCAACGCCTTGCGCGTCGCTGGCGCGGGACCGGTGAGCATGATGGTCGGATCGGTGCTGGTGACCGCCGTGGCGACAATCCGCGCCCGTGGCTGCAGGCCCAGCGCCCGGCCCTTGGCTTCGGAGCCGATGAGCATCAGTGCCGCGCCATCGACGATTCCGGAGCTGTTGCCAGGGGTGTGAACATGATTGATCCGTTCGACATGGCTATAGACCCGCAGCGCGGTGGCATCGAAACCCATCTGCCCCATCATCTCGAAACTCGGCTTGAGCTTGCCCAGGCCTTCGAGGGTCGAATCGGCGCGGATGAACTCATCGTGATCGAGCAGGATGATGCCGTTCTGATCCTGCACCGGCACCAGCGACTTGCTGAATGAACCGTCGGCCCGCGCCCGCGCAGCCTTTTGCTGGGAATGCAGTGCGTAGGCATCGACATCCTGGCGGCTGAAGCCTTCAAGGGTGGCGATCAGGTCCGCGCCCACGCCCTGTGGCGTGAAGTGACTGTGCAGGTTGGTCGCCGGGTCCAGCGCCCAGGCCCCGCCATCGCTGCCCATCGGCACCCGGGACATCGACTCGACACCACCGACCACCACCAGGTCCTCGAAGCCCGAACGCACTTTCATTGCGCCGAGGTTGACCGCTTCCAGCCCCGACGCACAGAAACGGTTGATCTGTACCCCCGCCACGCTGACATCCCAATCGGCCACCTGAGCGGCGGTCTTGGCAATGTCAGAACCTTGATCGCCAATCGGGGTCACGCAGCCGAGCACAACGTCATCGACCTGGCTGGTGTCCAGCGCCGTGCGCTGTTGCAGTGCGGTGAGCAAACCGGCAACAAGATCCACCGGCTTGACACTGTGCAAGGCGCCGTCGGCCTTGCCTTTGCCACGGGGCGTGCGTAACGCGTCGAAAATCAATGCTTGGGTCATGACGTCCTCGAACCACAGTGCGGGTGGATGAATATCGAGTGCTCACTCTTGGCCCGAGCCGCGTTTGATTCAATGACCGCAGCGCTCACAGACGTTGACGCTCACGCTCAGACGGACGGTAGTGAGCTACCGGATTTACCGATTCCAGACGCCAAGCTGTCTAGCCAACGGGCGGCGAAGAAGCTGGCAATAGGCCTCATGCCGTTTTTAAAGCGAATCGCAACAATTCCATATGAAATGGATCTAAGCCAAGCGCAGCACGGGCTCTAAGGTGAACTTGTACGAAGTCGTCGTCGGGTTTTGCCGAGGCGCTCGTCGCTACAGGAAGTGCACCTGCCGTCATGGAGCAATGCAGGCAGGCATCAGGAAATAACAATAAAGGCGGTCAAGCCATGTTCAAACAATCGAAAGTACGACAAGCCGGGCTCATCCTTTTCGCCACCACACTGTTGTTGATATTGCCGAACCTGACCAAGGTGATCGGCTAGTCGCGTCTGAAAGATACGGCGTCACGGTTTTTGAATTGCCACTATCAAAATGTGACTGGCCCGCTACCCGGGCCAGCGTGGCTGTGCCAACCTTGACGGCACTTGCACGACATGGACGGCGATCACTTGAAAATGCTCATTCTGCTCGGGGCCCTGCTGTTCGGCTCGCCCCTGTATGCCGCACAGCTGAACCTGGAGCTGGGCGCGAACAGTCGCACCTGGCAAACCGAGGAATTGCTCAAGCATCCTCAGGTTCAAACCATCAACATCAGCAACGACGTTTCCTACAAGCAGGACATGAGCTACCGCGCCGTGCCTCTGTCCGCGCTGCTGACCGGCATCAAGCCCGACGACCACCTGCAAGCCGTGGCCCTGGATGGCTTTGCCGCCGAAATGGCCGCAGCGCCGTTGCTCAAAACCCAGGGTGCACAGGCGTGGCTGGCGATTGAAGACCCGGCCAAGCCCTGGCCACCGCTAGCCGAAGGTAAACCGGGCGCCGGGCCGTTCTATCTGGTCTGGACCAACCCGCAGGCCGGCAACATCAGCCCCGAACAATGGCCGTTCCAGGTCGCGAGCATCAAACGCCTGGCGCCCGTGGCCGAGCGCTTCCCAGCCCTGCTGCCCGATCCGGCCTTGAAGGCGGATGATCCGGTGAACAAGGGGTTTGCGTTGTTCCAGAAAAACTGCCTGGCCTGCCATCGACTCAATGGCGCCGGCGACTCGCAGTTCGGGCCGGACCTGAATATTCCGTACAACCCCACCGAGTATTTCGGCGTGGACTTCCTCAAGCGCTATATTCGCGATCCACAGGGCTTGCGCCATTGGCCGCAGGCGAAGATGCCCGGGTTCTCGACCGAGGTATTGCCGGATGGGGATCTGGGGATGCTGGTGGGGTATTTGCAGCATATGGTTGGGCGCAAGGTTAAGCCGTAACTCCATCGTACCTGTGGGAGCGGGCTTGGTCCGGGCGGCGATCCGACGATGGCGTTTTTCCAGTCACTGCATCCGTATCTGCAATATCGCTTTCGCGGGCAAGCCCGCTCCCACAGGGTTCCGTAGTGTCTCGCCTACTGCTGCTGCACTGAGATCACCGGCGCCGGCGTCGGTGAAACCAGCACCTTGGCGTGCATCTGCTCACACCCGCCGCCCCGGCGCATCCCGCGCACCGGGCAGGCATCCAGGTAATCCAGGCCCACCGCCAGTTTCAAATGACGTTCCGGCCGGGCCAGTTCGTTGGTCACATCGAAGCTGTACCAGGCATCATCCAGCCAGGCTTCGGCCCAGGCGTGGCTGGCCAGGTGTTCGCTGCTCTCGCTGTACAGATAACCCGACACATAACGCGCCGCAATGCCCAGGCTGCGCGCGCAGGCAAGGAACGCATGGGTATGGTCCTGGCACACACCGGAGCGCCCGGCAAAGGCCTGGGCCGCACAGGTATCCACTTCCGTGGAGCCCGGCGTGTAGGTCATATGCTGGTTGAGCCCATGCATCAGGTCGATCAACGCCGTGCGATCGCGGCGCTGCTTGCACGCCTTCTCGGCAAACGCACGCAGGGCGGCGTCGGCTTCAGTCAATCGGGTGAAACGCAGAAACGGCAATGCCGACTGGCTCTCGTGTTCGGCCTCACGCAATTCGTCGATATCGACCTGGCCACGGGCGCCGATGATGATCGCCTCGTGCGGCTCGTCCATGGTCAGCACATGCAGGATGTTGCCGAACGGATCGAGTTGCGCCCGCACCGGACGCGGCAGGTCGAGTTGCCAGCTGAGCACGTGCTGGCGCTCGCTGTCGTGGGGCGTCAGCCGCAGGTACTGGATGCTCGCCCGCACCTTGTCTTCGTAGTGATAGGTGGTCTCGTGGCTAATGGAAAGTCTCATGCGGCCTCCAGATAGGAACTGTGTATCGCGTTACCCAACTGGCGCACCAGCGGGATGAACTCGGTCAGCCAGGCGTGCAGGCCTTCCTCGAGAATTTCATGGATACCGGTGTAGCGCAGGCGCGCGTCCATTTCTGCCGCCAGACGCTGTGCGGGACGACCATTGGCCCCTGGCAATTGCGCGAGGATCTGGTCGATTTCTTCGGTGCAGGCGCGCAGGGATCGCGGTACATCGGCCCGCAGCAACAGCAGTTCGGCGACATGCCGGGCGCCGGGGGCGTCGCGATAGATTTCCGTGTAGGCCTCGAACGACGACAACGCCCGCAACAACGCGCTCCATTGGTAATACGCGTGAGCGGTGCCATCGCTGACCGCCTCGGCCTGATCGCCGGCCATTTCGTAACGGGCATCGAGCAGGCGCAAGGTGTTGTCGGCGCGTTCGATAAAAGTCCCCAGGCGAATGAAACGAAACGCATCGTTACGCATGATGGTGCCGTATGACGCGCCCCGGAACAGGTGGGAACGCTCCTTGATCCACTCGCAAAAACGGCTCATGCCGTAGCGACTGAGGCCCTGCTCGGCAATACCGCGAATTTCCAGCCAGGTGGCGTTGATGTTTTCCCACATGTCGGCGGTGATGCGCCCACGCACCGCATGGGCACTGGCCCGTGCCGCACCGAGACAGCTGTAGATGCTCGCCGGGTTGGCCGCATCCAGGGCGAAGAAATGCAGCAGCCGTTCGGCATGCAGTTCGCCATGGCGCTCCAGGTAATCGTCCAGGGTGCCGGTGATCAACAGCGGCATGGCCAGTTCGTGCAAACCGTCGCCCCGACCGTCTTGCGGCATCAGCGACAGCGAATAGCTGATGTCGAGCATCCGTGCGAGGTTTTCCGCCCGCTCCAGGTAACGCGACATCCAATACAAATCCGAGGCAGTTCTACTTAACATGGCAGGCTTCCTTTAATCCTCGACCACCCAGGTGTCCTTGGTTCCGCCACCCTGGGAGGAGTTGACCACCAGGGAGCCTTCGCGCAGGGCGACACGGGTCAAGCCGCCGGGCACGACCCGGGTTTCGCGACCCGACAGGACAAACGGCCGCAAGTCGATATGGCGTGGCGCAATGCCGTTTTCGACAAAGGTCGGACAGGTCGACAGCGACAGCGTCGGTTGCGCGATATACGCATGGGGCTTGGCGATGATCCGCGCGCGGAAGGCTTCGATTTCCGCCGCCGTCGCCGCCGGCCCCACCAGCATTCCGTACCCGCCGGAGCCCTGGGTTTCCTTGACCACCAGCTCCGGAAGATTGGCCAGCACGTGGGAAAGTTCAGAAGGGTTACGGCATTGCCAGGTCGGCACGTTCTTCAGGATCGGCTCTTCGTCGAGGTAGAAACGGATCATGTCGGTAACGAACGGGTACACCGACTTGTCGTCCGCCACCCCCGTGCCGATGGCATTGGCCAGCACCACGTTGCCGGAGCGGTAGGACGACAGCAGCCCCGGCACGCCGAGCATCGATTCCGGGTTGAACGCCAGCGGATCGAGGAAGGCGTCGTCGAGGCGACGATAAATCACGTCGACCGCTTTCGGCCCGTCGGTGGTGCGCATGTAGACCTTGTCGTCACGCACGAACAGATCCGCGCCTTCCACCAGCTCCACGCCCATTTCCCGCGCCAGGAACGCATGTTCGAA
Source organism: Pseudomonas sp. 18173 (assembly GCF_050432945.1). Taxonomy (NCBI): domain Bacteria; kingdom Pseudomonadati; phylum Pseudomonadota; class Gammaproteobacteria; order Pseudomonadales; family Pseudomonadaceae; genus Pseudomonas; species Pseudomonas sp. 18173. The sequence goes on from NZ_JBKFTN010000013.1 coordinate 115,050, forward strand.
GAACGCGCTGTTGAAGCGCCCGGGTGTCAGCACCACCACGCTCGGGTTGTCGATGGGGCTTGAGCTTTTCAGGGTGTCGAGCAGCAGGTTCGGGTAGTGGTCGATGGGCGCGATGCGTTGCGCCGCGAACAGTTCGGGGAACAGACGCATCATCATCTTGCGGTCTTCAAGCATGTAGCTGACGCCGCTGGGTGTGCGCAGATTGTCTTCGAGCACGTAGTAGGTGCCGTCGCCGTCACGCACCAGGTCGACCCCGGAGATGTGCGAGTAGATATCGCGGTGCAGGTCCAGGCCCTGCATCGCCAACTGGTACTGCTCGTTGGCCAGCACCTGTTCGGCCGGAATGATGCCGGCCTTGATGATGCGCTGCTCGTGGTAAAGGTCGGCGAGGAACATGTTCAACGCCTTGACCCGCTGGATGCAGCCGCGCTCGACGACCCGCCATTCACTGGCGGGAATGCTGCGCGGGATGGTGTCGAAGGGAATCAGGCGCTCAGTGCCCTGCTCGTCCCCGTAGAGCGTGAAGGTTATCCCGGCACGATGAAACAACAGATCGGCCTCGCGTCGCCGTTGCGCCAGAAGCTCGTCAGGTGTCTCGGCCAGCCAACGGGCAAACTCCCGATAATGCGGGCGGACCAGACCGCCGGCATCGTACATTTCATCAAAACAGGTGCGAATCATGCCGTACTCCTTGTCACTCGGACCCTCGGACCTTCGCAAGGCCCGTGCCAGCGGCAGAAACGCTTTGATATCAATCAGTTGGATAATCTATGCGCACGCACCGCACCAATCCTGTGCGGTAAATGCCCCAACCTGATCGCCCCCCGCTTCATTGCAAGGCGCTGTGATCGCCTATCACCAGCATAGTCAGAGATGATTTCACCGCCCGGCAACGGCTGCGGGATAATCCGGGCATTCGCTGAAAAGCTCACCGGACTTCCCTTTTAGCCGCCTGCCCAGGCGGCTTTTTTTTGCCGGTGTTCAATGCCCACAAATGAAAACGGCCAACCCGAAGGTCAGCCGTCAATGCCCGTTGTCACTGCTCATAAGGTTATGCGAGTCGCCCTCGTACCTCCTGTTTCACACCCCAGCCTTCGATGATGCCGCCCAACGGCTCGACCACGGCCTCGAAACCCTGTTCGAAATCGCCGATGTCGTCGTAGGTGGCATACATGACTTTGCACAGTTCCAGCGCCCAGGCGCCGTCGTCGCGCACACTGACTTGCGCATCCAGGGATTCACCACGGTGGAAATGACCTGCCGCCCTGCGTGCCCGCTCCTCATCCGGGAAAATGGCGTAGAACTCGATGGGATGAAACCGTGAAAAGTCAAAACCGCCTTCTTTCATGCGGCGCAGCACGCTGCTGCTGATGTCTTCTTGATAGGCTGTGCTCATGAAACGTCCTCCTCAAAACGATGGATAGACTTTCCGTACTCCCTCACCCGCAACCGAACAGCGCGAGCGACGGCAACCAATGTGCCGGCGGGAAACAAGCATGGAGCTGACAAGACCAGACCTTAGCGATCCATTCGCTGATCTCGCTTGCAGAGTAGCCCCAAGATAGAGCCGCTGCCAAGGTCTGGATTTGAATGTGACAGGTGTCGTTCAGATTGGAGCGATGCTGAGGATTTGAATGCTGTTCTGCGCCTTGAGTTCCTTGACGCCCGCATCGGCGGTCCGCCCTTCCAGATCGTTCAGGTCCAGGGCGGCAGCAACAGGAAGAAGCCGGGCCTTGATGAGCTTGGCGGCACGCTCGTAGTCCGGGCGCTCGGGGCACTCAAAGACCTCGTTGATGGTTTCGCCATGATCATCCACGAAAGTGACTTTCCACTTTTGCATTGGTGCCTCCTCGATAAAACCCATGCATGGGTTCACCTCTATCTCGACCTCGTTAGCTGGCTAATTGTTCCGGTGGATCTGCACCCATCGCAAATCTCTGTAGGAGCGAGCCTGCTCGCGAAAAACTTGAGAACGCCGCGTTAAATCAGACATCCCGCGTCATCGTTCACTTCCATCGCGAGCAGGCTCGCTCCTACAGGTCTTCGTTTCAATCCATCAGTCGTTGCTTGGCTTGTTCACTGCCTGCAACACATATTGCGGCAAGGCAAAGGCACCGATGTGGATTTCAGGATTGTAGTAGCGAGTGATGATGCCGCTGCCCGTGAAGCGCTGTTGCAGGGTTTCGCGGGACAATTTGCGATAAGCGGTATTGGTCGCTCCCCAGGCGAAAGTCATCGAGCCACCGATATAGGTCGGCACCGCGGCCTGGTAGAAGTGCCAGTCCGGGAACAGGCTGCGCAGGCGACCGGCGGTGGTCTTCACTTCTTCGATCTGCATGAACGGCGTGCCGTTCTGGGTCACCAGAATGCCGCCTTCGTTCAGGCAGCGGTGGCAGGCTTGGTAGAAGTTTTCCGAGAACAGTACTTCCCCGGGTCCGATCGGGTCGGTGGAGTCGGAAATGATCACGTCGAACTTTTCGGTGGTGGTGGCGACGAAACGCATGCCGTCGTCGATCACCAGGTTCAGGCGTGGATCATCGAATGCTCCCTTGGAGTGGTTCGGCAGGAACTCCTTGCACATGTCGACCACGGTGCCGTCGATCTCGACCATGGTAATGTGCTCGACACTGCGGTGCTTGGCCACTTCACGCAACATGCCACCGTCGCCGCCGCCGATGATCAGCACGCGCCTGGCAGTGCCATGGGCGAGGATCGGCACGTGGGTGAGCATTTCGTGGTAGATGAACTCGTCGGCTTCGGTGGTCTGGATCACACCGTCCAGCGCCATCACCCGGCCCATGCGCGGGTTCTCGAAGATCACCAGGTGCTGGTGTTCGGTGCGCACTTCGTGCAGCAGTTTTTCCATGCGAAAACGCTGGCCGTAGCCTTCGTAGAGGGTTTCCAGGTAGTCGCTGGTCGGGGTGTTGCTCATGGGAAGTGCTCCGATGAATGCGGGTGGCAACGGACGGTTACCCGCCCATGATGGCCAGTCGATCATCTCGATTGACCGGGAAAGGCGCGCATTCTACGTTGCCGAACATGACAGGTCGAACCTCACTTGTTCGACTTGCCACAATCCTGTGGGAGCGGGCTTGCTCGCGAAGTAGGCAACTCGGTTTGTCGTCGAACCGCGTAATCGTTCTTCGCGAGCAAGCCCGCTCCCACAGGGTCGCAGTTGTCTGTGGGAAATCCGTCAGAATTTGACATTGCCCCGCGGCCCGGCGATGGCCCAGATGATCAGTCCCAGCACCGGCAACAGCGCGATCAACAGTACCCAGAGGATTTTCATCCCGGTCTCGGCGCTACTTTTGAATACGTTGATGATGGCCCAGATGTCCAGGACAAAAATGATCAAGGCAACCAGGCTGTTGAACGTGGAACCCATGGTGACGCTCCTGAAGAGTGATTTGCCCTCTCAGGATAGACGGTCGTCGCGAGGGCTCCGTTTTATTGACAGTGTTTGGCTATCAGATGTGGATCGCCACTTTCAGGGCTTCCAGGGATGGCGCGGCGGCGATGCCGACTTCTGCGCACAACTCCAGCACGCGTGGCACGTCATTGCCGTAGACCAGCACCACCTGTAACTCGTCATCGAGCAGCTGGCTGAAGTTCATCAGCGTGTAGCCACCGTTTTCCTTGTTCAGGCTGCTCATCTGCACCTGGATACGGTTGAGCGCGGTCAGGGCTTCGGTCTTGGCCAGTTGCTTGGCCTTGAGATTGAACTCCACACCCGGGCCGAACGAGGCGACGATTTGAGCGAACAGGTCCATGTAGGTGTCAGCCTGGAACAGTACCGTTTCCGGCAGGCTGCCGACCACTACCCACTCACCCAGCGGGATCGGGAAGCTGTCGTCGTAGTTGATGTCCGGATTGGCGGTCAGAAAAGCCTGCGGATCGGCGTAGGCCTGTGCCGCCTCGTCTGCAACCTTGAGGATTTCGTCTTCGCCCATGCACCCGGAGCTGATTTTGCTGATGAGTTCGACGAGTGCGGCTTTCATGGGGCGGATCCTGTAGCGAGGGGAATGTTGAGGGCGCGAAGGATAGCGCATTAAGCAGACGCTGCGGACCTTGTGGCGAGGGGGCTTGCCCCCGTTGGGTCGCGAAGCGGCCCAATAATCAGACGATGCGATTTGTCAGACAGACCGCGCTGAATGGATTTGCGACTGCTTCGCAGCCGAACGGGGGCAAGCCCCCTCGCCACAAGGCTTGGCATCAGCCCAGTAGTTTTTCCAGGTGCGCAACGGCATCGGAAGCGCCCATGGTCCTGGCCGCCTCCAGCGCGGTGATGCCATTGGCGTCCTTGGCTTTCGGGTCAGCGCCCTTGCTGATCAGGTAATCGACCACTTCGACGCGGTTGAACATCGCCGCCATCATCAGCGCCGTGCGGCCATCAAAGGACGAGCCTTCAACCTGCGCGCCGCCGTCGACCAAGGCCTTGATCACCGCCAGGTCGCCCTTGAAGGCGGCGCCGGCAATCGGGCTCTGGCCGTTGTCGTTGCGGATCTCCGGATCGGCCTTGTGCTCGAGCAGGACTTTTACCGTGTCCACATGCCCGTGGTACGCGGCCAGCATCAGCAAGGTATCGCCCTTGTGGTTACGCAGGTTTGGCGGCAACCCCTTGGTCAGCAGCGCGGCCATCATCGCCGCATCGCCCTCCCGTGCCTTGTTGAATACCTGTTCGGCAAATTCAGCGGCTTCTTCGGGGGTCATCTGGCGGCTTTTGTCTGACATTGGGCACTCCCTTCTCTGTCATTCGTAAAAGCCGACAGTTTCCCGAGCCACCCCGGCACTGTCACTTGTTTTTTCTCATGGGCCGCCATAGCCAGATTCAATAGCGGTACTTGCCGCCCTGAATATCAGACAACAGCTGCTCCGTAACCTGCACATACGTCTGGGTCCCCGGCAGCCAGGCATAGATCGGATCATCACCGGTTTTACCCGGGTCGAAGGCCTCGTCCTTGAGCCGGGTCTTCTGATACTTGAAAGTCCCGGTGGTTTCCATTTTCACTTTCACCCGCAGGAACAACGGCACCGCATAAGCCGGCATTTGCTCACGGGCGAAGGCCAGCAGTTCGCTGAAGTCCAGGGTGGCCAGGGATTCGGCGGGGGTAATCGCCGCCATCCCGGCCCGGCCATTGGTGTTGCGGATTTCCACGCCATAGGCCACCGCTTCGGAAATGCTCGGGTGTTTCAGGAGGATGTTTTCCACCTCCGTGGTCGACACGTTTTCACCCTTCCAGCGGTACGTATCACCCAGGCGGTCGACAAACTGTGCATGACCAAAGCCGATGTTGCGCAACAGATCGCCGGTGTTGTAGTAGCGGTCGCCCTGCTCGAATACATCCTGGAGCACGACCTTGGCGGTTTTCTGCGGATCGGTGTAGCCGTCCAGCGGTGCCTTGTCGTAGATCTTTGCCAGCAACAGCCCCTGCTCGCCCTTGGCGACCTTGCGCATCAGGCCGTTGGCCCCGCGAATCGGCGCGCCGCTGTCGTGGTCGTACGCCACCAGTTCCCAGGTCATCAGGGAAAAACCGATGGTGTTGTCGAAATTCAGAATGTTGGTGAACCCGATATTGCCGTCGCTGGCGGCGTACAGCTCACAGATGTGATTCACCGCAAAGCGGGTCTTGAACTCGTTCCAGGCGCCGGGACGCAGGCCGTTGCCGATCATCTTCTTCACGTCATGCCGGCTGTCGTCGACACTGGGCGGTTGATCGACCAGGTAGCGGCACAGTTCACCGACATAACCGATGGTGGTCGCCCGGTACTTGCGCACATCGTTCCAGAACTGGCTGGCGCTGAATTTGCGGCGGATGGCGAACCCGCTGGCACCGCTGACAGCCGCCCCCCAGCACACGCAAAGTCCCGTGGCGTGGTACAGCGGCAAAGTGCAATAGACGACATCGTCCGGGCGCATGTCCAGGGCGATCATGCCGAAACTCGCCGAGCTGCGCATCCAGCGGCCATGCTTGAACACGCCGGCCTTGGGCAGCCCCGTGGTGCCCGAGGTGTAGATATAAAAGCAGGGATCGTCGAAGAAAATCTGCTGGCTGCTGGCCGGGTTGTCGCTGGCGTCATCGAGACTGACAGTCATCAGGTTGATGAAACCTTCAGGCGCGATCCCCGGTTGGCGTGAAGTGTCCTGATCGGCGACGAACCAGGTCCGGTCAGCCTTGATCGACACCCGATCACGAACCGCCAGGTAGGCCGGGACCAACTCCTCACCGACAATGATCGCCACCGGAGACACCAGGTTCACACTGTGCACCAGGGTGTCGCGGGTCTGCGAGGTATTGAGCAGCGCACTGACCGCGCCGACCTTGGCCACCGCCAGAATCGTCACCAGCAGTTCCGGGCGGTTCTCGATGAAGACTGCCACCACATCCCCCTTGCCGATGCCTTGGCCGATCAGGTGATGGGCGATGCGGTTGGCCCATTGGTTGACCTCGGCGTAACCGAGCGTCACGTCGCCTTGCATCAGCGCCGGGCCATCCGGGTTGCGCAACGCGGCTTGCTCGAAACACCAGCCCAAACCACACGCCTGGGTCGGGTCCTTGACGTTGGCGACCTTCATGCCTTTCACCACCCGGGGGATGGCTTTGGCAATGGAAGGCAGCTTGCGGAGCATCATGCCCCAGGTAATCGTGTCGTTCGACGTACGGCTCATGAAGGCTCCCGTTCGATGTTTTTTTATTGTCGGGCGGCGATGACTGAGCCCGAAAATACGTCAACGGTTCTTGAGCTGTACACGCGGTTTTTGAAATGTTTTGTATCCGCGATCTTGATCTACGATCTTGATCGGCGGGCTTGATCGGCGATCTTGATCCGCGACGCGCTGCGCGAAGGTGATCCCGTGCACGCCAATGGGTTCCATCGAGCCGCCGACATACCTGCAAAATGCAGGATGCACGATGGCCATTCATGCAGATTGCACGAAAGCAAAAATCATCAAAAAACCTAACATCTTGATTTTTATCAATATTGTTCAGCTGAAATGACTGGCACAAAGGCTGCAACAGTCTCCCCATGCTTGCCATTCAAGTCATCACGGAGCTGAACGACATGAGCCTTATCCAGGAAAAATTTTCGTCCCTGTTCTGCAACTTCGCAGTCACTACCCAGGACCGCCCTGACGGCGGGATCCTGCTGACCCTGTGCAGCGACGACGGCAGAGAATTCAAGCGCTCGATCTCTTACCAGCAATTGCACAATGGCGACCAACTGATGTGGGCCATCAGTGCGATCCGCCGCGATCTTGCCGAACAAGCCAGTGAGCTGCCGCAGATTTCCATGCTGCAGAGCCAGCAACGGTTTGCCTTGCCGACCTATCACTCGCTGTAAAAAACCAATGTGGGAGCGGGCCTGCTCGCGAAGAGGGTGTGTCAGTCAACAACAACGTTGGATGACACTCCGCTTTCGCGAGCAAGCCCGCTCCCACAGTTTTTACAGCGATTTTCGAGCGATGTTTAGAAGGCTGACGGATTTATCCGCGCAAAGCTGTCCACGGTGACATGCCCTGCCAGTTCCCCGCCCTCACGGGCCAGGCCGCAAGTGGCCATACCCGCCGCACGTGCTGCGTCGAGTTCTTCGACGATGTCCGACAAAAACAGAATGTGCTCCGCTTCGACCTGGATAGCCTGGGTGATGTTGGCGTAGGACTGCGCCTCGCGTTTTGGCCCTGACGTCGTATCGAAGTAGCCGCTGAACAGCGGCGTCAAATCCCCCGCCTCCGAGCAGCCGAAGATCAACTTCTGCGCCTGGATCGAGCCCGAGGAATAAACGAACAGTCGATAGCCGTTCTGGTGCCATTGCTTGAGCGCTTCGACGGCGTCGAGGTAGACGTGGCCTTTCAGTTGCCCGGCCTGGTAGCCCTGCTCCCAGACCATTCCCTGCAAGGCTTTCAATGGCGTGGCCTTGCGGTCTTCGGCAATCCAGCCCAACAGGATCTCGACGACCCGTTCGACGTCAGCATTCGGTTCGTTGCTGTCGCGGCGCACGGCAGCCAGTTGTACTGCCACGTCGGCGCGCTCGGCGTGCTGGCGAACAAACGCCGGCAGGTGTTTGGCGGCATAAGGAAACAATACGTCGAACACAAAACTCACCGCGCTGGTGGTGCCTTCGATGTCGGTGAGAATCGCTTTGATCGGCATCGACTCAGTCCTCAAGACGCGGGAATTGGCTGGCGATGTCTTCGCCGGTGAAATTGGCCACCCAGCCCTCCGGATTGTTGAACAGTCGGATCGCAACGAAATGCGGATGTTCGCCCATGTCGAACCAGTGCTTGGTACCGGCCGGTACCGAGATCAGGTCGTTTTTCTCGCACAGGACCGCGTAGACGTAATCGTCGATGTGCAGGGTAAACAAGCCACGGCCGGCAACGAAAAATCGTACTTCGTCTTCGCCGTGGCGATGTTCGTCGAGGAACTTGGCGCGCAGTTCGACTTTTTGCGGGTGATCGCTGTTGAGGCTGATCACATCGACGGTAACGTAACCGCGTTCGGTCATCAGCTTGTCGATCTGCTGCTGGTAGGCGGCAATCACTTCTTCCTGAGTGGCGCCCGGCTGGATCTTCGCCGCTGCTTGCCAGCGGTCGAAGCGCACGCCCTGCTCGGCCAGGGTCGAGGCGATGTCTTCGAAATGGGTCAGCACCTTGTTGGGAATTTCAGGGCTGGAGACGTGATAAACGGACAGGCTGCTCATCGTGGCAACTCCTTAACGGTTCATGCGTTACGGTTAAAGAGCGAGCGCGTCTTCAGCTCGCACTCGAACAAGAATTCAAAGGCCTCGATCTGTCGCAAAGCGTCACTCATGCGCGCGCCCCAGGTGTACAGGCCATGACCGCGGATCAGGTAGCCCACGCAATCGGGATGGGCGTCGAGCCAAGGCTGCACCTTGGCGGCCAGGCGCGCAATGTCCTGGTCGTTTTCGAAAATCGGCACGCGCACCCGGGATTCGTGGGTCGTCACGCCGCTGAAGGCTTTTTGCAGCTCGTAGTCTTCGAATTCGATGAAATCTTCCGGCGTCAGGCGCGACAGCACGGTGGCATTCACCGAGTGGGTGTGCAGCACCGCACCAATCTCCGGGCGCCAGGTGTAGAGCTGGGTGTGCAACAGGGTTTCGGCGGACGGTTTCTTGCCCGGTTCCAGACTGTTGCCGGCAAGGTCAGTGGCCAGCACATCGTCCATGCCGAGTTGCCCCTTGTGCTTGCCGGACACGGTCAGCAAGGCTTCGGTCGGCGACAGGCGGGTCGAGTAATTGCTGCTGGTGGCCGGCGACCAGCCGCGGCCATACAGGAAACGCCCGGCATCGATGATTTCCTGGGCGAGGTGTTCACGGGTAAGGCTCATGGCCTGTCCTCTTGCATACATGTGGCAATGATAACGGCAGCCGCGACGGCTGCGAGACTGGCAATACTAAAGGTCCATGCCGCGCCGAGGGCGTTCCAGCTGTAGCCGGAATACAACGCGCCCAGTGCACCGCCGGTGCCGGCCAGTGCGGCGTACAGCGCCTGGCCCTGGCCTTGCTGGCGCGCACCGAAGCTACGTTGCACGAAGGAAATGGCAGCGGCGTGAAAGCTGCCGAATGTCGCTGCGTGCAGGACCTGGGCGAACAACAGCACCCAGAGAAATTCCGCCAGCGAACCGAGCAGCAGCCAACGCAACGCCGCCAGCAGAAAACTGGCCATCAGCACCCGGCGCAGCGAAACGCGCGCGAGGATCCGGCTCATGGCCAGAAACATCAGCACTTCAGCCACCACGCCGACGGCCCAGAGCATGCCGATCACGCCACGGCTGTATCCCAGTCGCTCAAGGTGCAGGGTCAGAAAGGTGTAATACGGCCCGTGGCTCATCTGCATCAGCGCCACGCAGGCGTAAAAGGCCAATACGCCGGGGCTGCGCAATTGCCTGAGGAATCCTTCCCCCGCCACCCGGTTGCCCGGCGCCGGTTGGGCATTGGGCACCCACAGGCTGCTGAGCACGATACCGGCCATGATCAGCACCAGCGCCGCCGGGTAGATGTCCAGGCTCAGCCATTCGAACAGCCGGCCCAGCGCGACCACGGTGATGATGAAACCGATCGAGCCCCACAGGCGAATCTGGCTGTAGCGCGAGGTCTGCCCTTGCAAATGCGCGAGGGTGATGACTTCGAACTGTGGCAACACCGCATGCCAGAAGAACGCATGCAAGGCCATGACCATCGCCAGCCAGGCGTAGGTCTTGCTGACGAAAATCAGCGAAAAGGTCAGCAGCGTGCACACCGCGCCGAAGCGCACGATGGCCAGCCGTCGACCGGTGTAGTCGCCCAGCCAGCCCCAGATGTTCGGCGCCACGCAGCGCATCAGCATCGGGATCGCCACCAGTTCGCCGATGCGCGCGGCACTGAATCCGAGGTGATCGAAGTACAGCGCCAGAAACGGCGCTGTCGAACCGAGCAAGGCGAAATAGAACAGATAGAAACTGGAGAGCCGCCAGTACGGGAGCGCCGCAGTCGCCATCAGACGGCTGCGGCTGTGAAGTCAGCCATTCAGAGCTGACCCAGCACCGGCGTGCTCACACGCACATCGGCGTTCTGCCCGCGGTGACGCAGCAGGTGATCCATCAGCACGATGGCCATCATCGCCTCGGCGATCGGCGTGGCGCGGATGCCGACGCACGGGTCGTGACGCCCCTTGGTGATCACTTCCACCGGGTTGCCATGGATGTCGATGGAACGGCCCGGCGTGGTGATGCTCGACGTCGGCTTCAGCGCCAGGTGCGCAACGATCGGCTGACCGGAGGAGATACCGCCGAGAATGCCGCCCGCGTTATTGCTGAGGAAACCTTGCGGGGTCATTTCATCGCGATGCTCGGTGCCACGCTGGGCGACGCTGGCGAAACCGGCGCCGATCTCCACGCCCTTGACCGCGTTGATGCTCATCAGCGCATGGGCCAGTTCGGCATCCAGGCGGTCGAAGATCGGCTCGCCCAGGCCCGGCATCACGCCTTCGGCGACCACGGTGATTTTCGCGCCGACCGAATCCTGGTCGCGGCGCAACTGGTCCATGTAGGCTTCCAGTTCCGGCACCTTGTCCGGATCCGGGCTGAAGAAGGCGTTCTGCTCGACCGACTCCCAGGTCTTGAACGGGATTTCAATCGGCCCGAGCTGGCTCATGTAGCCGCGAATGACGATGCCCTGGCTCGCCAGGTACTTTTTCGCAATTGCGCCCGCCGCCACGCGCATCGCCGTTTCACGGGCCGAGCTGCGACCGCCGCCACGGTAGTCGCGCTCACCGTACTTGTGGTGGTAGGTGTAGTCGGCGTGGGCCGGGCGGAACAGATCCTTGATCGCCGAGTAGTCCTTGGACTTCTGGTCGGTGTTGCGGATCAGCAGGCCGATGGCGCAACCGGTGGTGCGGCCTTCGAACACGCCAGAGAGGATTTCGACTTCGTCGGCTTCCTGGCGCTGGGTGGTGTGGCGGCTGGTGCCGGGCTTGCGACGGTCGAGGTCACGCTGCAGATCCTCCAGGGATATCTCCAGGCCCGGCGGGCAGCCATCGACAATGGCGACCAACGCCGGACCATGGCTTTCGCCCGCGGTGGTGACAGTGAACAGCTTGCCGTAGGTATTGCCGGACATGCAGGACGCTCCGTGAAATGAACCTGAATACGTAATGCGCGCCAGTATACGCAGGCTACCCAAGTAGTTCATCCTCGAACCTTATGGGTGCCTGTGAGTCCAACCGGCATCTTCTTGATAATGGCGCGATGATGCTGCGAGTTTTAGCCTTGAGCCTTACCCTGATTTCCGGCTTCGCCCAGGCGACCGTCCTGCAACGACCTATCTCACTGGATACCGGCACTGGCGAGCTTTTCGGCTCGCTGTTGCTGCCAAAATCCGACGACCCGGTACCGGTTGTCCTGATCATTTCCGGCTCCGGCCCTACGGATCGTGACGGAAACAACGCCGACGGCGGGCGCAATGACAGCCTCAAGCGGCTGGCCTGGGTGCTGGCCAAACACAACATCGCCAGTGTGCGCTACGACAAACGCGGCGTGGCCGCGAGCCTGGCCGCCACGCCGGACGAACGCAACCTGACGGTGGACGCCTATGTCGCCGACGCCCAAGCCTGGGGCCACAAGCTCAAGACCGATCCGCGTTTCGGCAAGCTGATTGTGCTGGGTCACAGCGAGGGTGCCTTGATTGCCAGCCTCGCAGCGCCGGGCATCGATGCCGACGCGGTGATTTCTGTCTCCGGCAGCGCCAGACCGGTCGATCAGGTCATCCGCCAGCAGCTGGGCAATCGCCTGCCAGCGCCGCTGATGCTACGCAGCAATGAGTTGCTCGACAGCCTCAAGGCCGGGAAACCCGACGACAACGTGCCGCCACCGTTGCAGGGCATTTTCCGCCCGAGCGTGCAGCCGTACCTGATTTCCCTGTTCCGCCAGGATCCGGCCGCCGCGTTTGCCAGGCTGAAGATGCCGGCGCTGATCATCCAGGGCAGCAACGACATCCAGGTCGGCGTCAATGACGCAAGACTGCTCAAGGCGGCCAAACCGGACGCCGAACTGGCACTGATCGAGGGCATGAACCACGTCATGCGCATCGTGCCCAACGACGTCAAACGCCAACTGGCCTCCTATAAGGATCCGCAATTGCCCCTGGCGGCGGAACTGGGCACACGAATCCTCGGGTTTATTGACGGACTTCGCACCCGTTAAGCGCTGTTGGGGGTGCTCTCAACCAGTTTTCACGCCCCCCAGCCCTCCAGTCCTGAAAAAAACGGCCGATAAGCCTTTGTCGCCGCCACATTGGCTGGCGACAAGCTGAGCTTGGACAGGATCTTGCCGTTATGACAGACACCCAGACTTCACCCGACACCACCGCTGAAAAAGACGCACCGCCAGCGGTCGAGCTGCCCTGGGCGGACGTCCACGTCGAGCACCACAAGATGCTCCGTCTGGCGCCGTTGCAGACTGACCGCAACACAGGCGGGCGCCCATTGCGCTTTGTCGAGTTCGGTTATGCCGAGCGCAACGACAAGGAACGCAGCCTGATGCGCATGAGCATCACCCTGCCCGGCCAGCGCGTGCGCAAGGAACAGAACCAACTGGACGTGTGGGTCGACCACGCCGACAAGTGCGTGCATTTTGGCCCGCAAAGCGGTTTGCAGGTTGAGCCGCTGAACCGTGGCATCGGCCGATTCATGGCGGCCCAGGGCATCAACTGGGCGAAAAAGCGCTGGCCGACCTACACCGTCGACGGCTTTGACCTGAACAACAAGGATGCGCTGAACGAAGACACCCGCCTGCGCCGCGATCATTTTTTACGCGTGCACGGTTTTGACGTGGTGTATGCCGATGCCCAGCATTTGAAAGGCAGCGTCAAGCCGGTCCAGGTCGGCGACCTTACCGGCGACTGGAACAGCGAAAAACTGCAGGTCGTGGAAATTCTCGAGGCGGCGCAGATGCTCCAGCAAGCCGAGCAGAACCTGGCCGAGCAGGAAGTCAAACTCAAGAAACACGAAGAGAAAGTCAGCAAATACAAACGCGAAGACGCCGGGCTGCGTTTCACCATTACTTGCCTGGTGGCATTTGCGGTGTTTCAGGCGGGGTTGCTGATCTGGATTGCCACGCATCGTTGAAGGCTTGAGACCGAGTCGCCACCATTCGCGAGCAGGCTCGCTCCCACAGGTTTTGTGAACGCCACAAATCCTCTGTGGGAGCGAGCCTGCTCGCGAAGTTTTTGACGGTCAGACGCGGGAGGCGAATAGAGCCTGATGAACGCGGCACTGTTCGGCTGACAGCATGAACACACCATGACCGCCACGCTCGAACTCCAGCCAGGCAAAGTCGACTTCCGGGTACAACGCCTCGACGTGCACCTGGCTGTTGCCCACTTCGACAATCAGCAGGCCCTTCTCGGTCAGATGATCCGCCGCTTCGGCAAGCATGCGCCGCACCAGGTTCAAACCGTCGTCACCACAGGCCAGGCCCAGTTCCGGTTCGTGCTGGTACTCGTCCGGCATGTCGGCGAAATCTTCGGCATCGACGTAGGGCGGGTTCGACACGATCAAGTCGAAACGTTGCCCCGGCAAGCCGTCGAAACCGTCGCCCTGCACCGTGTACACGCGCTGATCGACGCCGTGGCGCTCAATGTTCTGGTTAGCCACTTCCAGCGCTTCGAACGACAGGTCCGCCAACACCACCTCGGCATGCTGGAACTCGTAGGCGCAGGCGATGCCGATGCAACCGGAACCGGTGCACAGGTCGAGAATCCGCGCCGGCTCGGCAGCCAGCCACGGCGTAAAACGATTTTCGATCAGTTCGCCAATGGGTGAGCGCGGGATCAGCACGCGCTCATCGACGATGAACGACATGCCACAGAACCAGGCCTCGCCCAGCAGATACGCGGTAGGCACCCGTTCTTCGATACGGCGTTTGAGCAAGTTCTGCAGGTGGACCAGTTCGTCGTCTTCCAGATTGCAGTCGAGGTAACTGTCGGCGATTTCCCAAGGCAAGTGCAACGCACCCAACACCAGTTGACGGGCTTCGTCCCAGGCGTTGTCGGTACCATGGCCAAAAAACAGATCCTCCCCATGGAAGCGGCTGACAGCCCAACGGATATGGTCACGCAGGGTGCGAAGGCGGGAAGTGATCACGACGGCAAACTCCAGAAAAATCGACGGGGGATTCTACCAGTCAAACGACGCCACGACGACGCGGGAAAACTACCGATGCAAATGTAGGAGTTATCCGTTTTTTCGCCAGGCTATTGAACAAAATGCGACTATTGACAAGGCTACAGGCCAGCAACGACGGCACCTACGATCGTAGCGATTCACAGAACCGCTCAGCCAGAGGACAATGTCGCAAAAGCCCCACTCCAAGGAGCCCCAGAATGTCCGTTCCAAAAACGATGTTTCAACTCAGCGGCCGCGGTTATCCGGCAGCCAAACTGAGTCAAGCGACCCTTATCATCATCGATGCCCAGAAAGAGTATTTGAGCGGGCCGCTGGCCCTCAGCGGCATGGATGAGGCCGTCGCGAACATCAAGCAGTTACTCGCCGCCGCCCGTGCCGCTGGCCGGCCGATCGTGCATGTGCGTCACCTCGGAACGCTCGGTGGGATGTTCAACCCGCAAGGCGTCGGTGGTGAATTCATCCCGGGCCTGGAGCCACAGAGCGACGAAACCGTCATCGGCAAATTGCTGCCAAGCGCGTTCCACGGCACCGAACTGGCCAAACGCCTGGAAGACCTCGGCGCCCTCGACCTGATCGTCTGTGGCTTCATGAGCCACTCCAGTGTCAGCACCACGGTGCGCGCAGCGAAGAACCTGGGTTTCCGATGCACACTTATTGAAGATGCCTGCGCCACACGCGACTTGCCCTACAAGGGCGGAGTCCTGAGCGCCGCGCACGTTCACCAGACCGAAATGGCGATCATGGGCGACAACTTCGCCACCCTCGCGCTGACCCGCGAACTGGTCTGATCGACGCTCAATGAGCGGTCTAGACCGCCGCTCATCCGCAAAAACCTCTCATTCCCCGTAAATGTCATAGCCTCAGGAACATCCCGGTCAACTCCCGGTCGAAGGGCCGATACCCATTGAGGAAGGTCGGAATGAAGTTATCCGATGGTTTTGACGCTCGCCGCTTGCGGCCCAAAGGCCAACGCAACTGGCGTTTTAGAATCGGCGCCGCATTCGCTGCGTTGCTGGCAATGAGTGGTGTGCTGCTCGCCATGGCCGGTGCCGCCGCCCTGTTCGGCCATGCACCTGCCCTGGGCGAGTTGAACACCAACCGGGCCGGCGCGGCAGTGATTCTGGCGATTGGCCTGTTCGTGCTGTACCTCGGCGTGTGGCTATGGCGCCGTTGCCGTCGTCGCTCGCGGCAGTCGCAAGAACTGGCCATGTCCCCGCACCTGATGAAAAAACACGACTGAGCCAAGTGTCGCGCGCGTTTTTGTCGCGCCCGATTCGCTTCGAGTTGGGTAAACTGGCCGCCCTTCGCGGAGGCTGACATGCAAGACGACGATTTTTCCCTGTTCAAAAGCGCGATCCAAGGCGTCAAGCCGATCAAGCACGATCGCGCCGAAACCGGCAAACCCAAGGCTGACCGCGCGCAGATCGCCAAGCTGCGTCTAGCGGCCACTGTGCGCACCGAATCCACCACCGTCGACGGGCTGTCCGATCAGTTCGTCATCGACGTCGGCCCTGAAGACGAGTTGATGTGGGCCCGTGATGGCGTGCAGGAAAGCCAGATGCGCAAGCTCAAGACCGGACAGATTCCGTTCGAAGGCAGCCTCGACCTGCACGGCATGAACGTGGAAAAGGCCCGGGAAACCCTCTGGGCGTTCCTGGCCGAGGCAACCCGCTTCGAAATCCGCTGCGTGCGCGTCACCCATGGCAAGGCGGTACGCCTGGACGGCAAGCGGCCGATGATCAAGAGCCACGTCAACACCTGGCTGCGCCAGCATCCGCAAGTGCTCGGCTTCACCTCCTGCCAGGCGAAACACGGCGGTGCCGGAGCGGTTTACGTCATGCTCAAACGCACCATGATGGAAGGTCGCGACGAGTAAAGCTGATGCGCCACGCTTGCAGCGTCGTGTCCGCCACCGTACCCTTGCCCTTTGCGTAAAATCCCACAGGTAGTTTCATGTCCCTGGAACAGAATTACACCGCGATCCTTGGCCAACTGGGCGAGGACGTCTCCCGCGAGGGCCTGCTCGACACGCCCAAGCGTGCCGCCAAAGCCATGCAGTACCTCTGCCGCGGCTATGAACAGACACTCGAAGAGGTCACCAACGGTGCCCTGTTCAGCTCCGACAACAGCGAAATGGTGCTGGTCAAGGACATCGAGTTGTACTCGTTGTGCGAACACCACCTGCTGCCGTTCATCGGCAAGGCTCACGTCGCCTACATCCCGAGCGGCAAGGTCCTGGGCCTGTCGAAGGTGGCGCGCATCGTCGACATGTACGCCCGTCGCCTGCAGATCCAGGAAAACCTCAGCCGCCAGATCGCCGATGCGGTCCAGCAAGTCACCGGCGCCCTGGGCGTTGCAGTGGTGATCGAGGCCAAGCACATGTGCATGATGATGCGCGGTGTGGAAAAGCAGAATTCGTCGATGATCACCTCGGTGATGCTCGGTGAGTTCCGCGAAAATGCAGCCACCCGCAGCGAATTCCTCAGCCTCATCAAGTAATTCGCGGCACGAAGAAAACCGGCGTTCATCGCCGGTTTTTTTTCGCCCGCAAAAAATCAGGTAAGCTGCGCGCCCTTATTCATTTGCACCGTGAGGCTTTCAACGTGTTCGTAAAAGCGCTTCGTGTCGGCCTTGGCCAACTGATCATCTTCATCGACTTCATCACGCGCCCGAGCAAGAAAAAGCGCCCTGCCGCCGCTCAGGCCCAGGTCGAATCCGCCGCCAAGGGCCTGACCCTGTATCAATTCCACGCCTGCCCGTTCTGCGTGAAGACCCGCCGCACCCTGCGCCGCCTGAATGTGCCGGTGGCCCTTCGCGATGCGAAGAACAACGAACAGGATCGCCAGACCCTGCTGGAGCAAGGCGGCAAGATCAAGGTGCCGTGCCTGCGTATCGAAGAAAATGGCCAGACCACCTGGATGTATGAGTCCAAGGTGATCATTGATTATCTGGATAAGCGTTTCGCTGCAGCCTGATGGTTATGTAGTGCTCTGACGGACGCTTTCGCGAGCAAGCCCGCTCCCACAGGGGGAATGCGATCAACTGTGGGAGCGGGCTTGCTCGCGAAGAGGCCGGCACAGGCACCGCAAACTTCAGACAAAAATAAACCGGCCCATTGGCCGGTTTATTTGTTTCTAGGCTGCCTTTACAGCCTGGGCCGCACGCACCACCGCCGCCAACCGCTTGAGCCCCTCATCCAGCCGTGCCGGATCGATGTGGCTGAAGTTCAACCGCAGATACCCCGGATGCTCATCCGGCTCGGGGAAGAACGGTTCGCCCGGCATGAACGCCACGTCATTGGCCAGCGCGGCGTCGAGCAAGGTGCGGGTGTCCTGCGGCTGCTTGAGTTTCAGCCAGAAAAACAGCCCGCCCTGCGGCACGTTCCAGTCCGCCAGATCGGAGAAATGCGTGATCAGTGCTGCCTGAAACGCATCCCGACGCCCACGGTAAAAGTCGCGCAACTCACTGCGGTGTTGCCGGTACTTTTCGCTGCCGATCCATTGCAGTGCCTGCCACTGACCAACCCGATTGGTATGCAGGTCCGCCGATTGCTTGAGCTTCAACAGGTGGGGAAACAGGTCGGGGCTAGCGATCAGAAAGCCGACGCGCAACCCCGGCAGCAGGGTTTTCGACACGGTGCCGGTGTAGATCCAGCTGGCTTTTTTCAAGCGACTGACAATCGGCGTGGCGCTGCCGCCGTCGAAGGTCAGTTCGCGGTAAGGCTCGTCTTCAATCAGCGTCACGCCGAATTCATCCAGCAACGCCGCCACCGCATCGCGCCTGGCTTCGCTGTAGCGCACCGCTGACGGGTTCTGGAACGTTGGAATCAGGTAAATGAATGCCGGGCGGTGTTGCTCCAGTTGCGCACGCAGTTGCACCAGATCTGGACCATCAGCCTGCAGTGGCACGGTCAGGCAATCGGCGCCAAACAGCTGGAAGATCTGCAACGCCGCAAGATAGGTCGGCGCTTCGAGCAGGATCCGCGTGCCTTTGTCGATGTACAGCTTGGCCGCCAGATCGAGCGTTTGCTGTGAGCCGCTGACCACCAGCACCTGGCTGGCCTCGCACGGCACACCCAACGCTCGCGCTTCGCCGGCCAACGCTTCGCGCAGCGCCGGTTCCCCTTCGCTCATGCCGTACTGGCCGATAGACAACGGCATCTCGGCCCATTCGACCTTCGGCAACACCGCTTCGGCTGGCAGGCCTCCGGCAAACGACATCATCTGCGGGCGCTGGGCCGCGGCGAGGATTTCACGGATCAAGGAACTTTTAAGGCGCGAGACACGTTCGGAAAAAGCCATGGGATCACCGGTAGCAAGGCATGAGGGAAATGAGTCAAACTTGTTGACCGAAATTACGCCTGATCGAATGGATACGTCAATATGCTTGACCTTAAAAGCCCACTTTCCCAACAACAGGCCATGGAAGCGTTTTTCTTCGGCTACCAGGCCTTCACCGCCAAGGCCGATGAAATGCTCGAACGTCGCGGCCTGAGTCGGGTGCATCAACGCATCGTGTTTTTCATCGCCCGCTATCCGAACCTGAGCGTCAAGGAGCTGCTGGCATTGCTCGGGGTGAGCAAGCAGGCACTGAACATGCCGTTGCGTCAGTTGGTGGAAATGCATCTGGTGGACAGCGTCGCTTCCGCGTCAGACAAGCGTAAGCGACTGCTGGAGCTGACCGAGGACGGCGCCCGTTTCGAACAGTCATTGCGCCATGAGCAGGTGAAATTGCTGGAGCGGGTGTTCGCCGAGGCTGGGGAGACGGCGGTGAATGGCTGGTTGGCGGTGAACCTGGCACTAGGCGAGAACCAACAAAAAATCTGATACCTCAAAACCTTCGCGAGCAGGCTCGCTCCCACAGTTGAGCGCATTTCTCTGTGGGAGCGAGCCTGCTCGCGAAGGCGTCCGAATAGACGATATATCCCCTTCTGCAAAAAAATCGTCGACAAAATCAAAAACATTATTTGCTTTCTTTGTATACAAAAGCATAATCCACTTCGTGCGAGTTCCTGACCAAGCGGTCAACAAATTCGCAAGTACCTCAAAGGGCCGCTGCCACCCTCATGGGTCCGGCCCTGGAAATAAAAATAAAACTCTTGAGGAGTACTCGCTGTGGAAAGCCGCAAATCCGAAGCATCGACGCTGGATCTCTCGCCGCCTTTACGCAATGGCTGGCTGGAGCGCATCTTTAAACTCAGCTTGCATGGCACCACGGTGAAGACCGAGCTGATTGCCGGTCTGACAACCTTCATCACGATGGCTTACATCATTTTCGTCAACCCCAACATCATGGCGGACGCCGGGATCGATCACGGTGCCGCGTTCGTCGCCACCTGCATCGCCGCCGCACTCGGCTGCCTGTTGATGGGCCTGTACGCCAACTGGCCGGTCGGCCTGGCACCGGGCATGGGCCTGAACGCCTTCTTCACCTACACCGTGGTCGGCACCATGGGCTACAACTGGGAAACCGCCCTCGGTGCGGTGTTCGTTTCCGGTGTGTTGTTCATGATCCTGACCTTCTCGCGGATCCGTGAATGGTTGCTCAACAGCATCCCGGTCAGCCTGCGCTTCGCCATGGGCGCCGGCGTGGGGCTGTTCCTGGGGCTGATCGGCCTGAAAACCGCGGGTATCGTCGTTGATAGCCCGGCCACGCTGATCAAGCTCGGCTCCCTGCGCGAACCCGGCCCGCTGCTCGCCGCCGTGTGCTTCCTGATGATCGCCATCCTCAGCTACCACAAGGTGTTCGGCGCGATCCTCATCAGCATCATCACCGTGACCCTCGCTGGCTGGGGTCTTGGGCTGGTGCACTACGAGGGCATCATGTCGGCCCCGCCGAGCCTGGCTCCGACCTTCATGGCCATGAACGTCGCCGGCGTGTTCAACGTCAGCATGATCAGCGTGGTCCTGGCGTTCCTTTTCGTGCACATGTTCGACACCGCCGGCACCTTGATGGGGGTTGCCCAGCGCGCCAACCTGGTGGGTGCTGACGGCCGGATCGAAAACCTTTCCCGCGCCATGAAAGCCGACAGTGCTTCCAGCGTATTCGGCGCAGTGGTGGGTGTTCCACCGGTGACAAGCTATGTGGAAAGTGCTGCCGGTGTGGCCGCTGGTGGTCGGACTGGTCTTACCGCAGTCACCGTCGGTGTGCTATTTATTGCAGCAATGTTTTTCGCACCACTGGCTGGCATGATTCCCGCCTATGCCACCGCTGGCGCTCTGATTTATGTGGCAATGCTGATGATGGGCGGCATGGCCCACATCGAATGGGACGAAGCGACCGACAGCATTCCGGCGATCGTCACTGCAATCATGATGCCCCTGACCTTCTCGGTCGCCGACGGTATCGCGCTGGGCTTCATCACCTACGTGGCGCTGAAGGCCGGCACCGGCAAGTACAAGGAAATCTCGGCCAGCCTGTGGGTGCTCTGCGCGATCTTCATCGCCAAGTTCATCTTCTTGTAAACCCACACGCCGTACAGGCTTGAAAACAGCCTCACCCCGTCGGGTGGGGCTTTTGTGCAAATGGAGGAAAGTGATGAGTCTGGAAACCTGGCTGCTGTTCAGCGGCGCTGCGCTGATAGTGATCCTGATCCCGGGGCCGCTGTCGTTGCTGATGATCAGCAACAGTCTGAATTACGGCCTGCGCCGCTCTTACCCGGCCTTTCTTGGCGGCGTATCGGCCTCGATCTGCCTGTTGAGCGCTTCAGCGTTGGGCCTGGGTGCGTTGTTGCTGGCCTCGGAACAGTTGTTCAGTGCCCTGAAGATCCTTGGCGCGCTTTACCTCTTCTACCTCGCCTGGCAGAGCTGGCAGCAGTCGCGCCAGCCGTCCCACGGCGCCGAAGTGCCACAGGCAGCCGCGGTGCCACGCTTTCGTGCACTGTTCGGGCGTGCGTTCATGTTGGGCGCGAGCAACCCGAAAGACATTCTGTTCTTCGCCGCCTTCCTGCCGCAGTTCCTGAGTGCCGAACAGCCGTTCCTGCCGCAACTGTTGGTGATGATTGCGACCTGGACCCTCCTCGACCTGCTGTGCAAATTGGCCTATGGCCTCGGCGCCCATGGCGCGGCGCGGTATCTGCGCAGCGGCAAGGGCCAGAGCTGGTTCAACCGGATCAGTGCCGGGTTGTTCAGTGGTGCGGGTGCTGCGTCCCTGCTGAGCCGCTAACAACTGTAGGAGCGAGCTTGCTCGCGATGGTCGTCAACGATAACGCGTGCAATATGAATTACCGCGTTGTCTGGACCTCCATCGCGAGCAATCGAGCGTCGACCGGCTGTTCCTACAGACGAAAAAAAGCCCGCAGTGTGAGCGGGCGAAAGACCAAAGAAGCTATATGCGCAGTCGCTTCCAGGGTGCAGCAGCTGCTTGGGGGATCAGCTGCCGCGGTATGTCGAATAGCTGTAAGGCGAAATCAGCAGCGGCACATGGTAGTGATCCTGCTCGGCGGAGATGCCGAAACGCAGTACCACGACATCCAGGAAGGCAGGTTCCGGCAGCTTGACGCCACGGGCGCGGTAGTAATCGCCGGCATGAAACTGAACCTGATAGACCCCGGTGCGGTAGTCATCGCCTTGCAGCAGCGGTGCATCGACACGGCCATCGCTGTTGGTGACTGCAGTGGCGACCAATTCCAGCTGCGAACCTTCAACGCGGTACAACTCGACCTTGATCGAGCTGCCCGGGCAACCGTGTGCTGCGTCCAAAACGTGTGTAGTCAAACGTCCCATTGATTCTGCGCGCCTGCCTGCATGGAGCAGTCAGACTTCGCGCCTCCCGAAGTCAGTTGAAAAGGAGACCGCACCGATTCGGAACACGAAAAGCTGCGGCGAGCGATTGATTAAGACACTTTTCAAAAAAATTGTACACAATAAAAACGACATTTTTCGCTTAATCCCCGCCACCAGCGAATTTGCCATCGATTTCCGGCCAAACCGCACAGCCTATGCCCCTCTCGCCAAATTACTGACCGATCAGGCAGATTTCTTGCAGACGCACGCCAATCGCAGTAAAAGGTGACAGTCGGTGAAAAATGCGAAAATTCAGGCTTACAAAGTGAATATAAAGTTGTATACAATCAGCCCATCGCTGTGACGCAAGCCTGCCACCCATTTTCAGCTGCGTCGCACCCACCGTCATCATCGAACAAGAAGGAAGCCCGCAGTGAGCGCTGACTACCCACGCGAACTGGTCGGTTACGGCAGTAACCCTCCGCACCCACACTGGCCGGGCAATGCCCGCATTGCCCTGTCGTTCGTACTCAATTACGAAGAAGGTGGCGAGCGCAACATCCTGCACGGCGACAAAGAGTCCGAAGCGTTCCTCTCGGAAATGGTTTCTGCCCAACCGCTGCAAGGCGCGCGCAACATGAGCATGGAATCCCTTTACGAGTATGGCAGCCGTGCCGGCGTATGGCGGATCCTCAAGCTGTTCAAGGAATTCGACATTCCGCTGACCATCTTCGCCGTGGCCATGGCCGCCCAGCGTCACCCGGACGTGATCCGCGCCATGGTCGATGCCGGCCACGAGATCTGCAGCCACGGCTATCGCTGGATCGACTACCAATACATGGATGAGGCCCAGGAACGCGAGCACATGCTCGAAGCGATCCGCGTCCTCACCGAAATCACCGGTGAACGCCCGCTGGGCTGGTACACCGGCCGCACCGGCCCGAACACCCGTCGCCTGGTGATGGAAGAAGGCGGTTTCCTCTACGACAGCGACACCTACGACGACGACCTGCCCTACTGGGAACCGAACAACCCGACCGGCAAGCCGCACCTGGTGATCCCGTACACCCTGGACACCAACGACATGCGCTTCACCCAAGTCCAGGGCTTCAACAAGGGCGACGACTTCTTCGAATACCTCAAGGATGCGTTCGACGTGCTCTACGCCGAGGGCGCCGAAGCACCAAAGATGCTGTCGATCGGTCTGCACTGCCGCCTGATCGGCCGTCCGGCGCGCCTGGCTTCGCTCAAGCGCTTTATCGAATACGCTAAAAGTCATGAACAGGTGTGGTTCAGCCGTCGCGTCGACATCGCGCGCCACTGGCAAGAAACCCACCCGTACCAAGGGGCTGCCAAATGAGCACCTTTCAAACCGTCAAACCCTCGACCCTGAGCCGCGATGCTTTCGTCGCCGCTTTCGCCGACATCTACGAACATTCGCCATGGGTGGCCGAGAAGGCCTTCGACCTGGGCCAGGACGCTTCGATCGACGAGATCGAAACCCTGCACCAGCGCATGAGCGACATCCTGTTGAGCGCCGATCACGCCAGCCAGCTGGCCCTGATCAACGCTCACCCGGACCTGGCCGGTAAAGCCGCCGTCCAGGGCCAGTTGACCGAAGCCAGCACCCATGAACAGGCTGGCGCCGGTATTCACCAATGCACGGCCGAAGAGTTTTCTCGCTTCACCGAGCTGAACGACGCCTACAAGGCCAAGTTCAAGTTTCCCTTCATCATGGCGGTAAAAGGCAGCAACCGGCATCAGATCCTCGCAGCGTTCGAAACGCGCATCCACAACCCGGTCGACACCGAGTTCAAGTGCGCGCTGGCGCAGATCAACAAGATCGCCCTGTTCCGATTACTGACCCTATAGCGATCCTGGCCCGAGCGCGCTCAAGAACGCCGAACACGCCCAGGGCCCCGAGAGCATCCCAAGCCACTTATTTAAAGGCAGACAAGAAGAATGAAAGCTTACGCCGTACCTTTCGAGAAGTTCGTCAACCTGGCCGATGCCCGCCTGGGCACCAAAATCATCTCGGTCACCGATGACTGGTTCGCAGACGCCAACCGTCTGTTCCAACCGACCCCGGCCGTATGGAAGGAGGGCGTGTTCGATGACAACGGCAAGTGGATGGACGGCTGGGAATCGCGTCGCAAGCGCTTCGAAGGCTTCGACAGCGCAGTGATTCGCCTGGGCGTGCCCGGTTCGATCAAGGGCGTCGACATCGACACTTCATTCTTCACCGGCAACTTCCCGCCGTCGGCCTCCCTGGAAGCCTGCTTCCTGGCCTCGGGCGAGCCGGACGAAAACACCCAGTGGACTGAAGTGCTGTCGGCCGTCGAGCTGCAAGGTAACAGCCACCACTACCACGAAATCAGCAACGACCAGGCCTTCAGCCACCTGCGCTTCAACATCTACCCGGATGGCGGCGTGGCCCGTCTGCGCGTGTACGGCGTGCCGTTCCGCGACTGGTCGGCCATCGGCGACAACGAGCAAGTCGACCTGGCTGCAGCCCTCAACGGCGGCCGCGCCCTCGCCTGCTCCGACGAACACTTCGGCCGCATGAGCAACATCCTCAACCCGGGCCGTGGCATCAACATGGGCGACGGTTGGGAAACCGCACGTCGTCGTACCCCGGGCAATGACTGGGTGATCGTCGCGCTGGGCCATGCCGGTGAAGTCGAGAAAGTCGTCGTCGACACCCTGCACTTCAAGGGCAACTACCCGGACAGCTGCTCGATCCAGGGCGCGTTCGTGAAGGGCGGTACCGACAGCCAGATCGAAACCCAGTCGCTGTTCTGGCGCGAACTGCTGCCAAGCCAGAAGCTGGAAATGCACGCCGAACACACCTTCGCCGAGCAGATCAAGGCACTGGGCCCGATCACCCACATCCGCCTGAACGTGTTCCCGGATGGTGGTGTGAGCCGCCTGCGCGTTTTGGGCAAGGTCGCCAAATAAGCGGCGCGCCCTTCGCGAGCAAGCCCGCTCCCACAGGGGAATGCGGTCGAATGTGGGAGCGGGCTTGCTCGCGAAGGCGGCAGAACCAACAACACAGAACTCAACGAAAAGAAGACCAGCATGCGCACACTGACGATTGAACCGCTGACCAAAGAAGCCTTCGCCCCTTTCGGTGACGTGATCGAAACCGACGGCAGCGATCACTTCATGATCAACAACGGTTCGACCATGCGCTTCCACAAACTGGCGTCGGTGGAAACCGCCACGCCAGAGGACAAGGCGATCATCAGCATTTTCCGCGCCGACGCGCAGGACATGCCGCTGACCGTCAGCATGCTGGAGCGTCATCCGCTGGGCAGCCAGGCTTTCATTCCGCTGCTCGGCAACCCCTTTCTGATCGTGGTCGCGCCACTTGGCGATGTACCTGTATCAGGCTTGGTCCGCGCCTTCGTCACCAACGGCAGGCAGGGCATCAATTACCATCGCGGCGTCTGGCACCACCCGGTGCTGACGATCGAAAAGCGGGATGACTTCCTGGTGGTTGATCGCAGTGGCACAGGCAATAACTGCGATGAGCATTTTTTCAAAGAGGATGAGCGTTTGATCCTCGCCCCCCACCAATAAGAGAAGGTCCGATCACTCGACAACAGAGTGACGGGCGAGAGGTAAAGACTGTGGAAGCACATCTGTTGGAATGGCTGAACCTGAGCGTGCGCTGGGTTCACATGATTACTGGCGTGGCCTGGATCGGTGCGTCGTTCTATTTCGTCTGGCTGGAAAACAACCTCAATCGGGTCAACCCGAAAAGCGGTCTGGCGGGCGATTTGTGGGCAATCCACGGTGGCGGTATCTACCACCTGGAAAAATACAAACTGGCTCCACCGACCATGCCGGACAACCTGCACTGGTTCAAATGGGAAGCCTACTTCACCTGGATGTCGGGTATCGCGCTGCTGTGCGTGGTGTTCTACTCTAACCCGACGCTCTACCTGCTGGCTCCGGGCAGCACCCTGAGCGGTCCCGAAGGCGTGGCCATCGGTATCGGCTCGCTGTTCATCGGCTGGTTCGTCTACTCCTTCCTGTGCGACTCGGCCCTGGGCAAACGCCCTGCCCTGCTGGGTTTCATCCTGTTCGTACTGATCATCGGCGCGGCCTACGGCTTCAGCAAAGTGTTCAGCGGTCGGGGTGCGTACCTGCACGTCGGCGCGATCATCGGCACCATCATGGTCGGCAACGTGTTCCGCATCATCATGCCGGCGCAGCGCGCACTGGTCGCGGCGATCGCCGAGAACCGCACGCCGGACCCGGCGCTGCCGGCCAAAGGCCTGCTGCGTTCGCGTCACAACAACTACTTCACCTTGCCAGTGCTGTTCATCATGATCAGCAACCACTTCCCGAGCACCTACGGCAGCCAGTACAACTGGTTGATCCTGGCCGGGATCGCGGTACTGGCGGTGTTGGTGCGTCACTACTTCAACACCCGTCACGACAGCCACAAGTTTGCCTGGACCCTGCCTGTGGCAGCCGTCGGCATGATCAGCCTGGCTTACGTCACCGGCCCTGCGCCGTTGAACAGCCCGGAAGTGGCCAAGGCGCCAGCGAAGATCGAATACCAGCCGCTGCCGGAAACAGCCGTGGGTGGTGGTTTGAAACCTGCTGAAGCCAAACCTGCCGAAGCGCCTGCAGCTGCACCGGCGCAGGCATCCAACGCCGGCCCGGCCTTTGACAAAGTGCACAGCGTGATCCAGGAACGTTGCGCGGTTTGCCATTCGGCCAAGCCGACCAGCCCGCTGTTCAGTGCGGCGCCTGCCGGCGTTATGTTCGATACCCCCGAGCAGATTCGCCAGAACGCGGCGCGCATCCAGGCGCAAGCCGTCACCAGTCAGATCATGCCACTGGGCAACATCACGCAGATGACCCAGCAGGAACGTGACCTGATCGGTGCCTGGATTGTGCAGGGTGCTCCGACCAACTAAGTAGAAAGCTTCGCGAGCAGGCTCGCTCCCACACAGACAATGCAAAACCTGTGGGAGCGAGCCTGCTCGCGAACGGCCGCGCCGCGGTCAACCTGATGCAAAAAAAACACAAGAATAAAAAAGATCCGAGGTGTTGCATGTCCGAGCTATCCGAAGCGCGCATCCCCGACGCACCCGCCATTCAGCGTTTGCCCCTTTTGCAACTGATCCTGGTTGGCCTGCAACACGTTCTGCTGATGTACGGCGGAGCCATCGCAGTGCCGCTGATCATCGGACAGGCCGCTGGCCTGAGTCGTGAAGAAATCGCCTTCCTGATCAACGCCGACCTGCTGGTGGCCGGTATTGCCACCATCGTCCAGTCCCTCGGCATCGGCCCCATGGGCATTCGCATGCCAGTGATGATGGGCGCCAGTTTCGCCGCCGTCGGCAGCATGGTCGCCATGGCCGGCATGCCCGGAGTCGGCCTGCAGGGCATCTTCGGCGCCACCATCGCCGCCGGGTTCTTCGGCATGCTCATCGCCCCGTTCATGTCCAAGGTCGTACGCTTTTTCCCGCCACTGGTGACCGGTACGGTCATCACTTCGATCGGTTTGTCGCTGTTCCCCGTGGCCGTGAACTGGGCCGGTGGCGGCGCGCAGGCTGCGCAATTCGGCTCCCCCATCTACCTGACCATTGCCGCGCTGGTGCTGGGCACCATATTGCTGGTGCACCGTTTCATGCGCGGTTTCTGGGTCAATATTTCCGTGCTGATCGGCATGTGCCTGGGCTACGTGCTCTGCGGCCTGATCGGCATGGTCGACCTCAGTGGCATGGCCCAGGCGCCGTGGCTGCAATTCGTCACCCCGTTGCACTTCGGCATGCCGAAATTCGAACTGGCACCGATCCTCTCGATGTGCCTGGTGGTAGTGATCATCTTCGTCGAGTCCACCGGGATGTTCCTGGCGCTGGGCAAGATCACCGGCCAGGAAGTCTGCCCACGGATGCTGCGTCGCGGCTTGCTGTGCGATGCCGGCGCTTCGTTCTTCGCCGGGTTCTTCAACACCTTCACCCACTCCTCCTTCGCCCAGAACATCGGCCTGGTGCAGATGACCGGCGTGCGTTGCCGTTCGGTGACCATCGTTGCCGGCGGGTTGCTGATCGTGCTGAGCCTGCTGCCCAAGGCCGCGTTCCTGGTGGCCTCGATTCCTCCGGCAGTACTGGGTGGCGCAGCGATCGCGATGTTCGGCATGGTCGCCGCCACCGGGATCAAGATTCTCCAGGAAGCCGACATCGGTGACCGTCGCAACCAGTTGCTGGTGGCGGTGAGCATCGGCATGGGTCTGATCCCGGTGGTACGCCCGGAGTTTTTCGCCCACCTGCCCGTATGGATGAGCCCGATCACCCACAGCGGCATCGCCATGGCCACCCTCAGCGCACTGACGCTGAACCTGCTGTTCAACATCCTTGGCGGCGCCGAACGCGCGGCCGCCAACGACTGCCACGCCCACTGACAGGTAAATACACGCCCCCCTTGTAGGAGCGAGCTCGCTCGCGATGGACCCGAGAGCACCACGGGTATTCAGACAACACGCGTAATCGTTGACGACCATCGCGAGCGAGCTCGCTCCTACAGGGTTTGGGGTTGCCTGCGCCACAGAAAAATAAAAACAAGAGGGAGCAACAGATGATTCGGACACAAACCAACGTACTGTTGTGTGGTGGCCTGCTGGCCGCGAGTCAGGCCATGGCCGGCGATTTGCTGCTGTGGCAGACCAACAGCCTGAGCTATCTGTACGGCAAGGATTTCGTGGTCAACCCGCACATCCAGCAGACGATCACTTTCGAACATGCCGACCGTTGGAAGTACGGCGACAACTTCATGTTCATCGACAGCACTTACTACAACGGCGAGAAAGACCGGAACAAAGGCGTTCACGCCTATTACGGCGAGTTCAGCCCACGCCTCTCCTTCGGCAAGATCCTCGACCGCCGTTTCGAATTCGGTCCGGTCAAGGACGTGTTGCTGGCCATGACCTACGAGAACGGCGAGGACGACACCGAGGCCTACCTGATCGGCCCTGGTTTCGACCTCGCGGTACCGGGCTTCAATTTTTTCACCTTGAACTTCTATTACCGTCAGACCGAAGGCTCGCGTCCCGGCGACGATGTCTGGCAGATCACACCGGCCTGGTCCTACACCCTGCCATTGGGCAACTCGAACCTGTTGATCGACGGCTACATCGACTGGGTGGTGGATAACGACCAGAACTCACACGGCACTTATCACGCCAACCTGCACTTCAACCCGCAGATCAAGTACGACCTGGGCAAGGCCCTGGGCTGGCGGGAGAAACAGGTGTACGCCGGCGTCGAGTACAGCTACTGGAAAGACAAGTACGGCATCGAAAACAGCTCCCGTTTCGACACCAATGAAAACACCACCAGCCTGCTGGTGAAGGTGCATTTCTGATGCTGCCCCGCAACCGCGCCCCAAACCTGTCGTCGGTGCGCCGTTGCGGAGCACTTGAGACCTGGCCGAGGAGTCAGTATTCTCCGCGGCCGCCCGAATCCGGTTTAAAAAAAAGCCCGGATGTAAAACCTGACCAGCAGGCCAACTTATCCCGGCGCTGGCAGGCACCAAGGCACTCCAAAACCCCTCTCAATCGACTGTTCTTGAGCCGTCGAGCGGGAGTTTTTTTGCTTTTTGAAAACCTTGGCCCAGCTCTTGTCAACCGCACTAAAGCTGACCGATTGGATAATTTTTTACCGCTACGGAAACAGGCGCCACACCAGAGCGCCGACCTTAAAAAAATAACGTGGAACCACCTACTTTTTGGGAGCAACCGAATGAAACGTACGTGCACCAGCCTGATGCTGGCGGGATCGATGCTAGCCGGTGGCCAGGCCATGGCCGGCGATTTGCTGCAGTGGCAGAACAACAGCCTGACCTACCTTTACGGTAAAGACTTCAAGGTCAACCCGCACATCCAGCAAACCGTGACCTTTGAACACGCCGATGCGTGGAAGTACGGCGATAACTTCTTCTTCGTCGACAAGATCTTCTACAACGGTGAAAAGGACTTCAACAACGGTCCGAATAGCTACTACGGCGAGTTCCAGCCACGCATCTCCCTGGGCAAGGTGCTCGATCAGAAGATCGAATTCGGCCCGATCAAAGACGTGCTGCTGGCAATGACCTACGAGTTCGGCGAGGGTGACACCGAGTCGTACCTGATCGGCCCGGGCTTCGACCTGGCGATCCCTGGTTTCGACTACTTCCAGCTGAACTTCTACAACCGTCACACCGAGGGCGACCGTCCGGGCGACAACGTCTGGCAGATCACTCCGGTCTGGTCCTACACCATCCCGGTCGGCGACTCGAGCATCCTGATCGACGGCTACATGGACTGGGTCGTCGACAACGACGTCAACAGCAAAGGCGAATACCACGCCAACCTGCACTTCAACCCACAGGTCAAATACGACCTGGGCAAGGCGTTGAATTTCGGTGCGAAGCAGCTGTACGTCGGTATCGAGTACGACTACTGGTCGAACAAGTACGGGATCGACGATTCCAGCGCGTTCACCACCAATCAGAACAACACGAGCCTCTTGGTGAAGTTCCACTTCTGATCTGAAAACCTCCTGTAGGAGCGAGCCCGCTCGCGATGGTCGTGAACGATAACGCTGGGGTCCTGATGCCCCGCGGCGTCCTTTCGTCCATCGCGAGCAAGCTCGCTCCTACAAGAGATAGCCTCACCGCAAGTCTCAAGCCGAAACCACCGCCTCGGCGATCCCCAGAAACCGGCACAACTCCCCGCGCTTGGCCAACGCATCCCGCCGCCCCAGTTCGATCAACTCGCTGCAATACCCCGCCTCGAACAGCAGATAACTCAGCACCCCTGCCCCGCTGGTCTTGGTCGCGCCCGGCCCGCGCAGGAACAGGCGCAATGCGGGTGGCAACTCCTGGCGATGTCGCGCGGCAATCTCATCGATTGGCTGGCTCGGTGAAATCACCAGCACGTCCACCGGTGCCACGCCCAAGGCGCGGACCGGGGTACCGTCGGGCATCAGGTGACTGAACTGATTCAGACGCTGCAACAACTCGATGTCACTTTCCAGGCTGTCAATGAACGTACTGTTGAGCATGTGCCCGCCAATCTGCGCCAGGGTGGGTTGCTGCCCGGTGTAGGCGCGTTGCAGTGGCTGCTCCGGATCGAAGCCACGCGGGTTGCCACTGACGCCCACCACCAGCACCCGACTGGCGCCCAGGTGCAACGCCGGACTGATCGGCGCCGACTGACGCACCGCGCCGTCACCAAAATATTCTTCGCCGATTTTCACCGGGGCGAACAGCAGTGGAATGGCCGAACTGGCGAGCAGGTGTTCGACGGACAGCTGGGTGGGAATACCGATGCGTCGATGGCGCAACCAGGCATCGATCTTGCCGCCGCCCTGATAGAAGGTGACGGCCTGGCCAGACTCATAGCCGAACGCCGTGACCGCCACCGCGTGCAATTGCTTCTGTGCGATCGCTTCGGCAATGCCGCCCATATGCAGCTTGTCGTTGAGCAGATGGCGCAGGGGAGAGCTGTTGAGCAGCGCCACAGGCATGTGTCTGCCGATGCCGAGCAAGCTGTGGCCGACAAAGCGGCTGGCCTGGCGAATCACCCCGGGCCAGTCGCTGCGCAATACCAGATGACTGCGAAAACCCTGCCAGAAGGCCGTCAGGCGCTCGATGGCATTACGAAAGTCCATGGCCCCGCTGGCGAGACTGACTGCGTTGATCGCGCCTGCCGAGGTACCGACGATCACCGGAAACGGATTGCTCGCCCCCGGCGGCAGCAACTCGGCAATCGCCGCCAGCACCCCGACCTGATAGGCCGCCCGAGCCCCGCCGCCGGAAAGAATCAACCCTGTAACCGGTTCGCCTGGACTCATGCACAACTCTCCATGGTGCTTGATGGGATTTTCCATTCCCCTGCAGGAGCGAGCCTGCTCGCGATGGTCGTGATAACGCCGCTGGGTGTCAGGTGCCCCGCGTTATCGTTGACCACCATCGCGAGCAGGCTCGCTCCTACAGGGGATCGTGGTTCAACCGCGTTTGGCGTACAGCTTCGGCTCGCCCGGTGGACGGCTCTTGAAGCGGCGGTGGGCCCACAGGTATTGCTCGGGACGCTCGCGCAGCACGCCTTCGATCCACTGGTTGATGCGCAGGCAGTCGGCTTCTTCGGTTTCGCCAGGGAAGCCCTCGAGCGGCGCATGGATCACCAGGCGATAACCGCTGCCGTCCGCCAGACGCTCCTGGGTGAACGGCACCACCAGCGCCTTGCCCAGCCGTGCAAACTTGCTGGTGGCGGTGACGGTCGCGGCCTGAATGCCGAACAGCGGCACGAAGATGCTTTGCTTGGCGCCGTAGTCCTGATCCGGCGCATACCAGATCGCGCGGCCCGAGCGCAGCAACTTGAGCATGCCCCGCACGTCTTCGCGCTCCACTGCCAGCGAGTCGAGGTTGTGCCGCTCGCGGCCCTGGCGCTGGATGTAGTCGAACAAGGGGTTCTTGTGCTCGCGGTACATGCCGTCGATGGTGTGCTTTTGGCCAAGCAGCGCCGCACCGATTTCCAGGGTGGTGAAATGCAGCGCCATCAGGATCACGCCCTTGCCTTCGCGCTGAGCCTGCTGCAGATATTCCAGCCCTTCAATGTGAGCCAGATTTGCCAGGCGCTTGCGCGACCACCACCAGCTCATCGCCATCTCGAAAAAGGCGATGCCGGTGGACGCGAAGTTTTCCTTGAGCAGGCGTTTGCGTTCGGCGGCGGCTTTTTCAGGAAAACACAGTTCCAGATTGCGCTTGGCAATGCGCCGTCTGTCGCCGGCCACGCGATACATCAATGCGCCCAGTGCGCGACCGATCCACAGCAGTGCCGGATACGGCAACTGGACGATCAGCCACAGCAGCCCCAAGCCACACCACAGCGGCCAGAAACGTGGAGATAGAAATGCTTTTCGAAAACGCGGGCGGTCCATTAATGCTTCCGGAATGACAATGGCCGCGCATTCTACATCGTTCGACCCGGCTTGCGGCCTGCGGGCGTTCTCGTTATAAGTCTCGGCACTTTTAGTGACAAGTCGTTGTATGCCGACCATGAGCCAAACCGAACCGCTAGACCAAGATCCCGTGTTCCAGTTGAAGGGCAGTATGCTGGCCATTACGGTGCTGGAACTGGCCCGTAACGACCTCGAAAGCCTTGATCGGCAACTGGCCGCCAAGGTCGCCCAGGCGCCCAACTTCTTCAGCAATGCGCCGCTGGTACTGGCCCTGGACAAGCTCCCGGCCAACGAAGGCGCTGTCGATCTGCCAGGGCTGATGCGCGTCTGCCGCCAGCATGGCCTGCGGACCCTGGCGATCCGCGCCAGCCGTATCGAAGACATTGCCGCCGCCATCGCGGTCGATCTGCCGGTGCTGCCACCGTCCGGTGCCCGCGAGCGTGCACTGGACCTGAGCGAAGGCGAACCGAAGAAAAAACCGGAAAAACCACCCGAGCCCACCATCAAGCCGACGAAAATCATCACCTCGCCAGTACGTGGTGGCCAGCAGATTTATGCCCAGGGCAGCGACCTGGTGGTGATTTCCTCGGTCAGCCCCGGGGCGGAACTTCTCGCCGATGGCAACATCCATGTATACGGCCCGATGCGCGGTCGTGTGCTGGCCGGCGTCAAGGGCGACACCAAGGCGCGGATTTTCTGTCAGCAAATGAGTGCTGAACTGATTTCCATCGCCGGGCATTACAAGGTTTCCGAAGATCTGCGCCGCGACCCTCTATGGGGGTCGGGTGTGCAGGTCAGCCTGTCCGGCGACGTGTTGAACATCATTCGGCTTTAACGGATACTGCCGCATTTTCAAGCATCTCTAAAACGTAGCGAAAACGGCTCAAACGAAGTAGGAAAAAGGCCGAAAGCAGTGTTTACCGGGGGTAAATGCCGCTCAAAACCGGATTCCAGCCAAGGCTGTCCGACTGCAGTAGTTTTTCAGGAGATGTTTTTCAGGGGCTGGAAAGTCCTTTTTCCTTAGGGGTGAAACACCTTGGCCAAGATTCTCGTGGTTACATCCGGCAAGGGTGGTGTGGGTAAGACCACCACCAGCGCCGCTATCGGTACCGGCCTCGCTCTGCGCGGCCACAAAACAGTTATCGTCGACTTCGACGTGGGCTTGCGTAACCTCGACCTGATCATGGGTTGCGAGCGCCGCGTGGTGTATGACTTCGTCAACGTGGTCAACGGCGAAGCCAACCTGCAACAGGCCCTGATCAAAGACAAGCGCCTGGAAAACCTCTACGTGCTGGCCGCCAGCCAGACCCGCGACAAAGACGCGCTGACCGTCGAAGGCGTGGAAAAAGTCCTGATGCAACTCAAGGAAGACTTTGAGTTCGTGGTCTGCGACTCCCCGGCGGGTATCGAGAAAGGCGCCCACCTGGCCATGTACTTCGCCGATGAAGCGATCGTCGTGACCAACCCGGAAGTCTCCTCGGTACGAGATTCGGACCGCATGCTCGGCCTGCTGGCCAGCAAGTCCCGTCGTGCCGAACGCGGCGAAGACCCGATCAAGGAACACCTGCTGATTACCCGTTACCACCCGGAGCGTGTGAGCAAAGGCGAAATGCTCGGCGTAGAAGACGTCAAGGAAATCCTTTCGGTGACCCTGCTCGGCGTGATCCCTGAATCCCAGGCGGTGCTCAAGGCATCCAACCAGGGCGTTCCGGTGATTCTCGACGACCAGAGCGATGCCGGCCAGGCCTACAGCGATACCGTTGACCGCCTGCTGGGCAAGACCGTGGATCATCGATTCCTCGATGTACAGAAGAAGGGATTCTTCGAGCGCCTGTTTGGAGGCAACTAAGCAATGAACCTTTTTGACTTCTTTCGTGCCAACAAAAAGCAAAGCACCGCGTCGGTAGCGAAAGAGCGTCTACAGATCATCGTGGCGCACGAACGCGGCCAACGCAGCACCCCGGACTACCTGCCGGCCTTGCAGAAGGAACTGGTCGAGGTGATCCGCAAGTACGTCAACATCGGGTCCGATGACGTGCATGTCGCACTGGAAAGCCAGGGCAGCTGCTCGATTCTGGAACTCAATATCACCCTGCCTGATCGCTGAGTCGATTCGGCTGGAGCCACGGCGGTTCAGGCCCCACGCGCGACTGCGGGGGGCCTGAACCGCCGTTGGCGTTTGTTACGAGGCTGTTTTAATGCCGTTGTCCAACGTCCACATCATCCATCAGGACGCCGCCGTACTGGTGGTGAACAAACCGACCCTGTTGCTCTCCGTCCCTGGCCGGGCCGACGACAACAAGGACTGCCTGATCACCCGCCTGCAGGAAAACGGCTACCCGGAAGCGCGAATCGTCCATCGGCTGGACTGGGAAACCTCCGGCATCATCCTGCTGGCCCGCGATCCGGACACCCATCGCGAACTCTCTCGGCAATTTCACGACCGCGAAACCGAAAAGGCCTACACCGCACTGTGCTGGGGTCAGCCGGAACTGGACAGTGGCAGCATCGACCTGCCCCTGCGCTACGACCCGCCGACCAAGCCACGGCACGTGGTCGATCACGAATTCGGCAAACATGCGCTGACGTTCTGGCGAGTACTGGAACGTTGTGGCGACTGGTGCCGCGTGGAACTCACACCGATCACCGGCCGCTCCCACCAGTTGCGCGTGCACATGCTCTCGATCGGCCACCCGCTGCTGGGCGACGGGCTGTATGCCCACGAGCAGGCACTGGCGGCCTGGCCGCGCCTGTGCCTGCACGCGAGCATGCTCACGTTCACCCATCCCCAGACCGGCGAACGCCTGCGCTTCGAGTGCCCGGCACCGTTCTAAACGCAACGCACTCCCCTGTAGGAGCGAGCTAGCTCGCGATGATCCCAAGAACACCGCGGGGCGCCAGGTTTCCCGCGTTATCGTTGACGACCATCGCGAGCAAGCTCGCTCCCACACCGCCAATTCTCTGACCAATACGTTAAACTGGCGCCATTGCTGTCTGGAGCTACTTTATGCGCGAAGAGTTGAACCAAGGCCTGATCGATTTCCTCAAGGCCTCCCCTACCCCGTTCCATGCCACCGCCAGCCTTGTAAAACGCCTGGAAGCGGCGGGCTATCAACGCCTCGACGAGCGCGAGCCGTGGAATACCGAAGCCAACGGCCGCTACTACGTCACCCGCAACGACTCTTCGATTGTCGCGATCAAGATGGGCCGCCACTCTCCGCTGCACGGCGGCATTCGCCTGGTCGGTGCCCATACCGACAGCCCGTGCCTGCGGGTCAAGCCGCAGCCGGAACTGCAACGCCAGGGCTTCTGGCAATTGGGCGTCGAAGTCTATGGCGGTGCGCTGCTGGCGCCGTGGTTCGACCGTGACCTGTCGCTGGCGGGCCGCGTAACCTTCCGTCGTGATGGCAAGGTCGAGAGCCAGTTGATCGACTTCAAGGCTCCGGTCGCGATCATTCCGAACCTGGCGATTCACCTCAACCGCGAAGCCAACATGGGTTGGGCCATCAACGCCCAGACCGAACTGCCACCGATCCTCGCGCAATTTGCCGGTGACGAACGCGTGGACTTCCGCGCGGTGCTCACCGACCAACTCGCCCGCGAGCACGGCCTGAATGCGGACGTGGTGCTCGATTACGAGCTGAGCTTCTACGACACCCAAAGCGCTGCGGTCATTGGCTTGCATGGCGACTTCATCGCCGGCGCGCGCCTGGACAACCTGCTGTCGTGCTACGCCGGCCTG
This sequence comes from Pseudomonas sp. 18173, assembly GCF_050432945.1. Taxonomy (NCBI): domain Bacteria; kingdom Pseudomonadati; phylum Pseudomonadota; class Gammaproteobacteria; order Pseudomonadales; family Pseudomonadaceae; genus Pseudomonas; species Pseudomonas sp. 18173. The sequence goes on from NZ_JBKFTN010000013.1 coordinate 152,157, forward strand.
CAAGCACTGTTGACGGCCGACACCGACGAAACCTGCGTGCTGGTGTGCAACGATCACGAAGAAGTGGGGTCCTGCTCGGCCTGCGGCGCCGACGGCCCGATGCTCGAGCAAACCTTGCGTCGCCTGCTGCCCGAAGGCGATGAGTTCGTGCGCACCATTCAGAAATCCCTGCTGGTTTCGGCCGACAACGCCCACGGCGTGCACCCGAACTACGCCGACAAACACGATGCCAACCACGGCCCGAAACTCAACGCCGGCCCGGTGATCAAGGTCAACAGCAACCAGCGCTACGCCACCAACAGCGAAACCGCCGGGTTCTTCCGTCACCTGTGCATGGCTGAAGAAGTGCCGGTGCAAAGCTTCGTGGTGCGCAGCGACATGGGCTGCGGTTCGACCATCGGCCCGATCACCGCCAGCCACCTGGGTGTGCGCACCGTGGACATCGGCCTGCCGACGTTCGCCATGCACTCGATCCGCGAACTGTGCGGCAGCCATGACCTGGCGCACCTGGTCAAGGTGCTGAGCGCGTTCTACGCTTGCCGCGAATTGCCGTAAACCCGCAATACCCTGTGTAGGAGCGAGCTCGCTCGCGATGCACCCGAGAACACCTCGGGGTGTCAGTCTTCCAACATCATCGTTGACGACCATCGCGAGCAAGCTCGCTCCTACAGACAGACAGGCAACACCGCGCAAAAAAGCCACCTAGACTTCCAGTATCCCTTCGACAAGGCTGTCACCATGATCTCGATGTCCACCTTTCACGCCATGCTCATCCCGATTCTTGCCGGGATGCTCATGCTCGCCATCGGCTTCAACTTTCGCGATAAAAATGCCGGTGTGTTTGTCATGTGGATCGGCATGCTGACCATCCTCGCGACTGTGATCTTCAAGATCCTCGCCAAACTCAACGAATAATTCATCGCCCTTGGCTCGCATTGATTTTGACGGGCTCGTACACTCGGTCGATCCGCTCCTTGCGAGGTTGACCGCCTAGTGTTCGCTCGTCTTTTTGCCCTCCCGTGTATTTTCCTCGTCTGCCTGATGACACTGCTGTCGGTGGCGCCTGCCCAGGCGGCCGGCCTGCCCAGCCTGCTCGGCAGCCAGGCCAAGCCCCAGCCCGAAGCACAGGAGCCGCTGGGGCAATCCCTGGACGAAGTGATCAAGTCGCTGGAAAACGATCAGCAACGCACCAAATTGCTGGCCGACCTGAAAAAGCTCCGTGACGCCACCAAAAAGGCCCAGCCGACGACCGAAGAAGGCGTGCTGGGCCTGATCGGCGGAACCCTGACCAATATCGAGAAGAAGTTATCCGGCGACGACAGTCCGCTCACGCGCTGGTCCAGTGAGTTCGATCAGGCCAGGGAAGAACTGGTGGCGCTGGCGTTGCCGGCCAATGAATGGCTGCCGATGCTGTTTGCCTTCGCGATGATCCTGGTGGTCTGGAGCCTGCTGGCCGCCGCCCTGATCTGGATCAGTCACCGCGTGCGGATGCGCTTCGGCCTGCCCGAAGAACTGCCGCAGCACCCCCGGGCCCTCGACATGTTGCGCTTCGCCTTGCGCAAGCTCGGGCCATGGCTGATCGCCCTGGTGATCACGGTCTACATGAGCTACGCCCTGCCCTCGTCCCTGGGCAAAAGCCTGGCCATGGTTCTGGCCTATGCGTTGGTGGTCGGCACCTGCTTCTCGGCCATCTGCGTGATTGCCTTTTCCCTGCTCGACGGCCCGCACCGCCACCGCGCCTTGTACATCCTGCGGCACCAGGCGTTCCGGCCACTGTGGCTGATCGGCAGCTTTGCCGCGTTTGGCGAAGCGCTGAGCGATCCGCAACTGGTCGACAGCCTCGGCAGCCATCTGGCCCATACCGCCGCGACCGTCGCCAATGTCCTGGCAGCGCTTTCGACGGGGCGGTTCATCCTGCGTTTTCGCCGGCCGATCGCCCACCTGATCCGCAACCAGCCGCTGTCCCGACGCCTGACCCGGCGCGCCCTCAACGACACCTTGTCGATTCTCGGCACCTTCTGGTACGTGCCGGCGCTGGTGCTGGTGGCCATCTCGCTGTTCGCGACGTTCATTTCCGCCGGCGACACCAGCACCGCCCTGCGCCAGTCGCTGATCTGCACCGTTTTGCTGGTGTTGTGCATGGTCATCAACGGCCTGGTACGCCGCCACGCCCTCAAGCCGCAGCACGGCATCCGGCGCTACGCGGTGTATTCGGAACGGCTGAAAAACTTCTTCTACACCATCGTCCACCTGCTGGTATGGCTGGCCTTCATCGAACTCGGCCTGCGGGTCTGGGGCATGTCGTTGATCCGCTTTACCGAAGGCGACGGCCATGAAGTCAGCGTCAAGCTGTTCAGCCTCGCCGGCACACTGCTGTTTGCCTGGCTGATCTGGATTCTCAGCGACACCGCCGTGCATCACGCGTTGACCCGCTCACGCAAAGGCCTGGCCAACGCCCGCGCCCAGACGATGATGCCGCTGATCCGCAACGTGCTGTTCGTGGCCATTTTCATCGTCGCGCTGATCGTTGCCCTGGCGAACATGGGCATGAACGTCACGCCACTGCTGGCCGGTGCCGGCGTGATCGGCCTGGCCATCGGCTTTGGTGCACAGTCGCTGGTAGCCGACCTGATTACCGGGTTGTTCATCATCATCGAAGACTCCCTGGCCATCGATGACTACGTGGATGTCGGCGGCCACCTCGGCACCGTCGAAGGCCTGACCATCCGCACCGTGCGCCTGCGGGACATCGATGGCATCGTCCACACCATTCCGTTCAGCGAAATAAAAAGCATCAAGAACTACTCCCGGGAATTCGGCTACGCGATCTTCCGGGTCGCGGTGCCGGCCAGCATGGACATCGACAATGCAATCAAACTGATGCGCGAAGTCGGCCAGAAAATGCGCACCGACCCGCTGCAACGGCGCAATATCTGGTCGCCACTGGAGTTTCAGGGGGTGGAAAGCTTCGAGTCGGGCAACGCGATCCTGCGCGCCCGCTTCAAGACTGCGCCAATCAAGCAGTGGGAAGTGTCGCGAGCCTTCAACCTGTCGCTCAAGCGGCACATGGATGAAGCCGGGCTGGACCTGGCGACACCAAGAATGAGCGTACAAGTCATCACCGCCGGTGGTGGCCCGCAGAATGATTTATCCGTCTGATTGATGGGTTGGGCATTCGACCGTTTTCGCGAGCAGGCTCGCTCCCACAATGGTTTTGTGAACGGCACAGATCAAATGTGGGAGCGAGCCTGCTCGCGAAGAGATCCTTCTTACACCACATCCACCCCGACATGAATCGCATCATGTCGCCAGAACTCCAGGTCGCAGTCGATCAAGCGTTCATGCTGGTCATAGTTGACCCGGGCAATCTGCAAGCCCGGGCTGCCCGCCGACACCTTCAACGCCGCCGCCGCGTCCACCGACAACGCCGTGGGCACAATCTCGAAACGCACCCGCCCGTAGTGCAAATCGTAATGCCGCGCATACAACTCGGTGATTGACTGATTCAAATCGAAATCGAGGATCCCGGGGAAATACTGCGGGTTCAGATAATGCTCCACATACAGCACCAATCGCCCGTCGATCCGCCGAGCGCGGCAGATCTGGATCACGCTCGACAGTGCTGGCAGTTGCAACCAGGCGCAGACCGCCGCCGATGCCGGTTGCAAGCGTGCCGAAATGACTTCGGTGGACGGCACCCGCCCCTGGGCGCTGACCATCGCGTGAAAGTGGCTGCGCTGCATCAGGTTGTACGCCAGGCGCGGCGGCGAGACGAACCAGCCGCGGCGTTCCTCGCGGTAGATCTGCCCTTGTGACTCCAACTGCAACAACGCCTCACGCAAAGTGATCCGCGTGGTGCCGAACAATTCACTGAGCTTGCGCTCGGCCGGCAGTTTGCTGCCGGGAGCCAACAGACCGTGATCGATCTGTTCCTGAAGCACCTGGCCGATGGCGGTTACCGCTTTTGTTGCCTCGTCACGCATCAACGTTTCCTATCTGGACTAGACCAGCACCAATTCAGGGCAGAACCGCAGCGCAAACCGGCTCATTCAATAGTCTGCAAGCGTAGGCAGTGCAGATGACCGAGATGTGACAAAGCTGCCCAACGGTCGCCATTCGCTGCCTGCAAGAACCTGCAATTCATCGGCCAAGTCCCTTGCCAGCCGGGGCCTTGCCCATGGTCTACGCTTAGCAGGCCAGTGGCGATACCGCTGAACAAAAAGTCATGCAAGGCGACGAGCGACATCAAAGTGTCATCCAGCCCCCTTAAATTGGCTCAGGTATTGCTGACCTAGACCAACACAAACCGCAATCGCAGCGTTGAACACGACCCAAGGAGCTTCGGAATGAAACAGTTTTTCCTGGCATCACTGTTAGGCTCGACCATTGCCATGTGCACCGCCGCCATGGCAGCTGATGATTTGAAAACCCTGGAAGCCGCTGCGAAAGCGGAAGGCGCCGTCAACAGCGTCGGCATGCCCGATGACTGGGCCAACTGGAAAGGCACTTGGGAAGACCTGGCCAAGACCTATGGCCTGAAACACATCGACACCGACATGAGCTCGGCCCAGGAAATCGCCAAGTTCGCCGCTGAAAAAGACAACGCCAGCGCCGACATCGGCGACGTCGGTGCAGCGTTCGGCCCGATCGCGGTCAAGCAGAACGTTACCCAGCCCTACAAGCCATCCACCTGGGACCAGGTACCGACCTGGGCTAAAGACAAAGACGGTCACTGGGCCCTGGCCTACACCGGCACCATCGCGTTCATCGTCAACAAGAAGTTGCTGCACGGTTCCGAAGCCCCAACCAAGTGGGCTGACCTCAAGGGCGGCAAATACAAGGTCTCCATTGGTGACGTGAGCACCGCAGCCCAGGCCGCCAACGGCGTACTGGCCGCGGCACTGGCCAACGGTGGCGACGAGAAAAACCTCGAACCTGCCCTGAAACTGTTCGCCGACATCGCCAAGCAAGGTCGCCTGTCGATGGCCAACCCGACCATCGCCACCATGGAAAAAGGCGAGATCGAAGTCGGCGTGGTCTGGGACTTCAACGGCTTGAGCTACAGGGCCAAGATGGCCAACCCGGATGACTACGTGGTGCTGATCCCGTCCGACGGCTCGGTGATTTCCGGCTACACCACCATCATCAACAAGTACGCGAAGAACCCGAACGCCGCCAAGCTGACCCGCGAATACATCTTCAGCGACGCCGGCCAGATCAACCTGGCCAAGGGCAACGCCCGTCCGATCCGTGCCGAGCACCTGACCCTGCCAGCCGAAGTGCAGGCCAAGCTGCTGCCTAATGAGCAGTACAAGAAAGTCACGCCGATCAAGGACGCGGATGCGTGGGAAAAGACTTCCAAGGCCCTGCCTCAGAAGTGGAACGAAGAAGTCATTGTTGAAATGAAGTAATGCTGTAGATCCCTGTGGGAGCGAGCCTGCTCGCGATAGCGACCTGACCTTCAGCATTGATGTTGAATGGAAGTCCCTCATCGCGAGCAAGCTCGCTCCTACAAGGGACCATGTTGATTTCGAGATTTCCGAATTCCTGTTTTGCGGAGCTCCAGCCCCTATGAAACACAACGTCATCCTTGTCGTGCTCGACGGCCTCAACTACGAAGTCGCCCGGCACGCCATGGGGCACCTGCAGGCTTACGTCGGCGCAGGACGCGCAGCACTCTACAAACTGGAGTGTGCGTTACCGGCCCTTTCCCGCCCGCTGTACGAATGCATCCTGACCGGCGTTGCGCCCATCGACAGCGGCATCGTCCACAACAACGTCTCGCGCCTGTCCAACCAGCGCAGCATCTATCACTACGCCAGCGACGCCGGTCTTGTCACTGCTGCGGCGGCCTATCACTGGGTCAGCGAACTGTACAACCGTTCGCCCTTCGTGGCGGCCCGGGATCGCCACACCGATGACCCGCAACTGCCGATCCAGCACGGGCATTTCTACTGGAACGACCACTACCCCGATTCGCACCTGTTCGCCGACGCCGAAAGCCTGCGCCAGCGCCATGCGCCGAACTTCCTGTTGATCCACCCGATGAACATTGACGACGCCGGGCACAAGCACGGCCTCGACACCCCGCAGTACCGCAACAGCGCCCGTTCGGCCGACATCATCCTGGCCGACTACCTGCAAGGCTGGCTCGATGCCGGTTATCAGGTGCTGGTCACCGCCGACCACGGCATGAACAACGACCGCTCGCACAACGGCCTGCTGCCCGAAGAACGTGAAGTACCGCTGTTCGTTCTCGGTGATGCGTTCAGCTTCAACACCAAAGCCGCGCCAAAACAGACCGACATCTGCGGCACCGTCTGCGAACTGCTGGGCGTGCCCCACGACAAAGCCGTGTGCCGGGAGTTACTCAAGTGAACTCCATGACGCGCGGCAAATGGCTGGCAGCCTTGTGTCTGGTGCCCTTCGCCCTGTTCTTTATCGTGTTCGAAATCGCCCCGCTGGTATGGGTGATGATCAACAGCCTGGAATCGGAAGAATTTGGCTGGGGTATCGCCAATTTCACCAGGATCTTCAATTCGAAGTTCTATATGCAGGCGATCCAGTACAGCCTCGAGATCAGTTTCTGGTCCAGCGTGTTCGGGATCATCATCGCCGTGCTCGGGGCCTATTCCTTGCGCCGGGTCGACTCGAAACTGCGTAATTTCGTCAACGCCTTCGCCAACATGACCAGCAACTTCGCCGGCGTACCCCTGGCCTTCGCGTTCATTATCCTGCTGGGTTTCAACGGCAGCTTCACCATCATGCTCAAGCAGGCCGGCATCATCCAGGACTTCAACCTGTATTCGAAAACCGGGGTGATCATTCTCTACACCTACTTCCAGATTCCCCTTGGCGTGCTGCTGCTCTACCCGGCCTTTGACGCCTTGCGCGAAGACTGGCGCGAGTCCGCCGCGCTGCTCGGCGCGAACGGCTGGCAGTTCTGGCGCCACATCGGCCTGCCGGTGCTGACCCCGGCACTGCTCGGTACCTTCGTGATCCTGCTGGCCAATGCCCTCGGCGCCTACGCCACGGTGTACGCCCTGACCACCGGCAACTTCAACGTGATGCCGATCCGCATCGCGGCGATGGTCTCGGGCGATATTTCCCTGGACCCGAACCTGGCCAGCGCCCTGGCCGTGGTGCTGGTGGCGTTGATGACCCTGGTGACCATCGTGCATCAGCTGCTGTTGAAGAGGAGCTACCATGTCTCGCGCTGAATTGGGTCCCGCCGGTATCTATCATCGGGTAGTGGTCTACCTGCTGTTTGCCATTCTGTTGTTGCCGCTGCTCGGCACCTTTATCTATTCGATATCCAGCAGTTGGTCGGCCACCATCCTGCCCAGCGGATTCAGCATCAAATGGTACGTGCAGTTGTGGAGCGATCCGCGTTTTCTGAGTGCTTTCAGCCAGTCACTGCTGGTGTGCGTTGGCGCGCTGATTCTGTCGGTGGTGCTGATTCTGCCGCTGCTGTTCGTGGTGCATTACCACTTCCCCAAACTTGATGCGCTGATGAACATCCTGATCCTGCTGCCCTTCGCCGTGCCGCCGGTAGTGTCATCGGTGGGGCTGTTGCAGCTCTACGGTTCCGGACCGTTCGCCATGGTCGGCACGCCGTGGATCCTGATCGGTTGCTACTTCACCGTGGCGCTGCCGTTCATGTATCGGGCAATCACCAACAACCTGCAGGCGATCAACCTGCGTGACCTGATGGACGCCTCCCAATTGCTCGGTGCCAGCACCTGGCAAGCGGCGATCCTGGTGGTGCTGCCGAACCTGCGCAAAGGCCTGATGGTGGCGTTGCTGTTGTCGTTTTCGTTCCTGTTCGGTGAGTTTGTATTCGCCAACATCCTCGTCGGCACCCGGTACGAAACCCTGCAGGTCTACCTCAATAACATGCGCAACAGCAGCGGCCACTTCACCAGTGCGCTGGTGATTTCCTACTTCTTCTTCGTGCTGGTTCTGACCTGGGCGGCCAATATCTTGAACAAGGACAAAAGCGAATGAGCTATGTCAGCGTCCAACACCTGCAAAAAAATTACGCGGGCACCACGGTGTTCAGCGACATCAACTGCGAAATCCAGAAAGGCGAATTCGTCACCCTGCTCGGCCCGTCCGGTTGCGGCAAATCCACGCTGCTGCGCTGCATCGCCGGGCTGACCCCGGTGGATGGCGGCAAGATCCTGCTCGATGGCGTCGATATCGTGCCATTGAGCCCGCAGAAACGCGGGATCGGCATGGTGTTCCAGAGTTATGCGCTGTTCCCCAACATGACCGTCGAGCAGAACGTCGCCTTCGGTTTGCGCATGCAGAAGGTCAACGCCGACGACAGCCAGAAGCGCGTCGCCGAAGTGCTGAAACTGGTGGAGCTGCAGGATTTTGCCGCCCGCTATCCGCATCAGCTGTCCGGTGGCCAATGCCAGCGTGTCGCCCTCGCCCGTTCGCTGGTCACCCGGCCACGCCTGTTGTTGCTGGACGAACCGTTGTCAGCCCTCGATGCACGGATTCGCAAGCACTTGCGCGAACAGATCCGTCAGATCCAGCGCGAACTGGGCCTGACCACGATTTTCGTCACACACGATCAGGAAGAAGCCCTGACCATGTCTGACCGGATTTTCCTGATGAATCAGGGAAAAATCGTACAAAGCGGCGACGCCGAAACCCTCTATACCGCGCCCGTGGATGTGTTCGCCGCCGGGTTCATCGGCAACTACAACCTGCTGGACGCCGCCGCGGCCTCGAAGCTGTTGCAACGGCCGGTCAACCATCGCATCGCCATTCGCCCGGAGGCCATCGAACTGAGCCTCAATGGCGAGCTGGACGCGCAGGTGCGCAGCCACAGCCTGCTGGGCAACGTGATTCGCTACCGGATCGAAGCCCGGGGCGTGGAATTGGTGGTGGACGTGCTCAACCGCTCGGGCGCCGATCTGCACCCCGATGGTCAGCGCCTGGCGCTTTCCATCGATCCGACGGCCCTGTGTGAGGTAGCCTGATGCCTTTGCTTATGCTGAAGAGAGAACTGCACTGATGGCCCTGGCAATTTTTGATCTGGACGAAACCTTGATCCACGGCGACTGCGCCACCCTCTGGAGCGAGCAGATGGGGCGACTGGGCTGGGTCGATCCCGAGTCGTTCATGCGGCAGAACAACGAGCTGATGGACGCCTACAGCCACGGCAAACTGCGCATGGAAGACTACATGACCTTCAGCCTGGAGCCGATGATCGGCCGCACGCCGCAAGAGGTCGAGCATCTGGTCGGCCCCTGGGTGGAAGACTATATCGAGCCAATCATTTTCAGCGACGCCACCAAAACCATCGCGGCGCATCGCAAGGCCGGCGACCGCATCCTGGTGATCTCGGCCTCGGGCACCCATCTGGTCGGCCCCATAGCCGAGCGCCTGGGCATCGACGAGATTCTCGGCATTGAACTGGAAGTGGCCCACGGCGTTTACACCGGCCATACCGTCGGCACCCTGACCTACCGCGAAGGCAAGATCACCCGTTTGCTGGAATGGCTGGATGCGGAAGAGGAAAACCTCGAAGGCGCGAGTTTCTATTCCGACTCACGCAACGACCTGCCGCTGTTGCTGAAGGTGGACTTCCCCCACGTGGTCAACCCGGATCCGGTGCTGCGCGAGCAGGCCGAAAAAGCCGGCTGGCCGATCCATGACTGGAAATAACCCGGATCCCCTGTAGGAGCGAGCTTGCTCGCGATGAACTTGAAGACGACGCTGGTTATCAGGTAACACGCGTTATCGTTCACGACCATCGCGAGCAGGCTCGCTCCTACAGGTTCCGTGTTCTCAGGTGAGGCTTTCGTCAATCACCAGCACCACCTTCCCCGCCACGGTATTACTCGCCAACTCGGCAAACGCCGCCTCGGCATCCTTGATCGGGAATGTCCTGGCCAGTTGCGGGCTCAAGCGCCCTTCGGCGAACAACGGCCACACATGCTGGCTCAGGTCGCTGAACAGATCGGCCTTGAACTGATCATCACGGCTGCGCAACGTCGAACCCAGCAACTGCACGCGCTTGGCCAGCACCTGGGCCAGGTCCAGCTTGGCCTCGCGCCCGCCCATCAGCCCGATCAACACCCAACGGCCATCCTGCGCGAGCAGCTTGAGGTTCAACGCCGCGTAATGGCCGCCCACCGGGTCGAGAATCACGTCGAACGGCCCCAGGTCCCGCAGGCTCTCCAGATCACCGTTACGCACCACGCCGCCCTGGGCGCCGAGCGCTTCGCAGTACGCCAGTCGTTCGGCGGAGCCGACGCTGACCCAACACGGGTTACCGAAGGCCTTGCACAGCTGAATGGCCGCTGAACCGATTCCACTTGCCCCGGCATGCAGTAGCACTTTCTGACCCGGCTTGAGCGCCGCCAGCTGAAACAGATTCAGCCAGACTGTTGCATAAACTTCGGGCAATGCCGCCGCTTCGACCAGTGACATTGCGTCAGGGACCGGCAATACATGCCGCCCGTCGACAACCACCTCCTCGGCCATCCCGCCCCCGGCCAGCAAGGCGCAAACCCGATCACCGACCTTCCAGGAGGACCCGGCGCCGACCTCGCTGATCACGCCGGAGCACTCTAGACCGAGCACCTGGCTGGCCCCGGGCGGTGGCGGATACAGGCCGGCTTTCTGCAACAAATCGGCGCGATTGAGGCCCGATGCCGCCACTCGAATACGAACTTGTCCTACATCACATGCAGGACTCGGCTCATCAACCCATACCACTTGACCGTCAACGCCTTGCAATGCTTTCACAGTGCCTCCATAGTGAGTCTGGACTGAGCCCGAAGCTATAGCGCCGGGCTTTTTGCATTATGCGACCGGCTCCCAAAGAACCGGCGACTTCAAAGACGGCCTAATATGCGTTATCAATTGTCCCCGCGTCGAATCAGCATGAAGCATCTGTTCCCCAGCACTGCCCTCGCCTTATTCATCGGTATCGGCTTGCTGCCGTTGTCGAGCAATACATTCGCAGCCAATAGCTGGGACAAGCTTCAACCCGATCGTGACGAAGTGATCGCCAGTCTGAACGTCGTGGAGTTGCTCAAGCGCCACCACTACAGCAAGCCGCCACTCGATGACGCGCGCTCGGTGATCATCTACGACAGCTACCTCAAGCTGCTGGATCCGTCGCGCAGCTACTTCATGGCCAGCGACATTGCCGAATTCGACAAGTGGAAGACGCAGTTCGACGACTTCCTCAAGAGCGGCGACCTGAACGCCGGGTTCACCATCTACAAGCGCTACCTGGACCGCGTAAAGGCGCGTCTGGACTTCGCCCTTGCGGAGCTTGGCAAAGGCGTCGACAAGATTGATTTCACCACCAAGGAAACCTTGCTGATCGACCGCAAGGACGCCCCTTGGCTCAAATCCACCGCAGAACTCGACGACCTGTGGCGCAAACGCGTCAAGGATGAAGTGCTGCGGATGAAGATCGCCGGCAAAGAGCCCAAGCAGATCCAGGAAACCCTGACCAAGCGCTACAAGAACCAGCTGGCGCGCCTGGACCAGACCCGTGCCGAAGACATCTTCCAGGCGTACATCAACACCTTCGCCATGTCCTACGACCCGCACACCAATTATCTGTCGCCGGATAACGCGGAGAACTTCGACATCAACATGAGCCTGTCCCTCGAAGGTATCGGTGCCGTGTTGCAGAGCGATAACGACCAGGTGAAAGTCGTTCGCCTGGTGCCGGCAGGTCCGGCGGACAAGACCAAGCTGGTTGCACCGGCCGACAAGATCATCGGCGTGGCCCAGGGCAACAAAGAGATGGTCGACGTGGTGGGCTGGCGCCTGGATGAAGTGGTCAAGCTGATCCGTGGTCCGAAAGGCACCGTGGTGCGTCTGGAAGTGATTCCGGCCAGCAATGCGCCGAACGACCAGACCAGCAAGATCGTGCCGATCACCCGTGAAGCGGTGAAACTCGAAGACCAGGCCGTGAAAAAGTCGGTGCTGAACCTGAAGCAGGACGGCAAGGACTACAAGCTCGGCATCATCGAAATCCCGGCGTTCTACCTGGACTTCAAGGCCTTCCGCGCTGGCGATCCGGACTACAAGAGCACCACCCGCGACGTCAAGAAACTGCTGACCGAGTTGCAGAAAGAGAAAGTCGATGGCGTGGTCATCGACCTGCGCAACAACGGCGGCGGCTCCTTGCAGGAAGCTACCGAGCTGACCAGCCTGTTCATCGACAAAGGCCCGACCGTGCTCGTGCGCAATGCCGATGGCCGTGTCGATGTGCTGGAAGATGAAAACCCGGGCGCGTTCTACAAAGGCCCGATGGCGTTGCTGGTCAACCGCCTGTCCGCCTCGGCTTCGGAGATCTTTGCCGGCGCCATGCAGGACTACCACCGCGCACTGATCATCGGCGGCCAGACTTTCGGCAAAGGCACCGTGCAAACCATTCAGCCGCTCAACCATGGCGAACTGAAACTGACCCTGGCCAAGTTCTACCGGGTTTCCGGGCAGAGCACCCAGCATCAGGGCGTCCTGCCGGACATCGATTACCCGTCGATCATCGACACCAAGGAAATTGGTGAAAGCGCCCTGCCGGAAGCCATGCCGTGGGACACCATCAAGGCTGCAATCAAGCCTGCCGTGGATCCGTTCAAGCCGTACATTTCGCAGCTCAAGTCCGAGCATGACGTGCGCACGGCCAAGGATGCGGAATTCGTGTTCATCCGCGACAAGCTGGCCCTGGCACAGAAGCTGATGGCCGAAAAAACCGTCAGCCTCAATGAATCCGAGCGTCGCGCCCAGCACGCCGACATCGAAGCCAAACAGCTGGCCATGGAAAACATCCGTCGCAAGGCCAAGGGCGAAGAACCGCTCAAAGAGCTGAAGAAAGAAGACGAGGACGCCATTGCGGCCGAGGATGCCAAGACCAAACCGGAAGACGATGCCTACCTGAGCGAAACCGGGCGGATTCTGCTGGACTACCTGAAACTCAACACGGCAGTGGCCAAGCACTGAGTTTTTACCAACAATGATGGCAATTTAATGCTGACGCTCCCCGGAGCGTCATTAAACAGTCATCATTCTGTCGTGAAATAAAGGACTGGGCGTGCTCTTTTACCAAGGGCACGCCCGGTCCTTTTTTTATCGCCAGAGATCGCCATGACCACAACCGAACAGCTGAGTGCATTGAGCTCGATCCTGACTCAAAGCGGTTTGCACAGCCTGTTCCAGCCGATCATCAGCCTCTCCGAACGGCGCATTCTCGGTTACGAAGCCCTCAGTCGCGGCCCCTCCAACAGCCCTCTGCACTCTCCTGTCGCGCTGTTCGCCGTCGCCCGCCAGGCCGGACGCCTGAGCGAACTGGAAATTGCCTGCCGCGCAAGCGCTTGCCGACGCTTCAATGAGCAACAACTGCCTGGCCTGCTGTTCCTTAACGTCTCTCCGGAATCCCTGCTCGAAGCGGCGCATCAACCGGGGCGCACCCTGCAATTGCTGCAGGACTTCGGCATCCCGCCGAGTCAGGTGGTGATCGAGCTCACGGAACAGACGCCGACGGAAGATTTCCAGCTGCTGCAAACCGCCCTGCATCACTATCGGGCGATGGGATTTTCGATTGCGCTGGATGATCTCGGGGCGGGTTATTCGAGTTTGCGGCTGTGGTCCGAACTACGGCCGGATTACGTGAAAATCGACCGGCATTTCATCGATGGCATTCATCAGGATGCGCTCAAGCGCGAGTTCGTCGGCTCGATCCTGCAGATCGCCAAGGCCTCACGGGCGCAAGTCATCGCCGAAGGTATCGAGCTACCCGAAGAGCTCACGGTGCTGACCGAAATGGGCGTGGACCTGGTGCAGGGCTACCTGCTCTGCCGCCCTCAGGAACACCCACCGCGCGATGCCCGGGCATTGATGCCCCGACAGGACAGCACCGCCGTTGCGTTGAGCGAAGACGGCAGCGATCTGAGCGCCCTGCTCAACGAGCAACCCGCCGTGGACCGGGACACTCCGACCGCCACGGTGCTCGAAGCCTTTCGCCGCCAGGCCAACCTGAACTCGCTGGCGGTCGTGGATGAACTGGGCCAGCCTTGCGGCATTGTCCATCGTCATTCGCTCTCCGACGTCCTGCTCAAGCCCTTTGCCACCGACCTGTTCGCCCGCAAGCCCATCAGCCGCCTGATGAGCGATGACTTCCTCGCCGTCGAACTGAGCCAGTCGCTGCAACAAGTCAGCCGCCTGATCACCAGCCGTGCCCGCCAGCGTATCGAAGAAGACTTCATCATCACCCTCAATGGCGACTACCTCGGGCTGGGCCGCGTAATAGACGTGCTCAAACTGATTACCGAACTGAAGATCCAGCAGGCCCGCTACGCCAACCCGCTGACCTTGCTGCCGGGCAACGTACCGATCCAGCAATGCCTGACGCGGCTGCTGCAACAGCAACGGGAATCGGTGATCTGCTACGTGGACATTGATAGCTTCAAACCTTTCAACGACATCTACGGCTATGGCCGCGGCGACGAAGTCCTGCTGTGCCTGGCGCAATGCCTGAATGACCGCATCGACCCGTCCCGCGACTTTGTCGGGCACATCGGCGGTGATGATTTCCTGCTGGTGCTCGGCCCGGAAGACTGGCGCAAACGTTTGAACCAGTTGCTCGACGACTTCCAGAGCCAGTGCCGGCGCTTCTATCGCAGCGAGCACCTGGAAGCCGGCTGCTTCATTGCGCCGAATCGCCAGGGTTTGCGCCAGGAGTTTGCGCTGTTGTCGCTGTCGATCGGGGTGGTGCATCTGCATCCACAGGCCTGTGCACAACTCGATGCGAGCCAGTTGGCGGAGATGGCGTCACAGGCCAAGCATCACGCGAAGAATGTGCCGGGGTACAGCGTGCATATGATTGATAGTCTGGCGCATCGGGTGTCGGATGCGGAGTTGTTCGTGGGGCAACGGTGATTGAACTGACGCCTTCGCGAGCAGGCTCGCTCCCACAGGATTTGGTGTCGTTCGCAATACCCACATTTGACTCGACATCTGTGGGAGCGAGCCTGCTCGCGAAAGCGTCAGACCAGCCACTAATTATCCAAAGGACCGCGAGACGCCAACTCTTTGAGCTTGATCTCGGCCAACGGATGCCCAGCCTTGGCAGCCATCGCCCAGAACCGCGCCGCTTCAGCCGGATCCGGCGCCTTGCTCGCCGTCCCCGCCAGGCTGATCACGCCCACTTGATACGCCGCCTTGCCATCGCCCGCCAACGCCGCCAGGCGCAACAAACGCACGCCCTCCTCACGAGCACCGAGGCCGACACCGCGAAAGGTCAGGATGTGCCCATAGAAGCTCTGGGCGCCGACATTGCCCAGGTTGGCCATGCGGGCGAACTGGCCCTCGAGCCAGCGCCAGCCTCGTGGCTGCCGGACAAACCATGACCAGTGGAACAATCGGCGCGCGAGCCAGTAACCGGCCCGTGCCTTGAGTTGTAAAAACACTCAGGCCTCGGCCGATTCCGGGTATTCGTATTCGAACACCCGCACCACTTCCGACGCGTGCCAGGACGCGGCGGCAACACCATCCGACGGCCCGGAAAAACGCCCGAGGCGTTCGACGCACTCAAAGAACCCGGTGCGCGGCAAGCGGCTGGCGCCCTGACTGATCACCAGAGAACTGCGCAAGGGTTGTTCCGCCTTGGCGTCCAGGGCCGCCAGATGCTCAAGGGCCGCCGTCAGGGTCTGCATGGCCGGGGTCGGCAGCTGCAAACGCTCCAGCAATGCCCGATACGTCAACAAATGGCGCTGGCGCCGCGCCTGATCCAGTTCGCCCAGCAATCCGTCCCAGTGTTGACGACTGATGCGTACGCTCACGATTCATCCCTCCACCCTGGCACCGTCAATTCCCAGGCCAGGCTGCGGCGAATCGCGGCGTCGGGCAGACGCTCGCCACTTTCGATCATGGCCAGGTAAGACGGGCTGATGCCTACCGTGCGGGCCAGCGCCTCGATGGCGATGCCCTTCCCTTCGCGCAAAATGCGTAATTGATCCAGCCCCGGAAGAATCGGGTCTGGTACTGCTGCCTGAAACTTCGTGGTTTCAGGTGATGCTTGCTCCTTGATGCCTGCTGCTTTCAGTAACGCCTGATACTGAGCCCATGGCAGAACCGCATATTCGGGCTCGCCTTCGCGTGTAATTATCTGAATATCCATGACTACCCCGTAGGACAAAAACACTTAGCGAGTCAGCACTTTTCCTTAGAAGTGTAATCCTAACAGCGGCCAAGGTCGCGGGGGCGTATCAATCTGTGAACAGGTCGAAATCGACTCAGGTTTTTTTCGGGCCTTGAAGTTGCAGTTGCTCGGGGGTATCAGGCAGACGCTCAACCACCGCGAGCTTCTCCGGCACCTGCCGTTTGCGCCAGGTGCGGAAGGCATTGAGTTCGTCGTCGAGTACTTTCATCAGCCACGCCAATACCGCGATGTCATCGAGCATGCCGAATACCGGAATGAAATCCGGAATCGCATCCACCGGGCTGAGGAAGTACATCAGGCCCGCAACGACCGAAACCAGCGCCTTGGGGCTGATGGCGCGATACTCACCCCGCCAGTAGGCCAGGCAGAGTGCCTGCAACAGCTTCAAGTCGTCCTTGAGCTTGCCCAGTCGATTGCCCTGGCTCGCGCCTTTGCTGGCGACCGCGAACAGCAGGGTCGGCAATCGGCCGCGTGCCAGCAGGCGCCCGGCCAGTGGCAGGAAACGAGCGAAATTCCAGGGTGCCTTCATGATTCCTCCCGTTGAAATGTTATCCACACAAATTGTGGATAACCTTGTGAACAGAGCTGCTTTTCGCCGCTGCAAGCCCCGTTTTACAAGGCCTGCGTTCAGATCGGGCGTTTTTTACTCATCAAAAAAAACCCATAATTTCATTGACTTGGCGGCCTTGTGCGTCTACCGCCAGGGCTACTATGCCTGAGACTCCGGTCTAGAGCGTCTGTTCGTTTTGTTTACCCGTGCCGAGCGCCAGATGCAACAACGCCCCGCATGAGCGAGGCGTTGTTATCGAAGCAGACGCTGCTTACTTGGCAGGAGCGTCTTCTTTTGCCGGGTCCTTGATGGCCAGCAGTTCCAGGTCGAATACCAGCACCGAATTGGCTGGAATCGCCGGGCTCGGGCTTTGAGCGCCGTAAGCCAGGTCAGCAGGGATGTACAGTTTGTACTTCTCGCCAACGTGCATCAGTTGCAGGCCTTCGACCCAACCCGGAATCACGCCGCTGACCGGCAGATCGATCGGGCTGCCGCGCTCGACGGAGCTGTCAAAAACGGTGCCGTTGGTCAGTTTGCCGGTGTAGTGGACGGTCACTACGTCAGACGGCTTTGGCTGAGGGCCATCGGCTTTCTGCACGACTTCGTACTGCAAGCCCGAAGCGGTAGTCGTCACGCCGGCTTTCTTGCCGTTTTCCTCGAGGAACTTCTTGCCGGCAGCAGCCGACTCTTCGCTCATCTTGGCCATGCGCTCTTCGGCACGCTTTTGCAGCGCGGCGAACGCCTCGACCAGTTCTTCGTCCTTGAGCTTCTGCTCTTTCTTGCCGACGGCGTCTTCGATGCCCTGGGCTACAGCTTTGGAATCGAGATCATCCATGCCTTCCTGAGCCAGGCTCTTGCCCATGTTCAGGCCAATGCCGTAGGAAGCTTTTTGCGCCGGAGTTTTCAGCTCTACGCTGGTCTGCGAATCACAACCCGCGAGTACCAGGCTAACCAGGGCCACCGCCGCCGCCAACCGATGCTGTTTCATGCTATTTCCTTGTTCATGCGCCTAAAGGGCAATCGAGTAAAGCCGCGAGCTTATCAGGCCGCCACGACCAATGGCTACCGGCATGAGAGCCGGAAACACTTGATAAGTTCAGGTGTTTAAACGCATTTCACAATTCGGCTGATGAAGCTTCTTTCATCTTGTTCCGACGCAGACCGGTTCCTGAACCTACAACATCTGGCGTAATGGCCTCTTGCCGCACCTTGGGGACTGGGGGATAACGGCAAGATCACCCGACAAGGATGTTTATCTTGCGCCTCTTCTTTCGCTTGCTGGCTCTCATCGCAGTGCTGCTCGGGCTGGTCATGGCCGTGGTTCTCTACTACGTAGCCAACCCGAAATTGCCGGTCTGGTCGCCCGCGCAACAGGTACATTACCTGGAGCAATGGAGCGCCACCGATCGAGAGACCTATTACTTCACTCCCCAGGGCACTCAGGTCAAAGGCTTGCACTATGACTGGTTCACCGCCCTCGAACTGCCTTTCTCGCAGCAACGTTTCGCCGCCCCCGAGTACCTCGCACGTTTCGGTTTTCTGGTGGACCCCGGCCAGAAACCGACACCGAACAACCCCGGCAACCTCCCGGCAGGCTTTACCCGGCACCAGAATGCAGGGAGCCCGGATGTGCTTCTGGACATCACCTGCGCGGCCTGCCACACCGGTGAGCTGCGCTTCAAGGGTCAAGCGGTGCGTATCGACGGCGGCTCGGCGCAGCATGTCCTGCCGTCGAGTGTTCCTACACTCAAAGGCGGCAGTTTCGGACAAGCGCTGGTGGCCAGCCTGGTCTCGACCTATTACAACCCGTGGAAGTTCGAACGTTTCGCCCGCAACGTGCTGGGCCAGGACTACGACGCCCGCCACCAACAGTTGCGCAAGGAATTCAAATCTTCACTCGATACATTCCTCAAAGTGGCCTGGAACGACACCCATCGCGGGCTCTATCCAACCGAGGAAGGCCCGGGGCGTACAGACGCCTTCGGACGCATTGCCAACGCCAGTTTCGGTGACGCAATTTCCCCCGATAACTACCGCGTAGCCAATGCCCCGGTCGACTATCCGCAGTTGTGGTACATGTGGACGTTCGAATGGGTGCAGTGGAACGGCTCGGCGAAACAACCGATGGCGCGCAACATCGGCGAGGCGCTGGGCGTCGGCGCCACGCTGGATTTCTTCGACAGGAACGGCCAGCCGCTGACGGGCGATGCCCGCTATCCCTCCAGTGTCCGTGTGCGCGACCTGCACCTGATCGAAGAGACCCTGCAACGACTCTCGCCGCCCGCCTGGCCTGAAGATCTGCTGGGTGCGATCGACAAACCCCTGGCAGCAAAGGGGCGCACCTTGTTCACGGAAAATTGCGCAGGCTGTCATGTACCGCCTGCCACCCAGGGCGAGGGGCGATACGTTCAGCACTTGAAAATGCTCCCGGTGGATTACATCGGCACAGACCCCGGTGCGGCCAACAACATCGCCGACCACCGCTTCGACCTGACAGCGCTGCAATGGACGCAGGCGGATCTGGACAAACTTGATGTAGAGCCAAAACCCGCCGAACCCCTGGACCTGAGCAGGATGTCCGTGGCCAAGGGGCTGGCCTATGTCACGGCATTTGTCCGGGACCGCGCGTATCAGGACGCCCACGTCAGCCCTGCCGAGCGCCCGGAAATGGACGGTTTCGGCCTGCCCATCGGTGTGCGCGAATTGCGTTCGTACAAGGCCAGGCCATTGGCCGGTGTCTGGGCGACCGCGCCGTTCCTGCACAACGGTTCGGTGCCGAGCATTTATCAATTGCTGTCGCCTCAGGATGAGCGTGCGACCACGTTCTACAAAGGCACTTTCGAATACGACCCGGGACACCTGGGTTACCGCACCGAAGCCATCACCAATGGTTTTCTGTTCGACACGCGAATCACCGGCAACCACAACAGCGGTCATGAATTCCGCGCCGGCAAACCCGGCAACGGCGTGATCGGCCGCTGGCTGCAGCCGGAGGAGCGCTGGGCGCTGCTGGAATACCTGAAGGTGCTGGGCGGCCCGCTGGAAGCGCAATTGCCATGAACCCAGCCCACGACAAAAGGACTTTCCCATGCTGACAACTCTCTGGCTGCGCCTGGGCGCACTCCTCGGCAAGCTGGTGCTGTGGCTGCTGGGTCTCGCAGTGCTTGGCTGGGTATTGGCCACCGCCTGGTTTGCCTGGCAGCATCGCGGACCGGTGTCGGCGCAAGAGCTCATACCTGAGGGTGAAGCGGCGATGACCCAGGACATCATCCAGACCGCCGTGCGCATCGTCGATCAGCACCGTGAAAACACCCGCTACCTGCGCGACGCCCATGCCAAGGCCCACGGTTGCGTGAAGGCCGAAGTCCGGGTGCTGCCGGAACTGCCAGGCGAACTGCGCCAGGGCGTGTTCAGCGAGCCGGGCAAAATCTGGCAAGCGACGATGCGCCTGTCCAACGGCAATGCCTACCCGCAGTTCGACAGCATCCGTGACGCCCGGGGCATGGCGATCAAACTGTTCGATGTTCCGGGTAAACAACTGTTGAGCGATCAGCAGGGGCGAAGCGAACAGGACTTTGTGATGTTCAGCCATCCGAACTTCTTTGTCAGCAATGTCGCCGAATACCGTCAGAACGTCGCCGCCCAGGCCGATGGTAAAAAGATCATGGCTTTTTTCCCAGGCTGGGATCCACGCACCTGGCAGGTTCGTCACCTGTTTATTGCCCTGGCGACATTGTCCCCCGCCCCGTCGAGCCCAACCCAAACGACCTACTTTTCGGTGTCACCCTACAAATTCGGTGAAGCCAACGCGAAGTTCCGGGTGATACCCGATCCGGATAACTGCCCGGCCTACAGCCTGCCGGAACAAAATCGCAAGCTGCCAAACTTTCTGCGCAATGCGCTGAACCAACAGCTGTCGACCGACCGGGTGCCCGCGTGTTTCGCCCTGCAAATCCAGCGACAGGACGCCAACAAGTACATGCCGATCGAGGACACCAGCGTTGAGTGGAGTGAAAGCGATGCGCCCTTCGAAACGGTGGCGCGGATCAACGTGCCGGCGCAGGACTTCGATACACCGGCGCTGAACCTGCAATGCGACAACCAGTCGTTCAACCCCTGGTTTGGCATCGAAGCACACCGCCCTATCGGCGGGATCAATCGCCTGCGCAAGGCCGTGTATGAAGCCGTCAGCGACTACCGCCACAGCCGCAACACCGGACTGTAGGAGCGAGCTCGCTCGCGAAAAACCAATGGGCTCCGCTGGCTATCTGAAATTACGCGTTATCGTTGACGACCATCGCGAGCGAGCTCGCTCCTACAGGGCGCGAAAAAAGCCAAATCCCGGACAGCAAAAAGCCCGCACTAGGCGGGCTTTCTGTGGTGACCTGGCGTTCAGTGTTCCAGGTTACCGAATATGGCGCAGCGGACGGGACTCGAACCCGCGACCCCCGGCGTGACAGGCCGGTATTCTAACCGACTGAACTACCGCTGCGCGAAACGCTTGAAACGAATGGTGGGTGATGACGGGATCGAACCGCCGACATTCTGCTTGTAAGGCAGACGCTCTCCCAGCTGAGCTAATCACCCTTCGCTTCGTTACGGGACGCATTATGCCACAAGTTTTTATAAAGTGTTGATTTATTTGAAGTTTTTTTCAAAAAAATCTAAAAACCGGTGAAACGACACGTCCCGCGGGTACAACATACAAACTTGAGGCAGAAAAAAGCCCGCCTAAGCGGGCTTTTCCGTGGTGACCTGGCGTTCAGTGTTCCAGGTTACCGAATATGGCGCAGCGGACGGGACTCGAACCCGCGACCCCCGGCGTGACAGGCCGGTATTCTAACCGACTGAACTACCGCTGCGCTAAACACTTGAAACGAATGGTGGGTGATGACGGGATCGAACCGCCGACATTCTGCTTGTAAGGCAGACGCTCTCCCAGCTGAGCTAATCACCCTTCGCTTCGGTGTGGCGCGCATTCTACGGAGCGACCCAACCTCTGGCAAGCACTTTTTAAAATAATTTTCTCAGGCCTTCCAAAGGCTTAGAGAAAGGTTGGCCTATGGCACGGCGAAGACAATAATGCCCGCCTTTGTATAAAGGAGAGGCTCACCCCATGTGGTTCAAAAACCTGCTTATCTATCGCCTGACCCAAGATCTGCCTGTTGATGCCGAGGCGTTGGAAACTGCACTGGCCACCAAACTGGCGCGCCCATGTGCAAGCCAGGAGTTGACCACCTACGGTTTCGTCGCGCCGTTCGGCAAAGGCGAAGATGCACCGCTGGTGCACGTCAGCGGTGACTTCCTGCTGGTTTCCGCGCGCAAGGAAGAACGTATTCTGCCGGGCAGCGTTGTGCGTGACGCCGTCAAGGAAAAGGTCGAAGAGATCGAAGCCGAGCAAATGCGCAAGGTCTATAAAAAGGAACGCGATCAGATCAAGGATGAAATCATCCAGGCCTTCCTGCCTCGCGCCTTTATCCGCCGTTCGTCGACCTTCGCCGCCATCGCGCCGAAACAGGGCCTGATCCTGGTCAACTCGGCCAGCCCGAAACGCGCCGAAGACCTGCTGTCGACCTTGCGCGAAGTGATCGGCACCCTGCCGGTACGTCCGCTGACCGTAAAAATGTCCCCGACCGCGACCATGACCGAGTGGGTCACCACGCAGAAAGCCGCAGACGATTTCTTTGTGCTGGACGAGTGCGAACTGCGCGACACCCATGAAGACGGCGGCATCGTGCGTTGCAAGCGCCAGGACCTGACCAGCGAAGAAATCCAGTTGCACCTGAGCACTGGCAAAGTGGTCACGCAACTGTCCCTGGCCTGGCAGGACAAACTGTCGTTCGTCCTCGACGACAAGATGGTGGTCAAGCGCCTGAAGTTCGAAGACCTGCTGCAAGACCAGGCGGAACAGGACGGCGGCGACGAAGCCCTCGGCCAACTGGACGCCAGCTTCACCCTGATGATGCTGACGTTCGGCGACTTCCTGCCGGCGCTGGTTGAAGCGCTGGGCGGCGAAGAGACTCCGCAGGGGATCTAACAGCTTGTGATCTCAAACTGTGGGAGCGGGCTTGCTCGCGAAAGCGGAGTATCAGTCGACATATAGATTGACTGACCCACCGCCTTCGCGAGCAGGCTCGCTCCCACATTGGTTTTTTGTGGTGCTACTTAATAATAAGGATCAAGCCATGCGCGCACTGGCTGCATTGAGTCGTTTTGTCGGCAACACCTTCGCTTACTGGGTCCTGATTTTCGCGGCCGTGGCGTTCCTGCAGCCGGCATGGTTCCTCGGCCTCAAAGGCGCCATCGTGCCCTTGCTGGGGCTGGTGATGTTCGGCATGGGCCTGACCCTCAAACTCGAAGACTTCGCTGAAGTCGCTCGCCACCCATGGCGCGTGGCCCTGGGCGTGGTTGCACATTTCGTGATCATGCCCGGTGTGGCGTGGTTGCTCTGCCAGGCGTTCCACTTGCCGGCGGAAATCGCCGTCGGCGTGATTCTGGTGGGCTGCTGCCCAAGCGGCACCTCGTCGAACGTGATGACCTGGCTGGCCCGTGGCGACCTGGCGTTGTCGGTGGCCATCGCCGCCGTCACCACCCTCCTCGCCCCGTTGCTGACGCCAGCGCTGATCTGGCTGCTGGCCTCGGCCTGGTTGCCGGTGTCGTTCATGGAGTTGTTCTGGTCGATCCTGCAAGTGGTGCTGTTGCCGATCGTGCTGGGCGTGGTGGCCCAACGGCTGCTCGGTGACAAGGTGCGACACGCCGTGGACGTGTTGCCGCTGGTGTCGGTGGTCAGCATCGTGATCATAGTCACCGCAGTAGTCGCCGCCAGCCAGGCGAAGATTGCCGAGTCCGGCCTGCTGATCATGGCCGTGGTCATGCTGCACAACAGCTTTGGCTACTTGCTGGGTTACTT
The DNA here is from genome assembly GCF_050432945.1 of Pseudomonas sp. 18173. NCBI lineage: Bacteria > Pseudomonadati > Pseudomonadota > Gammaproteobacteria > Pseudomonadales > Pseudomonadaceae > Pseudomonas > Pseudomonas sp. 18173. The sequence goes on from NZ_JBKFTN010000013.1 coordinate 175,821, forward strand.
CACCGGGCGCCTGTTCAAGCTGCCCCTGGCACAGCGCAAGTCCCTGGCCCTGGAAGTCGGCATGCAGAACTCCGGACTGGGTGCGGCGCTGGCCAGTGCGCACTTTTCGCCACTGGCGGCGGTGCCCAGCGCATTGTTCAGCGTCTGGCACAACATTTCCGGGGCGCTGCTGTCGACTTACTTCCGTCGCATGAGCGAGAAACAGGACCGGGAAATCGCTGCTCAACAAGCCACTGAATGATCTGCGATCTTGATCCGCGATCTTGATCCCCGGGTTAATACTGGGCACTATATTGCGCATCGCGAGGACGACCTCGCGGCTCGATCGAGTCATTAATCTGGGGACGACCCCGTCAATCGATGGAGGTCTTCATGTCCTGGATCATTCTGTTTTTCGCCGGCCTGTTCGAAGTCGGCTGGGCCGTCGGCCTCAAGTACACCGACGGCTTCACCCGCCCGCTCCCCACTGTTTTGACCGTTGCGGCCATGGCCGTCAGCCTTGGCTTGCTCGGCCTTGCCATGAAGGAATTGCCGCTGGGTACGGCCTATGCGATCTGGACCGGCGTCGGTGCCGTAGGCACGGTGATCGCCGGGATCATTCTGTTTGGCGAATCCATGGCGCTGGTGAGGCTGGCCAGTGTGGCATTGATCATTACCGGGTTGGTTGGCCTCAAGGTCAGCGCCTAGGCCACTATCGCCTTCGCGAGCAGGCTCGCTCCCACAGGTTTTTCCGTTTCACACAAGTGTCGTGCTCACTGAAGATCCAGTGTGGGAGCGAGCCTGCTCGCGAAGAGGCCGGTAGAATCACCGATTATCTTACGGCCCCGCGCAATTCCCCCACCAACGCCTGCAACCTGGCAGGCTCCGCCGCCTCAACCGCTACCGCCGGCCCTGCCACCAGGGTCACCCGCGACCACAGGCGATGAAACAGCCCCTTACCCGGATCGCGGCTGAAGAAACTCCCCCACAACCCTTGCAAGGCCAACGGAATCACCGGCACCGGCGTCTCTTCGAGAATGCGCGTCAAGCCACCCTTGAACTCATTCATCTCGCCATCGGCGGTCAATTTACCCTCGGGGAAGATGCACACCAGCTCACCGTCCTTCAGATACCGGGCAATGCGCGTGAAGGCCTTTTCGTAGATCTGGATGTCTTCATGACGCCCCGCGATTGGAATCGTCCCCGCGGTGCGGAAGATGAAGTTCAGCACCGGCAAGTTGTAGATCTTGTAATACATCACAAAGCGAATCGGCCGACGCACCGCCCCGCCAATCAGCAAGGCATCGACGAATGACACGTGATTGCACACCAGCAACGCTGCGCCTTCATCGGGGATCAGGTCCAGGTTGCGGTGCTCGACGCGGTACATGGAATGGCTGAGCAGCCAGATCATGAAACGCATGGTGAACTCGGGGACGATCCTGAAGATGTAGGCGTTGACGCCGATGTTCAGCAGCGAGACCACCAGGAACAGTTGCGGGATCGACAGCTTGGCCACGCTCAGCAGGACGATCGAGACAATTGCCGACACCACCATGAACAATGCGTTGAGGATGTTGTTGGCGGCAATCACCCGCGCCCGCTCGTGCTCGGCGGTACGCGACTGGATCAATGCATACAGCGGCACGATATAGAAACCGCCGAAGACGCCCAGGCCAAGGATATCGAGCAGCACCAGCCAGGTGTGGCCGAAACCGAGGATTTCGATCCAGCCATGGCCGGCGGCACTGTCCGGGATCCCGCCGGAATGCCACCACAGCAGCAGACCGAAGACGGTCAGGCCAAACGATCCGAACGGCACCAGGCCAATCTCGACCTTGCGTCCGGAAAGCTTCTCGCACAGCATCGAACCCAAGGCGATGCCGACCGAGAACACCGTCAGGATCAGCGTTACCACGGTTTCGTCGCCGTGCATCCATTCCTTGGCATACGCCGGGATCTGCGTCAGATAGATCGCCCCGACAAACCAGAACCACGAGTTGCCGACAATCGAGCGCGACACCGCCGGCGTTTGCCCCAGGCCCAGTTTCAACGTGGCCCAGGACTGGCTGAAGATGTTCCAGTTCAGGCGCATATTCGGCGTGGCGGCCACCGCGCGGGGAATGCTGCGGCTGGCCAGGTAGCCGAGCACGGCAATGCCGATGATCGCCGTGGACACCACCGGCGCGTAATGCGCCGAAGACATCATGACCCCAGCGCCAATGGTGCCGGCGAGGATCGCCAGGAAGGTGCCCATTTCCACCAGGCCGTTGCCGCCTACCAGCTCATCTTCACGCAGGGCCTGCGGCAGGATCGAGTACTTCACCGGCCCGAACAGCGCCGAATGGGTGCCCATGGCGAACAGCGCCACCAGCATCAGCGACAGGTGATCGAACAGGAAGCCGACAGCGCCGACCGCCATGATGGCGATTTCCCCAAGCTTGATCAGGCGGATCAACGCGTCCTTGGCGAACTTTTCCCCGAATTGCCCGGCCAGGGCCGAGAACAGGAAAAACGGCAGGATAAATAGCAGCGCACACAGGTTGACCCAGATGGAGCGGTCACCTTCGATGCTCAGCTTGTAGAGGATGGCGAGGATCAACGACTGCTTGAATACGTTGTCGTTGAACGCCCCGAGGGACTGGGTGATGAAGAACGGCAGGAAGCGCCGGGTGCGCAGCAAGGTGAACTGTGAGGGGTGACTCATCTTCCATGTGTCCCTGATGTTAGGTAGCGAGTGGCCTGGATTCTTATTGGATTATCAAATACCGATCCAGGCCACACATTACCTAATCTTTGCCGGTTATTTCTTCAATCCGGCAATGCACGGCGAGACAAACAGTTCGCCACGCCAGGCGCCCAGCACCGTGCGCTTGCCGACGATCAGCCACATCACGGCCAGCAACGCTACCAGCACACAGCCAGACACACTGAAAAACGTCAGGCTCAAGGTAGTGGCCAGCTTCAACGTCGCCAGAGAATACACGCCCAACGGGAAGGTGAAGCCCCACCAGCCGAGGTTGAATGGAATCCCTGCACGCAGGTAACGCACAGTGATCAGCAACGCCATCAGCATCCACCACAAGCCGAAGCCCCACAGGGTGATACCGGCCACAAGCCCCAAACCTGCAGCAATCTCACCAATACCCGGCAAACCGTTGGCCGCGAAAATCAGTGGTGCATCGCCGCCCAGTACCAGCATGCCCAACGCACCGGTGCCGATCGGGCCAAGGGCCAGCCAGCTCGAGGCGGCCATGTTTTCGTGGGGCAGTTTATGCAGGGCCATGCGCAACAACAGAATGGTCAGGATGCTGAAGGCCACCGGCAGGGAAAAGGCCCAGAGCACATAGCTGGTCACCAGCACCACCAGTTGCGCATGAGCGTCGGCCAAATGCGGCGCCAGCAGGCCACCGCTGGCGGCCGCCACTTCTGCCGCGACCACCGGCAACAGCCAGACCGCTGTCATCTGGTCGATGCTGTGCTCCTGGCGGGTGAACATCATGTAGGGAATCAGCACTCCGCAGGCCAGCGACATCGCCACGTCCAGCCACCACAGCACCTCGGCGACGTGAATCACGCCTTCCCCCCAGCGCGGCAGGCCGAACACCAGGAAGCCGTTGATGATGGTTGCCAGGCCCATCGGGATAGTGCCGAAAAACATCGATACCGTGGAGTGGCCGAAGATCCGTCGCGCTTCATCGAAAAACATCAGCCAACGCGCCGCGTACATCGCCGTGAACAGCAGAAACAGCCCGATATTGAACAGCCACAGGGCTTCGGCGAAGGCGTGCAAGGCGGGTATGGCGACCGGCAATTGCGCCAGCGCCAACGCCAGCACACCGGTGCCCATGGTGGCCGCGAACCAGTTGGGGGTGAACTGGCGAATCACCTCGCGGGGATGCTGCAAGTGACTGAAAGGTTTGATACCGGGCTTGATGCTATTGGCGCATGTCATGGCGAACTCCTGTCCTCTCGTGAGGTAGAGCCCATGTTAGATCCGAATCGAATATCTATATAACGGGTAATTTCTCTATATCTTATCTACTTTATAGATATTCAATCAGGCATGCCCATGACGCAATGTCATGGATTGGCCTCGCACACCCTGCTGGAACGCGGGCGCATCAAACCTGCCAAAGCGCCAAGGGCCAGAATAATCAACACCACACCATACCCATCGACGGTCGCCACCAGGCCGAGGGTCCGGCTCAGGTTCCCGGCCAGCAGCGATGGCAGGCAAAAGGCGAGATAGCTGAGCGCGTAATACGTCGACACCAGCCCGGCACGTTCATGGGGCAAGGCCAGCGGCACCAGGCTACGCAAGGTGCCGAGAAAACCGGAACCGAATCCACAGCCTGCGACCAGTGTGCCAAGGAAAAACAGCGGCAGGCTGGCACCGTGCACCCCCAGCAATATCAACACGACACCCGCTGGCATCATGCTGGCGCCCAATAACAACGCCTTGCTGGCGGGTCGGTTGCGCATGCTGTAAATCATCAGCGCGCCGGTTAACGTCAAGGCGGCCACGGTCGCCCCGCCAATCATGTTCGAGGTCGAGCCCGTGGCCGTGCGCACCAACGAAGGCGCCAGGGATGCGTAGAAACCGCCGAGGGCCCACAGGGCAGTATTGAGCGGCAGCACCCGCCACAAAGTGGAGCGCGCTTGCCGTGGCACATGCAGCGTCGGTCGCAATGACGCCCAAACCCCGGCCTGCCGCGAGACGCTTTCCGGCAAGCGCCAGACAAACAACGCCTGCATCACGAACAAAGCCAGCAGCAGCCAGAAAGTCAGGTGCAACGGAGCCGGGGCGTACTCGGCCAACGCACCGCAGCCCAGCCCGCCAATGGCCATGCCGGTCAACGGTGCAACGCTATTGACCAGCGGCCCCCGTTCGCGGTCGGTATCCAGTAGCGTTGCGCCCAGCACGGCGGTCGCCATCCCGGTGGCAAAACCTTGCAGAATTCGGGCACTGATCAGCCAGGCGACGCTGTCGGCGTGAATGAACAGCAGCATCGCCAACATGTTCAGAACCACCGCCGTAAAAATCACCGGCTTGCGTCCCAGGTAATCCGACAGCGAGCCGACCGTCAGCAACGCCGCCAACAGGCTGAGGGCGTACACGCCAAAGATCAGGGTCAGGGTCGCGGCAGAAAACTGCATCTGTTCCTGATACAGGTGGTACAGCGGGGTCGGCGCAGTGGAGGCCGCCAGAAAACTGAGCAAGGTAACGGCCAGAAACCACAGGCTGGCACGATTTGAACGAGAACCGGGCATGGACACACTCCGCAAAAGCTAATTTTTTGCTTTTGCGGAGTGTGCTACTGGATCCCTCTTAAAGCAAATTCTTTGTGTTAAGGTCCCAGGCATGGCTTTCAGGACCGGGTGCCTGCGACGGCACCCAGCGCAATACAGGAAACACAGGATGACCGCTCCCACATTACGCCCCGGTGGCCGCAGCGCACGGGTACAAGAGTCGATTCATGCGGCCGTGCGTCAACTCCTGCAGGAGCAGGACCGCGCCAGCGTGACCGTCCCGCAGATCGCTGCGCGCGCAGGCGTCACGCCGTCAACCATCTATCGGCGCTGGGGCGATGTGTCGGCGCTGCTGGCCGACGTCGCCCTCGCCCGCATGCAGCCCGACAACGAACCGGCCAATACCGGCAGCCTTCACGGCGATGTGCGCGCCTGGGCGGAACAGTACCTGGACGAAATGAGCTCCGAACCCGGCCGCAACATGCTCTGCGACGTACAGGCAGCGCTGAAGCCGAGTTATTGCGCGACGATCATTGGCGGGCAACTGCAGACGATTCTGGATCGTTATCCGGATGTGCCCAGGCCCAGTGTCGACCGGCTGATCAATCTGATCGCCGCGCCGACGGTGTTTCGCATCCTGTTTGCCGAGGCGCCGTTGGAACTCGAAGAGTTGCACCGATTGATCGAGATCGCATTGAATCAGTGAAGGCCCTTTCGCGAGCAAGCCCGCTCCCACATTGGAATGCGATCAAATGTGGGAGCGGGCTTGCTCGCGAAGAGGCCACTTCAGGCACAGCAAATCCCCCTGCGACACCCCGCCACGCCACGACCTTGGTCGACACTGACTAACGCTGGCGGTCGTGCGAGACTGTCTGTCCGGGCGGGAGGTCCGGGTGTCTTTTGTCTGGAGTCCCCATGTCGCTGTCCACCGGGCTGATCGCCGCCGTCGCCCTGGCCTATATGGCCATCATGTTCGCCATCGCCTTCTATGGCGACCGTCGCAGCGCGCCCTTGCCGCCGCGTGTGCGAGCCTGGGTGTACAGCCTGTCGCTGGCGGTCTATTGCACCAGCTGGACGTTTTTCGGCGCAGTGGGCCAGGCCGCCGAACAGCTCTGGTCGTTCCTGCCGATTTACCTCGGGCCGATTCTGTTGCTGATCGGTGCGCCGTGGGTCCTGCAAAAAATGGTGATGATCAGCAAACAGGAGAACATCACCTCGATCGCCGACTTCATCGCTGCGCGCTATGGCAAATCCCAGCCATTGGCGGTGGTGGTGGCGCTGATTTGCCTGGTCGGCGTGCTGCCCTACATCGCGCTGCAGCTCAAGGGCATTGTGCTCGGCGTGAACCTGCTGATCGGCGCCGGCGCCGACGCCATGGGCACCCGAGCCCAGGACACCGCGCTGATCGTGTCGCTGGTGCTGGCGCTGTTCACCATCGTCTTCGGTACCCGCAACCTCGACGCCACGGAGCACCACCGCGGCATGGTGCTGGCGATTGCCTTCGAGTCGCTGGTCAAGCTGTTCGCGTTTCTCGCCGTCGGCGCGTTCGTGACCTACGGCCTGTACGACGGTTTCGACGATCTGTTCGACCAGGCCATGCTGGCGCCACGGCTCGAACAGTACTGGAAGGAAACCATCAACTGGCCGTCGATGGTGGTGCAGACCGGTGTGGCGATGATGGCGATCATTTGCTTGCCGCGGCAGTTTCACGTGACCGTTGTCGAGAACATCGACCCCCAGGATCTGCGCCTCGCCAAGTGGGTATTCCCGACCTACCTCGCCCTCGCTGCCTTGTTTGTCGTGCCGATCGCCCTGGCCGGGCAGATGATGCTGCCCAGCTCAGTGTTGCCGGACTCGTTCGTCATCAGCCTGCCCCTGGCCCAGGCGCATCCGGCGCTGGCCCTGCTGGCATTTATCGGTGGCGCATCAGCGGCCACCGGCATGGTGATCGTGGCCAGCGTGGCATTGTCGACCATGGTTTCCAACGACATGCTGCTGCCCTGGCTGCTGCGTCGCAACAACGCCGAGCGCCCGTTCGAAGTGTTCCGCCAGTGGATGTTGTCGGTGCGCCGCGTCAGCATCGTGGTCATTCTGCTGCTGGCCTATGTCAGTTACCGCCTGCTGGGCTCGACCGCAAGCCTGGCGACCATTGGCCAGATCGCCTTCGCGGCCGTGACTCAACTGGCCCCTGCCATGCTTGGCGCGCTGTATTGGAAACAGGCCAACCGTCGCGGGGTTTTCGCTGGCCTCGCCGCGGGCACGTTCCTGTGGTTCTACACCCTGATCCTGCCGATTGCCGCCCTCAGCCTCGGCCTGTCCCTGAGCACATTCCCGGGGCTGGCCTGGTTACACAGCAATCCGCTGAACCTGCCGATCACCCCGCTGACCCAGGGCGTGGTGCTGTCACTGGCAGGCAACTTCACGCTGTTCGCCTGGGTCTCGGTGCTGTCGCGCACCCGGGTTTCCGAGCACTGGCAAGCGGGCCGCTTCATCGGCCAGGAAATCAGTGCCCGCCCCAACGCACGCTCGTTGCTGGCGGTGCAGATCGACGACCTGCTGCAACTGGCGGCGCGCTTCGTCGGCGAAGAGCGCGCCCGTCAAAGCTTCATCCGCTTTGCCTACCGCCAGGGCAAAGGCTTCAACCCGAACCAGAACGCCGACAGTGAATGGATCGCCCATACCGAACGCCTGCTGGCCGGCGTGCTCGGCGCCTCTTCGACCCGCGCGGTGGTAAAAGCCGCCATTGAAGGCCGGGAGATGCAACTGGAGGACGTCGTGCGCATCGCCGACGAAGCCTCGGAGGTGCTGCAATTCAACCGCGCCTTGCTGCAGGGCGCCATCGAGAACATCACCCAGGGCATCAGCGTGGTCGACCAGTCGCTGAAACTGGTGGCCTGGAACCGTCGATACCTGGAGCTATTCAACTACCCGGATGGCTTGATCAGTGTCGGCCGGCCCATCGCCGACATCATTCGCCATAATGCCGAGCGCGGTCTGTGCGGCCCGGGCGAAGCCGAGGTTCACGTCGCGCGTCGCCTGCACTGGATGCGTCAGGGCCGCGCACATACTTCCGAACGATTGTTCCCCAATGGTCGGGTGATCGAGCTGATCGGCAACCCGATGCCGGGCGGTGGCTTCGTCATGAGTTTCACCGACATCACCGCGTTCCGCGAAGCCGAGCAGGCGCTGACCGAAGCCAACGAAGGCCTGGAGCAACGGGTGACCGAACGGACCCACGAACTCTCGCAACTCAACGTTGCCCTGACCGAAGCCAAGGGCAACGCCGAGGCGGCCAACCAGTCGAAGACCCGTTTTCTCGCGGCGGTCAGCCACGACTTGATGCAACCGCTGAACGCGGCGCGGCTGTTCTCCGCCGCCCTCTCCCATCAGGACGATGGTTTGTCCGGCGAAGCGCAGAAACTGGTCGAACACCTGGACAGTTCGCTGCGCTCGGCCGAGGACTTGATCAGCGACCTGCTGGACATTTCCCGCCTGGAGAACGGCAAGATCAACCCGAATCGCCAGCCATTCGCAGTCAACGAACTGTTCGACACCTTCGGTACCGAATTCAAGGCACTGGCGCGAGAACAAAAACTGGAATTCCGCGTTCGCGGCAGCGCGCTGCGGGTCGACAGCGACATCAAACTGCTGCGGCGGATCCTGCAGAACTTCCTGACCAACGCATTTCGCTACGGCAAAGGGCCGGTGCTGCTGGGGGTTCGTCGGCGCAAAGGACAACTGTGCCTGGAAGTCTGGGACCGTGGGCCAGGTATTCCGGAAGACAAACAGCAGGTGATTTTCGAAGAGTTCAAGCGCCTCGACAGCCACCAGACACGGGCCGAAAAAGGCCTCGGCCTGGGGTTGGCGATTGCCGACGGACTATGTCGCGTGCTCGGTCACACCCTGCGCGTTCGCTCCTGGCCGGGACGCGGTAGTGTGTTCAGCGTCAGCGTGCCGCTGGCCCGGGCGCAAACCGCAGCGCCGGTCAAAGTCGCCGAGCTCAATGGCAAATTGCTCAATGGCGCGCAGGTGCTGTGCATCGACAACGAGGACAGCATCCTGATCGGCATGAACAGCCTGCTCAGCCGCTGGGGTTGCCAGGTCTGGACCGCACGCAATCGCGAAGAGTGCGCAACGCTGCTGGCCGAAGGCATGCGCCCGCAATTGGCACTGGTGGATTACCACCTCGATCATGGCGAGACCGGAACCGACTTGATGGCCTGGCTGCGCACTCAGATGGGCGAGCCGGTTCCCGGCGTGGTGATCAGCGCCGATGGCCGGCCGGAGACGGTTGACCAGGTGCATGCCGCGGGGCTGGACTATCTGGCCAAACCGGTGAAACCGGCAGCGTTGCGCGCGTTGTTGAGCCGGTATTTGCCGTTGTAATTCGGTTCAACACAACCTTCTGTGGCGAGGGGGCTTGCCCCCGTTCGGCTGCGCAGCAGTCGTCAATCAGGTAACCGGTGCTTCCTGAATAGTTTCTTTAAATAGCATGGGGGCCGCTGCGCGACCCAACGGGGGCAAGCCCCCTCGCCACAAGGTCCACGCTCGCCTGGGGCTATTCCGGCAATTCGACCAACCCGTCCACATCCGTCATCGCCCGCTCCAGCAAGTCCGCCGGCAGGCTCTTGCTCGCCCGTGCGCCCAGCAACTTGAGTTGTTCACTGCGACTGACCAGGTTGCCTCGCCCCTCTGTCAGCTTGTTGCGTGCCGAGCTGTAGGCCTTGTCCAGTTGCTGCAAGCGATTGCCGACNGCAATTCGACCAACCCGTCCACATCCGTCATCGCCCGCTCCAGCAAGTCCGCCGGCAGGCTCTTGCTCGCCCGTGCGCCCAGCAACTTGAGTTGTTCACTGCGACTGACCAGGTTGCCTCGCCCCTCTGTCAGCTTGTTGCGTGCCGAGCTGTAGGCCTTGTCCAGTTGCTGCAAGCGATTGCCGACCTCGTCCAGATCCTGGATGAACAGCACGAACTTGTCGTACAGCCAGCCTGCCCGCTCGGCGATTTCCCGGGCATTCTGGCTCTGGCGCTCCTGTTTCCACAGGCTGTCGATGACCCGCAGGGTTGCCAGCAACGTGGTGGGGCTGACGATCACGATGTTGCGGTCGAAAGCCTCCTGAAACAGCGTCGGCTCGGCCTGCAACGCGGCAGAAAACGCCGCCTCGATCGGCACGAAGAGCAACACGAAATCCAGGCTGTGCAAGCCATCGAGACGCTTGTAATCCTTGCCGGCCAGGCCCTTGACGTGATTTCGCAACGACAGCACGTGCTGCTTGATGGCGATCTGGCCGATGCCCTCGTCTTCAGCCGCCACGTATTGCTGATAGGCCGTCAGGCTGACCTTGGAGTCGACCACCACCTGCTTGTCGCCCGGCAGGTAAATGATCACGTCCGGCTGGAAGCGCTCGCCGTCCGGCCCCTTGAGATTGACCTGCGTCTGGTACTCGCGGCCCTTCTCCAGCCCCGCATGCTCAAGCACCCGCTCAAGAATCAGCTCGCCCCAATTGCCCTGGGTCTTCTGCCCTTTCAAGGCGCGGGTCAGGTTGGTGGCCTCATCGCTCAAGCGCAGATTCAGCTGCTGCAGACGCTCCAGCTCCTTGGCCAGGGAGAAACGCTCACGAGCCTCGTTCTGATAGCTTTCCTCGACACGTTTTTCGAAGGACTGGATGCGTTCCTTGAGTGGATCGAGCAACTGCCCCAGGCGCTGCTGGCTGGTTTCGGCAAAACGCTGCTCGCGCTCATCGAAAATTTTCCCCGCCAACTCGGCAAACTGCGCGCGCAATTCATCCCGAGAGCCTTGCAGGTCGTTGAGGCGTTGTTGATGGCTGTCCTGTTGTTCGCGCAACTCGGCGTTGAGCGAGGCGGCCTGGGCATCCAGGCGGCGCAATTCGGCTTCTTTGCCGGCGCGCTCGATATTCCACGCATGGGCGGCGTCCCGGGCGTCGTCGCGCTCGATCTGCAGCAGTTCGACTTCACGACGCAGCGCCGCCAGATCAGCCTGCTTGGCGGCATTGGCCTGGGTCAGATCGCCGACTTCATCGCGGCTGGACTCAAGTTGTGCACTCAATCCGTCCTGCGCCAGTTGTGCCATGGCCAGGCGTTCGTGCAGCAGCGCAACGTCGGCTTGCGTGGTGCTGGCCCGACGCTGGAGTTGCCAGGCCAATACCAGCAACGGCAACCCAGCCGCTGCCAGACCCAGCAATACGCTGGTCAAGTCCACTGCCATAGCCACTCCTGCCATTGGGATAAAGCCTGAAGGTTAACCAAGGCGCCTGATCTTGGACAGCTCAGTCTTCGATCAGCCCCAGTTCCTGTTGCGCACGGCGATCGCCTGCCCGGGCGGCCTGACGCAGCAGGTCCTGACCGATCCGGCGGTCCCGGGCATTCCCGCATTCCCGGCACATCAACTGGCCAAGGCGACTTTGCGCGGCCACCACGCCTTCCCGGGCCGGCTGCTTAAGCAGGCGTCCGGCGATGTGTTTGACGTTACGGTTTTCGCCCAGGTGCGGACTGTCCAACAGCCACTCTGCCACGCGCATGGAAAAGCGCTTGGTAGGGGCAACAGAAGGTGGTGTGGAGGAAGAGGAAACAGAGGCTGAGCGAAACTTCATAAAGCACTGTGGGGCAGATCGGAAGGCGCGCAACTTTACTCTCTTTTTCTTACAGGTAAAGCTGAAAATATCCCGGCACGCCCGTCCTAGAGCAAGCGCTCGGGACAATCCACAGAAGCTGTGGATAACTCAGTGGACAACCGCCCTCGAACCCGCTCAAAGCCCTGTGGAATGGGGCTCGCAGTCAAACTGACGATTTTTTCACCAGTAAAAAAAAGCGATGTTTTTCATTGACTTAAATTTTGGTTACAGGCAGCCATTGTGCTTGAACATGTGATGACAGCGGGGTGACAGACTGCGCAACTAATGTGCACAAGTGCCTTTGCGACGGTTATATCGATGCACCTTTTCGGCGCATTTTCTGGCCTCGCCTGGGGATAAGCCCTGGCAAACCCTGCATCTGGACGGTTGCGCGGCTACAAACTTCGATGACCGGTGGTCGGATTTTGTCCGGATACAAGGCGTATCAATCGCAGACAGCGCAGCCTTATGCACGCCGCTACAGGCCAAAAATGGCCATATCAGGCACCGGCCGGGAAACTCTTTTCGTTAACACACTTCCCTTGGCCAGTTCAATCCGTTAGTATCCGCGGCGTTAGTACCAAGCTGAAAGTCAATTCTGGTCGAACAAATCCCCCCGGTCAGCCTTCCCGACGGAAGCCTCCACCGAACAAGCGGGATCGACCACCTCGATGGTTTCCAGGTAAATCTTGCGCCAACACCACCTTTGAATCGAAAACAAAGGGTGCTGTTCCGCCTGCCTACTCTGCTCGAACCAACCTGCAAATTGATCAGGATCTTCACCCCGGGCCCAGAACCTTTGCCCTCGATGTGTTGCCTGCCCTCCTAAGTACCTACCTGCCAGCCCAAGCGCGCCAACTTTTCAGCGCTTCAAACTGGCTGCTTTGTTCCAGTCGGGTTCTTCGTTCGATCAATGGTGATCGACGTTACTGGAACGTTTTAACGCTGCACGGTTCTTATCCGTGTCAATTGTAGGAACACCCAATAATGTCTACTCAAATCCAGACTCAGGATGCCATTCGCACCCTAACCAACGCTTTTGCTCCAATGAACTGCCTGATCATGGCCGCTCGCAAAGGCTGCTTCAGCTTCACACTGGTCAACGAACACGGCATCGCTCGTCACAGCGAACGCCTGTACCCCGATCAATACTCCAGCGCCGAGCCGCTGCAGGCCGTGATCGAGCGTACCCGTCAGGCACTGGTTGCCTGAAACGCCAGAAAGGCTGAAAACCCGAAAGCCCTGCCCGAAAAGCGGGGCTTTTTATTGCCCGATGTTTCCCTGCCCTCCAGCCACGACTAAGCACGATCCGATATAAGGGTTATAACTGGTCGTTGGAAATATTTTAAAAACAGGCCTTTACGGCGCGAATATGACACTACACTTCAACTCAAGCGGCTTGACCCGCTTGCGGTGAGCCTGAGTCGATTCACAGCTGCCAAGCCCCCTTCAGGTATCGCCGCCCAATTCAGGTTTCGAGGGTTTTATGGGTATCGCTGCCAGCGAACTGTGCCGTTATGTGATTCGTCCGACATTGATCTATCTCGGACAACATAGCGCTACTGCCGAATCCCTGCTGCTGGGCATTGCCGCCAGCCAGTCCGCCCTTGGTTCTGCCCTGCATGACCGCCGCGGGCACGGTCTGTACCGCATCGCCGAACCCCGCCACCAGGCCCTTTGGGACCATTACCTGGCCCTTGATCCGGAACGTGCGAGCCTGGTCCGCGGCCTGGCCAGCCAGCATGCGTTCCTGAGTGGCCCGCACCTCGAGTTGACCGTCAACCTGCGTTACGCCACAGCCATCGCCTGGCTGCTGGTGGAAGAACAGAATACCCCCCTCCCCGCCCCCGATGATTTGCTGGGCATGGCCAGAATCTGGCGCCAGACATTTCATCCCCAGGGGCGCCTGCGTGACTTCACTTGCGCCTGGCAAACCTGTGTTTCACCGCTGAATCAGGTAGCCTGCTGACACCTCTGGATCCAAAGATCGCGCAACACGCCGCGAATCTGGTCGGATTGTCCTACAAAACCGCTCTAAATCAAGGCATACAGCCTATGGCGCCGGGACGAAAATGTTGGTAATTTTCGCCCCGGTGATCACCAGGAGTTCTAATAATGAAAAAAGTAATGCTCAAAACCAGTATCAGTCTCGCCGTTGCCATGGCATCCACCCAGATTTTCGCAAGTGGCTTTGCCCTCAACGAACAAAGCATCAGCGGGATGGGTACAGGTTTTGCCGGGCGATCTTCCTCTGCCGATGATGCAAGCACTGTTTTCGGCAACCCTGCCGGCATGTCTCGCCTCAAACGCGAACAAGTGACCGGTGGTGTCGCATTTATCGACGCGCACACCGACATCAGTGATGCCAGCTCCCGTCCAAACGGCGGCACCAACAAGGGTGACATGGTCCCCTTCATGGGCGTGCCGATGGGCTATTACGTCAAGCCAATCGATGACCAGTGGGCGGTCGGATTCGGCGTCTACGCGCCGTTCGGTTTGGTGACTGATTACGAGAACGGCTTTGCCGGTCGTTACTTCGGCAGCAAGAGCGAAGTCAGGGTCGTCACCCTGCAACCGACTGTCAGCTACGCCTTCAACGACAAGGTTTCCATCGGTTTTGGCCCGACCATCAACCGCATTGACGGCACCCTGGAGTCGAACCTGTCGATTACCCAGGCCGCGCCAGACGGCAAGGTCAAGATCGAAGGCGACGACACCGCGCTGGGCTACAACATCGGCGTGCTGATTCAAGCCACCGACAGTACTCGCGTCGGCATGACCTACCACTCGAAAGTGAAGTACAAGCTCGAGGGCAGCACCAAGGTCAACTACAACGTGCTGAGCCTGATCGGCCAGAACCCAAATCAGAAGTTCGACGCTTCGCTGGATGTGACCACGCCTGAATCGGTGGACTTCTCGGTCACTCACCAACTCGACGACAAATGGACTCTGTATGCAGGCAGCACCTGGACCCGCTGGAGCCGCCTGAAAGACATCACCGTTGAAAACACAGGTGTTCCGGCTGTTCTGAACGGCCAGTTCGGCACCATCACCGAAGAACAGAACTGGCACGACACCTGGGCTCACGCCATCGGCGCGTCCTACCAGTTGAACAAGCAATGGGTACTGCGTGGCGGCCTGTCCATTGACCAGGCACCGACCAACAACGTCGACCGTTCCCCACGCATCCCGACGGGCGATCGCAAGGCGTTCAGCCTGGGCGCAGGCTGGAGCCCGACCGACGACCTGACCATCGACCTGGCGTATTCGTACCTGCACGAAGAGTCGGTCAAGATCAACAACAGCAACGACCGTGGCCAGAGCTACAACTCCAAGTATGAAAACTACGCGAACGGTTTCGGTCTCGGCGCGACCTACCGTTTCTGATGATTCCCGGCGAGCCTGAACCGCCCGCCAACGGAATCAAAAAAGCCCCGCTCTCTTCACAGAGA
Source organism: Pseudomonas sp. 18173 (assembly GCF_050432945.1). Taxonomy (NCBI): domain Bacteria; kingdom Pseudomonadati; phylum Pseudomonadota; class Gammaproteobacteria; order Pseudomonadales; family Pseudomonadaceae; genus Pseudomonas; species Pseudomonas sp. 18173. The sequence goes on from NZ_JBKFTN010000013.1 coordinate 191,136, forward strand.
CGGGGCTTTTTCGTGGGTGATGCTCAGGGGGTCGAAACGAGCGGTGGCGAAGCCAGCGCTTTCTCCACCGCCGCAATGAACTCCGGATCATCCGGCTTGGTCAGGCTGGAGAAACTGGCGATCACCTTGCCTTGGCGATCCACCACATACTTGTAGAAATTCCACTTCGGCGCGCTCGCTTGACTGGCGAGGACCTTGAACAAGTGCGTCGCATCGTCGCCACGAACTTTTTGCGGTTCGGTCATGGTGAAGGTCACGCCATAGTTGACGTAGCAGACCTTGGCAGTCTCGGCGCCATCCTTCGACTCCTGCTTGAAATCGTTGGACGGAACGCCAATGACCTCCAGCCCTTGCCCCTTGAAGCGCTGGTTCAGCGCCTCAAGGCCTTTGAACTGCGGAGCGAAGCCACAGAAGCTTGCGGTATTGACCACCACCAACGGCTTACCGGCGAAGCGCTGGCACAAATCAATGGATTCCTTGGCACGCAGCTTGGGCAACGAGCCTTGCAACAGATCCGGGCAATCCGCCGCGTGAACCCACCCGGAAAATGTGACCAGTAACGCAGGAACTGCCAGCCAGCGCATCAGCATCTCGGGACATCCTTGGGAATTCGTCAGGGTTCGACGTTACTCGCCCCGCCATCGCGCTAGCAAGTCCCCATGCCCAACTGCATCAGCGCCAGCCCGCCCTGATGCCAGCCCCACCACGACAGCGCCAGCAACAAGGCGCAGGCGGCGGCTACAGCGACCCGCGGCCAAAGACTGTTCATGTCGCACTCATTTGTGATTGCAGACGCTCTACCGGCCGCTCGCGCACCGGCCAGTTCAGGGCGGCGGCCAACAGGCTCAAGAGAATTGCCACTTGCCAGATCAAGTCATAACTCCCGGTCCGGTCATACACCACCCCGCCCAACCAGCCGCCCAGGAACGAACCGAGCTGGTGAAACAGGAAAACAATCCCACCGAGCATGGACAGGTTTCGCACACCAAACAAGGTCGCTACCGTACCGTTGGTCAACGGCACTGTCGACAGCCACAGGAAGCCCATGGCCATGCCGAACAGGTAGGCCGAGGTGGTGGTCACCGGCGCCCACAGGAACAACGCAATCACCACCGCCCGCAGCACGTACAAACCAGTGAGCAAACGCGGCTTGGACATCCGCCCGCCGAGCCATCCAGCGGTGTAGGTGCCGAATATGTTGAACAGGCCGATCAGCGCCAGCACCGTGGTGCCGACCGTCGCCGGAAGGTGCTGATCCACCAGGTAGGCCGGCAAATGCACACCGATGAACACCACCTGGAATCCGCACACGAAAAAGCCGAACGCCAACAGCCAGAATCCGGAGTGAGAGCAGGCTTCGCGCAGTGCTTCGCCAAGGGTTTGTTCGTGCCCCAGCACCGGCAGCGGCTTGTCCTTGAGCATGCTCACCAGCGGCACGATCAGCGCCACCAGCAAACCCAACGCCAGCAGCGCCGCGGACCAGCCAAGCCAGCCGATCAGACCGAGGGTGCCGGGCAACATCGCGAACTGGCCGAACGAACCGGCGGCACTGGCGATGCCCATGCCCATGCTGCGTTTTTCCGGCGGCACTGCGCGACCGACCACCCCCAGGATCACCGAGAACGACGTACCGGACAGCCCGATGCCGATCAGCAGGCCGGCGCTCAGCGACAAGGTCACCGCCGAATCGGAGAGCCCCATGCAAATCAGCCCCACCGCGTACAGGACACCACCGATCAGCACCACTTTTGCCGCGCCAAAGCGGTCGGCCAATGCACCGGTGAACGGCTGGGCAAGGCCCCAGATCAGGTTCTGCAGGGCGATGGCGAAGGCAAAGACTTCACGGCCCCAACCGAACTCGGCGCTCATCGGCGCCAGAAACAGCCCGAAGCCATGTCGTACGCCCAGAGACAACGCAAGGATCAGCGCACTCCCCAACAGAACCCAGCCGCAAGTACGCCACATCGATGTCATTGTTATTCTCCAGTAGCGGGTATATACCCGCTTAAGATCGGAAAAACCGGCATCACGCCAGTTCGTCCAGCAGCTTCAATAAGGTTTCGCGCTTCTCGGCACCCAGGCGATCGATCAAACGCTGCTGTGCGGCTTCCCAGGCCGGCAACGCAGCCTTGAGGCGCTCTGCCCCGGCCTCGGTCAGCAGGACGATGCGGTTGCGCATGTCCTCGCCCTCGACCAGCGTCACCAGGCCGTCGCCCTCCAGCACCCGCAAATTGCGCCCCAGGGTGCTGCGATCCAGCCCCATGGCCTCGGCCAGGACCGAGATGCTCGGCTGATCCAGACGCTGCAGATTGCACAGCAAAGAATACTGCGCAACGTTGATCCCGAAGCCGTCGAGAGCGCCGTCGTAATGCCTGCTGACGCCACGGGCGGCGCGACGCAGGTTGATGCATAAACATTGGGAATCGAGCATGGTGCGTGTATATACCCGTGGTTAGATGAATGCAAATTTTTGTCATATTTTACTATGAGTACGGCTCAAGCCATTGATCAGAGAGTCAGAGGATGCCAAATAACTTACATCACGCTGGAGCTACCCCATAAGCTTCATCATTGTGCCACCATATTTTTTGAATACATGTTGCTTCTCGACCTTTCATGATCTATAGAAAAAACAACTATCTACAAGTCACTCCGCAACAACATGCCTGCATACATTTTGCACCATCAAAAATAACGTCTAAAAAAACACCAAGCACTCAAAGCCCGACCACCAAATAATGATTAATTTCCTTCTGTGCAAAATCCATTTTTTCAAGCAGTGGATTCTCATAATCACTATATATCTCTAAATACTCCCTAGGAGAAAACTTGATTAAATTATCGGTCAAATTACCACCAAGCAAGAGCACTATCGCCCTTTCGTAATTTTCGACAATAGAACGAAGATCAGTTCCGCCTCGCTCGGCCTGAAGCTTTTTTAACTCACTCAGTATTTCTCGCAACAAACCTACCAACTCAGCTTCTTTCATCTCGCAACCTTTATATAGCGCTTATACTTCTGACACCCACAATCCAACTTTCAGGCCAATTTTGCGGCATTAGCATTTGGTCCGCACCGCCTTTAAATACTGTTCCTGACTTGGTGATCTGCGGCGCCACCGCTCCCACATTGAGTGTCGTCCCCTTGGGAATAAGGATTTTAGCCTCAAATTGCCGTGTATTTTTCCATTCCAGTAACAGGGCCGCGTCTAACTTCGCTTGTATTCTACTAGAAGCCGGCGTTGTAGATACAAAACCTCCACCTGCCTTGGCATTACCACCAAAAACACGATACGCATAAATATCTTTAGTAGTTACAATAGTCTTGTATTCACCATTATGGAAAGACTCGGCAACCCAGCTTGGAAGCTTTGCCTTAGTCGTCTCACTATACTTTCCATTCAGGCTCTCACAACTTAACCCTAAGGCGTCAATCCAATCAATAGGGTTTCGGGTGTATCCATAAAGGTTTACCCCACCACTTAGCCCAATCGGATCCTGCGTAACAAACCGCCCCTCGCGGTCCGTCATCTCCAGCGGCGT